>JAJFMA010000045.1 GCA_021772415.1 Chlamydiota bacterium
AAGGTCAAAATACGTTCTGAGCCATGCAGAGAGTGTAAAGAAATCCTCGCGCCCTTATGTTTACGTCATAAGCTTCAAGCAACCAATGATATACACCGATAGCGCGAGTCCTCGAGTGCCATGGAGTGCGTGCGCTCCGCGCCGCCTTTTTGGAGTTCGTAGACATGAAAAATGCTTTTGAGAAGTATCTGTAGATGATTGCTTTGGCGACGTGGCACGGCAGAAAGCCCTTTGGGTTTGTTCGCATATCCAAACAAGGAGTCACGAACACTAAAATAAGCCTGAGAGTTATACGTGAACGCTAAAAGGCGGCGCGGAGCGCACGCACTCCATGGCACTCGCTGCGCTCGCGCTATAGGGAATCTACGTGGTTAAACATTAGCGAATTAAGAAGTGTTTCGAGTTTGCTCCTCTGTTCTTTTACACTCTCTGCATGGCTCAGAACGTATTTTGACCTTCACTCCGGATTTAATGCCTCTCGGAGAGGTAGAGCTTGGCGTCAGGGTAGCGCTCACGTACCTTTAAAAACCACTTTTTGACACTATCGACATCTCCAAAAACACATGCCGCTGTAGCTAATGCGTCGGCGACAGCGCAGCCGTCAGTGACAATACTTGCACTTGCGATGGCGCCTTCGCGTCTTTCTAACAAACGCCCAGTAGAGGGATCTACGAGGTGTGTGAAACTTAAAACTGCTCCGTCATCACATTCAAGCTCCCAATGCTGGAGGTAGTCGCCACTAGTAGCGATAGCGCTGTCATTGAGGCTGACATAGGCGAGAGATTCAGAGATGTCGTCGCTGTCGATGCCACGAATGGCCACACGCCAAGGGCGCCTGTCAGGGTGTTGTCCGATTGCGTGGATCTCACCGCCCCATTCGACATAGAGATCTTTAATACCCAACTTCTGCAGTCTCTCGACTAGCATATCCACAGCATAGCCTTTAGCGATACTATCGAAGTTGACGGTAGTTTCGGAGTGCTCCTTCCAGAGGACGTCTCCGACCACATGAATGTTCTTCCATCCTACAACAGCCTGAAGCTTCGTTAGCTCATGAGTAGTGGGGATTTTGCGTTGCTCAAGCTGTCGCAGCCACAGCTCCTTGACAGGTCCTATGGTAGGATCGAAGCGACCTTCAGTTAGCGCCACCAGGCCATCGGTAAGCTCTATAAATGCTGCCATCTCCGGAGAAAGGCGATAGCGTTGATGTGCCGCAAGCCCATTGATTTGTGCCGCCTCGGAGTCGGGATTCCACTGGTTAAAGACGGAGTGTACCTCGTCAAATGTTGCGCGGATGCTGGTGCTGACATCCTCTTCTTTAGAAGAGCTCAGAGCGTTGCCGACTTTAATGTGGTAGGGCATTGTCATCGCAAAACCCCGCCACTCAGTCACTGTACGGAGATCCTTGCCCCAGCTTACTAAACCCGAAAAGCGCAGAAGTAGACTACTAAAAAGTATAGCTGCAAGGATTGCCCATTTACGCATGCATCACTCAAGCGTAGCGGCGGAAAGCCGTCAGGGTGTTAGATAGTAACATTGCTATCGTCATAGGACCTACACCACCAGGAACTGGAGTGATCAAAGATGCTTTTTCAGCCACCTCGTCGTAGGCGACATCACCCACAAGGCGATACCCCCGCGGCGTGGCAGGGTCGTCGATGCGGTTCTGGCCGACATCAATGACAACAGCCCCTTCACCTACCATATCGGCAGTAAAAAACTCAGGCTGACCTATGGCAGCCACTAAAATATCTGCCTCACGAGAAAATGCTGCTAGGTTCTTAGTCCTACTGTGAACAACGGTAACTGTAGCATTGGCATTCTTGCCCTTCTGCACTAATAGACAGGCTAACGGCTTACCCACGATGTTACTGCGCCCAGCAATGACGACGTGGCGCCCCTGGATGTCGACGTTGTTGCGCTCCAGCATCACCTGAATTCCCAAAGGTGTACAGGGCACAAATGCCGAAGGCTCTCCCATAAGGAGCTTGCCGTAGTTAACGGGATGGACACCGTCGACATCTTTATCAGGCGCAATAGCTTGGGCCACGACTAGAGCATTAAGGTGTTGAGGAAGAGGAAGCTGAACCAAGATGCCATAGACCGACGGATCGGCATTAAGGCGCTCGATATGCTCGAGTAGAGCCTCCTGGGATAGAGATGCCGGAAGCTCCAGCTTCTCCGAGGGCATACCAACCTTTTTGCAGGCACGCATCTTACTGTTAACATAGATCTGTGACGCAGCATCGTCGCCAACAAGGACAGCGACAAGTTTGGGCCGCTCCTCAATAGGGACAGGCGCAAGCTCCGCAGCGATCTCTGCGTGGATTTCCTTAGCGAGGGCTTTACCATCAAGAATCATTGGCCACTCGAATTTTCTCCAGTCGATGGCTCACAATACCACGACCTGATCAATTTTGTCCGCTAGTCAGTCATATTGGCCCAAAACTTGCACTATCACTGCTGCGATGAGGTGCCCAAGTGAGCCAAATTGATTACCCGGGAGGAATCATGAACACACGGGCATTACAAAAGGTGATAGCAGGATTGATGATGTCTGCTGCATGCATGTCCACGAATACAGTATGGGCCGAGGCTGCGTTTACGCCACCAGAGATACAGGGCGTCGAAAAATGCCTGGTGTCGATGAGTGACGAGATGTTCCCCGCCGATGCCGTAGCGAGCGTTCTTAAAAGTCACGGTGTCGATGCCAACCTGACAACAAGTGTCCTTCAGGACCTTGAAGTTTCTGCGGCCTTGATGGAAGAACGTATCCGTGAAATAGCCCAGCAGACCGACCCGAACCCAATGCAAGCGCCGGTTCATGGTCCTTTGCTTGTAAAAATCCGCAAAAAGGTGGCCAGCGAGGTCTTTAATGAAACCATGCAACGCCACGGATGGAGCGATACGACCACAGTCACTGCTATGGCAGATGAAATTGATGGGTTGCGCAGCTCTACTGTGGACCGATGCCTTCAAGCAATGAAATAGTACAGGAGGACGTTCAATGAAACATGTGAGATCCACAAAAGGCATTATGGTTGGGATCGCATTAGCCCTAACGACCTCCGCAGCGATGCTAATCGCGGAGTCGTTGACCACTGCTCATGACGACGACAGTGAGCAGCAGGTCGTATTTATGCAGGACGAGTGCGAGTTGATGGAGGATCCCAAAGATCACTTTCCTGATCTTATCGTCGAACGCGTCCTCGTAAAAAACGACGTCAGCAAAGCCTACATCTCCGAAATTAACGTGGCCCTCGATGACATAGATCCTAGTGTCGAAGAAATCTACCTGTCGATACTCGCGTCGCGCTACGGAGACGAAGATATAAATGATAGATCCGACCAAGACATAGCAATGGATATCATGGAAATGGCGCGCCTCGAAGCCTTTGTTACGGTGATGCGCGAATACATCGACGATGCACAACTGGCGATGAAGATGTTTGACTCTATCATGACCAAGCGTGAAATGGCGCTAGAAGCATGCCTTAAAGGTGAAGACTAGCGACAGAATCACCAAACATAACAAAATTTAGCGTGTTGTGGTGCCCACATTCAATGTGGGCATTTTTTTATGTAAGGGGTGCCAAGGGCAAAAATCACAACCGACCCCACAGAGAGTAAAGCAATAGGCGTGGAGGGTCATATAATCCTCATGAGCTAGCGTATATAAGGTTCCGCGGGCTGAAAGGCCAGCAAGTTGTATAGCCCCGGGTGTAACATGGAGTAAAGGTCACAAGTACGTTCCAAACTCTACAGAGAGTGTAAAGAAATCCCGAGATCGATTGAGAAATCGTTGATTTTTCATGAGACCCGAAGGGGCGACTCATTGTAGCCCCACCCGGGAGGGTGGGGGTAATATCGGGTAATCTATCGAGGCCTGAGGCCGACTCATGCTTCACAAATACCTCTGGAGCCATGAGTCGCACTTACAGCGCTCCGGAATTTTCTATGCTTCACCCCACCCTGCCGGGTGGGGCTACAATGAGTCGCCCCTTCGGGTCTCATGAACAATTTATCGTGATATATATGCCCTTGTGACATTTCTTTACACTCTCTTCAGAGCTAAATAGTCACTACACATTACCTAGCCCTTACGGGCTAGGCTGTAAAGCTGTCGGGGCTTCGCCCCTAAAAAGGGTCCTTTTGGAGTTCACGCTATCGTTTCTAAGCTCGTTCTTATCAAGGTAGACCACGGGCACTATGGACTGTCGATCGATACATGAAAACGGCCAGACCTCATATTGATGGTACCCCACAAAAGTCATGCTATGAAGGGCATATGTTAAATCTATGTCGCTCATTGAGTTGAGCTAGTAAACTACTCAATTTTTGGTTGATTTATCTCAAATATCTGTCATACTCCTATATTCACACGCTGAATCAATCCAAATAAAGTACAAGATTTATGAATGCACACACTGTTATAGCCTTTGTTGCCTACTTCTCCCTACTACTTATTCTAGGCCTTACGGTACACCGGAAAAGTACCAACGAAGCAGACTTCGTGATGGGTGGGCGTGGATTGAATTTTTGGCTTACGGCAATGTCAGCGCACGCTAGTGATATGAGCGCGTGGCTATTCATGGCCTTCCCCATGGCAGTATGGCTTGGAGGTCCTGTTCAGTGCTGGATCGGGATAGGTCTACTTCTCGGGATGTTTCTGACCTGGCAGTTCGTTGCACCTAAGCTTCGCCAGTATACCGAGGAACTCGATGCCTACACGCTTTCGACATTTTTCGAAAGACGCTTCAAAGATACCTCCGGATGGGTACGCACACTCACTGCATCGATGACGCTGCTGTTTATGACTCACTACCTCGCTGCAGGGCTCATCGCAATGGGCCTTCTGCTGGAATCGATCTTTGGTCTAGAGTACCACTTTGGCATCACTGTGGCGACTCTAGTGGCAGTGAGCTATACCTTCGTTGGAGGCTACGTGACAGTTGCATGGATGGACCTTTTCCAAGGGACATTTCTGCTCATTGTGATCTTAATTGTACCGGTCATGGCCTTTGCAACTCTCCCCGAAGGTGCTATCACACAGGCAGCCGCAGCCCGAGACCTCCCTATGTCTTTGTTGCCAGATATGAGCGGTAGCTGGTTCATTGAGATGTTCATTCTCTGCTTCGGATGGGGTATAGGATACTTTGGTCTTCCCCACGTGCTCACAAAATTCATGGGTATCAGGAGCGTGAACGATATATCCAAAGCCAAATATGTTGGGATGAGCTGGCAACTTATTGCCATTCTGGCTTCGGCAGCTATTGGTATTATAGGCATAGCATTCTTCCCCAATGGACTCGACGACCCTCAGCTGGTGTTTGTGGATATGGTTCACATCCTATTCCATCCTCTGATGGCGGGATTTGTGCTATGTGCCGTCATCGCCGCCAATATGTCTACGATGGACTCGCAGATCCTTGTCTGCGCCACCGTGATCAGCGAGGATTTCTGCAAACGCTTCTCCAAGAAAAAGCTTAGCTCCAAACGTCTCCTGAAATTCTCCCGCATAGGTGTAGTAAGTATCGCGTTCCTCGCACTTGCTATCGCTCTCTATCGACAGAGTGATACGCTAATGGAGACAGTGCAGTACTCATGGGCGGGATTAGGATGCACTTTTGGGCCCTTGGTTCTGATGGCGTTGTACTACCCAAAAACCAACCGATACGGGGCTATCACAGGAATTATCCTCGGCGGCCTTTTTGCGGCTTTGTGGCCTACAGTGAACCCATGGATTACATCCTATGTGATGCCTGCAACAGTTCCTGGGTTCGGTTTATGCCTTGCGGCAATCTACCTTGTCACACGCTTCACAAGTAAGCACGCCACTGCATAAAGCTAAATTATACCCCGGATTAGAAAATAATCAGGGGTTATAGCGCTGCGAGGGGTCTTCGTCCCTTATGTCCCTTATGTCTCTTGTGTCCCTTTCACGACATTTTCAGGGCCCTATTCCAATACATAGCCTTACCTTAGACTTTATTCTCGGCTATATCAGCATGCCCAGAATGGCTCACAGAAGTCCTTTTAGGGGTCAAGCCAGATTTTTCCTTGTCACCATTAATATTTTACTGTAAGATGACTGGGTCATGTGATTTAGTGAAATGAAATAACGATAACGAACAAGGAGAGGTATGACCGACTGTATGTGTCCAAACTGTGAATCGATGGCATTTAAACGCAATGGATTCACCCGGCATGGCAAGCAAAACCTACGCTGCCTGGACTGTGGACGCCAATTCTCTGTGGAACCCTTTAACGGCGTAGCCGCTCCTCAAGAGGAGAGTTCTGCCGCGCAACCCCACAAGCATGAAAGCTCGTCAGAGGTTTCAGCTCTCGTAAAAGCATAAATGAAAGCCACGCTACTATCGGTGGAGCGCATATGGAATGCCGCTCCACATAACGCCTTCCCCAGCCTTCTGAAATATGGCGAGCTGTGGCTCTGCGCACTGCGAGAAGGGGATGCGCATGCCGCAGGCAGCGATGGCACGGTACGTGTACTCTATAGCAAGGACACTAAAAGCTGGAAATCCCTCGCTCACCTACACCTCGAAGGTGTGGATTTGCGCGACCCCAAGATCTCACATATGCCCGATGGACGCCTCATGCTTTTAGCGGGGGGAGGTCTTCGCGATGCCAGCGCTACCTACACGAGGCTTGATAGCTATATAGCCTATTCCTCCGACGCCAGTACTTGGAGCGATTGGAAGCAGGTTTGCAAACCCGGCCAATGGCTTTGGGAGATAACGTGGTGCAAAGGCCACGCATATGGGATGTCCTACAGATTTACCGACATCTTAGATCGCAGCAAAGAGTGGGAGCTGGCGCTACACTCCTCGGCTGATGGCGAGAATTTCGTCGAAAAGACGCAGCTAAATGTACCGGAATACCCCAGCGAAGCGTCTCTTGTCTACCAAAAACCCTCCACACTTTGTGCACTCGTGCGTCGGGAAACTTCCGCATGGCTAGGGCGGAGCAAGGCGCCGTATCGCGAGTGGATCTGGGCGGATCTCGGCCAACATATCGGCGGCCCACACCTCATGTGCCTCCCAGATGGCCGCCTTCTTGCCGCTGGGCGACAGCTCGTAGGCGGCGGGGAAATCCCAAAAACAGCTCTATTTCTTATAGAAGACAATAGCCTCACGCCCCTGCTTTCCCTTCCAAGCGGAGGAGATACCAGCTATCCAAGTCTGATGTGGGATAAAAATTCGCTTTTAATGGCGTACTATTCCTCTCATAATGAAGGCACTGCGATCTATCTGGCTAGAATTACTATTGATTGACATTCTCGTCTGAGGTAAAATTAAACTCCTTAATTTGCATGATTCTACACTAGGAGGCATTTGCCATGAATACCGGACTATATATGCTACTCGCTGGACTCTGTTGCGCCGCCACGGCCTGTCTGTCTAGCGAGGGTTCTGGAAACCCTAACGGCACTGACGATGGAGGAAATCCCGTCGTTCTGGTCAAGACTAATAAGGGTGAGATCAGAGTGCGTCTGTTCAAAGACAAAGCACCTGTAACCGTTGACAATTTCCTTGCGTACGTCAAAGACGGCTTCTACAACGGAACGGTTTTTCATCGCGTGATCGAAGATTTCATGATTCAAGGTGGTGGCTTCGACAAAGATCTCGAGCACAAAGACACCAAGCCTGCCATCAAAAATGAAGCGGCTAATGGCCTCGGAAACACACGCGGCACCCTTGCGATGGCGCGCACCGCAGATATCAACAGTGCCTCGTCACAGTTTTTCATTAACGTCGTGGATAACCCCTTCCTTAACCACCGCGACGAAAGCCGTGCAGGTTTTGGATACTGCGTCTTTGGCGAAGTCATCGATGGTATGACCATTGTCGACACCATCCGACGTGTACCGACACGCACACAAGACATCCACCAGAATGTCCCTGTAGAACCTATTGTCATCCAGGCAGTAACCCTGGAAACGGCTGTATAAGCCGGCTAAAGCACCCACATTATGTGGGTGCGTGATTGCACATGATTAATGTCTCAGAACTCAGCATGAGCTACGGCGGACGCGTGCTTTTTAGAAACGTCGGCTTCCAGCTACCCTCAGGATCCCGCTGTGGGCTCGTTGGCGCCAACGGTTCCGGCAAAACCACGCTACTACGCATCCTAGCAGGAAAAGAAACCGCAGAAAAAGGCGATGTCTCCTTTGCCAAATTCGCTCGTGTAGGCGTTCTGCGACAAGATCACTACCTCTATGAGAACGAGACTCTCGTTAACACGGTCCTTCAAGGTGACGCGGACTTGTGGGAAGCGTTCCAGCAAAAAGATACTCTGCTTGGACAAGGAGAGTTGTCAGACACTCAATGCGAGCAGCTTGCTGAGCTCGAAAAAAGCATCGAACAAAGAAATGGCTACGCCGCCGAGTCACGAGCAGCACGTATCCTGACAGGCTTAGGCCTCGCTAAAGAGACCCATAATGCTCCTATGAGTAGACTCTCTGGAGGCTACAAGCTCCGGGTCCTGCTAGCTCAAGTGCTTTTTGGTGAGCCCGATGTGCTGCTTCTTGATGAACCCAACAACCACCTCGATATCATCTCTATCCGTTGGCTCGAAGGCTACCTGCGCCAGTTCCGCGGTACTGTAATTGTCAGTTCCCACGACCGCCACTTCCTTAATGCCGTCTGCACGCATATTGGCGATATCGACTATGGCACCATGAGGATGTATGCCGGCAATTACGACTACTTCGTCTCCGCCAAAGCCTTAGAGCGTCAAGAAAAGGAGCGCCTCCTCGATAAGCAAGACCGGCGTAAACAAGAAATGCAATCATTCGTCGATCGCTTTCGCGCTAAAGCCACCAAAGCACGCCAGGCACAGTCGCGTGCACGTATGATCGAAAAGCTTAAAGATGAGATGGACTCCCTGGCGCTACAGCCCAGCTCACGGCGCTACCCCAACCTGTCTTTTGTCCCAGAGACTACGTCAGGGATCACACCACTACGAGTTAAAGGGGTCTCGAAAAGCTACAACGAAAAACAAGTCCTCAAAGATGTCGAATTCGAAGTGCCACGCGGAGATAAAATCGCTATTATCGGACCTAACGGAATCGGTAAGTCGACTCTAGTGAAAATCCTCGTTGGAGACCTTGAGCCCGATACCGGCACCTTTAAGTGGGGGCACCGCTGCGCGATGTCTTATTTTTCTCAGGACCACCGCGCCCAGGTCGGAGGCTCCGGATCGCCCCTAGAATGGCTAGGAGCGGTGGTGCCGCAAGCATCGGACCAGCAGGTGCGTGATGCCCTTGGAAAGGCATTGCTTTCCGGAGACGATGTCCACAAGCGTGTTTCAGCCCTAAGTGGGGGAGAGACCGCACGTCTTGTTCTGGCCAAAATGATGCTAGAGCACAGCAATATCCTTGTTTTTGATGAACCCACAAACCACCTCGACATGGAAAGTATCGAGACGCTTGTCGAAGCCCTCGAGAGCTACCCTGGAACGCTGATTTTTGTTAGCCACAACATGTACTTTGTGAGCAAGCTCGCTAACCGTGTCATGGAGATACAGCCCGAAGGGGTTCGTGACTTTAGTGGAAGTTACTCAGAATACGTTGCGACATACTCTAGGGACCTACTCGGAGAGGATAGCGGACTCACCGTTGCAGACCTCACGCAGAGTGAGAATCCCCAAGAGAATGTGGGCGCCGTTAGCTACGAGCAGCGCCGGCAGCAGCGCAACCAGAGAAAGGCTCTAGAGCGACGTCTGGAGGTGCTAGAGAAGTCTAGCACCGACATCGAAGCCAAAGTCGAGGACATTCACGCAGCTATGGCAGAACCAGGTTTCTACGATCAGGCATCTAACAAAGTCCAGAAAGTTGTTAAAGCTAAGGCTGATTTAGAGGCAAAGCTCTCCCAAACAATGCAAGAGTGGGAAGAGACCGTCAACGCTCTAGACAACTTCGACACAAATTCCGACGCCTAACACAAAACATATGTTGCCCTTACGAGGGTGTAAAGAAACGCAACGTTACCTTTTTTTTAGGCCCGAAGGGCTGTAACCTGTATAGCCTGGGGTGTAGCCCCAGGTAGGCTAATTAAGCTTTTGAGCGCTGTAAGTGCGACAGATGTTTCGCATGGATGTGTCGCACTTACAGCGCTTAGAGTGTATTTTGGACTTTCCCAGGGCGCTGCCCCAGGCTATGCAGGTTACTGGCCTTTCAGGCCGCCGGAAAATGTGCGAGCTTATGTGGGATAATGGTCATTTCATCACCACCAATTTCTTCACACTCTCTACAGGCCTTTAAAAAACACCGAATTTCATCCCTACTTCTTAATGCGGGCTTCGACGGTTTCGCCGTTGCTGGTGTTAGCAATCGAGTAGGGGTAGATACCCCCTTTGTGCGTGACCTGCA
>JAJFMA010000046.1 GCA_021772415.1 Chlamydiota bacterium
ATGGTCATGGAAAACGATGATTGCCACCCTAGGCATAGAATTTACAGAAATAGGCGAGGATTTTCTCGTAGCTCGCATGCCCGTAGACGAGAGAACTTTCCAGCCCTACGGTATCATGCATGGAGGAGCTTCCTGTGTTCTCGCCGAAACCGTCGGCAGCACAGCGGGTCTGCTGTGCTTAGATACTACACAGTATTATGTGTTGGGGCTGTCGATGAACACCAACCACCTCAAGGTGGCGCGCTCGGGCTTTGTCATAGGGACAGCACGCCCCAAGCACCTGGGCCGTACGACGCAGCTGTGGGACATCACCATCACCAACGAGCAGGGCAAGGTCGTCTCGGAAAATCGCCTAACTAATATGGTGCGTGAGCGCAAAAGCGACCAGCTAGAGCTCCCCCTACCAAAATAGTACCGTTTGGCCGTAAAAGTGGCGGAACAGGAGCTTTTCAGACCAAGTCCTTTTCCTTATCCTTCTTCTCCTCCCTCTATTGCTGTTAAATTCAGAACAAACAGGAAAAGAGGAAGGATTCTCTCTGGGATGGGTGCTGAGTATTGACTGGGATGTTCGTTGCGTAATGGGCTCAGATCTGATAAAACATGGGCTCGAATTATCCACGGCTCTCCTGTTTACGATGTTAGCGGAACCTAAAAAACCTATTACCTTTGCGTGCTACGTGGATGTCTTGCTGGACAGTGCCATCCACAAGAGCTTGGAGTACGGCGTGCTACCCGAGATGGCTGACCGCGTGCGTAAGGGCTGCCGTGTGATGGTCCCGGTGCGCGGATCTTTACGTAGTGGATACATACTAGATGTGAAGCAAGACTCGACTTTCCCATCCGTCAAAGCCATTGCAGACGTGTTAAGCACCGAGCCTCTTCTCACTAGTGAACTTTTTGATGTGGCACTATGGATGGCAGACTACTACTGCAGTCCGCTGTCGCATGTTCTCAAAGTGATGCTGCCCTCGAGTTTACGTGAGAAAGTCCGCGCCAAAGAGCAGCAGTATGTCATGCGTGCCAAGACCCGCGATGAGATGGCTGACATCTGTCGCAGTCTGCGTGCTCGCTCTCCCAAGCAGGTCGACGTCTTGGACGTGATGCTCAAGGTGCGTAAAGGCATCTTGCTTACAGAGCTCCTTGAGCAGGCCGGCACCAGCCGCGCCCCCGTCGACAGTTTGGTGAAGAAAGGTCTACTACTCATAGATATCGTGCGTACGGATCGGTCGCCGTTTCAAAACGAAGAGTACTTTAGGACCAAGCCTAAGACGCTAAGTGGGGAGCAGGCTGCCTCCCTCAAGGCCACCACAGACCTACTTAATGCAGGGCGCTTTGGCGTCAACCTGCTCTACGGTGTGACGGGAAGTGGCAAAACAGAGATCTACCTGCAAGCGATCGACTACGCCCTCTGTCAAGGCAAAGGTGCCATCATGCTGGTGCCGGAGATCTCACTTACACCGCAGACGATGGAGCGTTTTCGTAGCCGCTTCGATAACAAAATTGCCATCTTACATCATCGCCTCAGCCACGGTGAGCGCCACGACGAATGGCACAGGATACTGCGTGGTGATGCGTCTATTGTCATCGGAGCACGCTCGGCGATCTTTAGCCCCGTAAAGAATTTGGGTGTTGTTGTCGTCGACGAAGAACATGAAAGCTCCTACAAGCAAAACGACAGCGCCCCTTGCTATCATGCCCGCGATGTCGCTGTCATGCGTGCCAAGCTCGAAGGTGCCGCGGTTATCTTGGGTAGTGCGACGCCAAGCCTAGAATCCTTCCACAACAGCCAAAGTGGGAAATACCACCTGAGTAGGCTCTCGACACGCCCCGATGCCTCGAAGATGCCGACGGTACGTATCGTAGACATGCGCCTCGAAAGGGAGAAAGCCGGAGGCTACGCTCTCTTTTCTCAGGGGCTCCTCGAGGGTATTAAAGCACGCCACGGGAGAGGTGAGCAGTGTATCCTCTTTCTAAATCGGCGTGGCTACCACACCTCGATGCTATGTGGCAGCTGCGAGCATGTTGTCGAGTGCCCCCGCTGCGATGTGGCGCTGACATTCCATAAAAATGACCAGCAGCTCAGCTGCCACCTGTGTGGGCATACGCTATGCCCTCCGCCTGCGACCTGTCCCGAGTGCGGGGCACCCGACACTCTTAAGTATCGAGGCGTGGGCACGCAACAAGTTGAGAAGGCGCTCTACGCCATGATGCCTGGAGTGCGCATCATCCGCATGGACGCCGACAGCACACGGCACAAAGGCAGCCACCAGCAGCTACTGCGCGATTTTGGCAGCGGCAAGGCCGACGTCCTTGTTGGCACACAGATGATCGCTAAGGGCCTGCATTTCCCTCAGGTGACACTTGTTGGTATTCTCAATAGCGACGCTGCGCTGAACATTCCGGACTTCCGGGCATCGGAGACCGTCTTCCAGCTGATCACTCAGGTGTCGGGACGTTCTGGGCGCGGAGATGCCCACGGCGAAGTCATCATCCAGACGATGCTCCCCGACAACAGAACGTTGGAACTTGCTGCGGAGGCTGACACAGACACATTCTTTGAGGAGGAGCTCAATGTCCGTGAGGCATTCAACTATCCTCCCTATCAGCAGATGGTTAAAGTGGTGTTTACTGGTACCGACAGTAGTGAGACGGTGCGTACTGCTGAAGAACTGCGCAAGCTGTTAATCTTTGCGCTGCCACAAGACTGTGAGCTCCACCCCACGCTCCCGTGTGGGTATGCCCGTGTCAAAGACCGCTTCCGCTTCCAGTTTGTTGTCCAGGGCCCCAGGGGTTTTCACCTGCGTGGAGGAGTCCTCGAAACAGCTCTTAAGAAGCTGCGCCTTCCGCGAAATGTGCGTATGCTTGTCGATGTAAACCCACTTTCGACATATTTCTGAAGTATGTACTTGACGATAGTTCGTTTATAATCCCATAATAGTGATAGATAGCAAAAACGGGTTGAGCGATCATGTTTAAGTATATTGAATCATTTGTCCATGCCGACCCTAGAACAAAATCTTTTGTTCTCACCACTGTGAGCCTTGTCCTTCTAGTACTTGTGACGGCAGTGTGGTGCTACGTTCATGTGGAAGTCTCTCGCACTCAGGTGCCTCGGTCACAGCACAGCATCCGCTAGCCATAAGCTCCCGTTTACTCAGCTCTCTCACGTCAACGACGCCTAATGTCGAAGAAACCATGGAGGCCATAGTTCCTCCTCGGCCACTCTCCTCAAGACCTCAAGAGTAAAAGCCCCCCTTTGGGCTAGCCTTTTTGCTTAAAAGCACTTATGCTAGTCCCTAGTGAAAACCATTGATATATAGAAAGATGACAACAAAGCCCGATTATCACGAACACGAAGAGTTTTGTAACCGCACAAAGAAGCTGGAGGAGCTACACGCCCTTGGTGTAGACCCCTACCCCGCCAACTATGTGCCTACGCATTTTGCGCAGCAGCTACTCGACACCTATGCCGACGAAGCTGTGGGTGACAGCGACGCTGCTGCTGCTGGCAGCACACCTGAAGTGCAGGTTGCCGGCAGGCTCGTGCTCTTCCGTGCAATGGGTAAAAACGCTTTCGCCCACATCCAAGGGGAAGAAGGGCGCATCCAGATCATGGTAAACCGCGACAACTCCTCGCTGAAAGGCTACACCAAAGAAAATGATCAGGCCCCGTCGGCCATCAAGCTTATTGAAAAGAAGCTAGACCTCGGCGATATCATCGGCATCAAAGGTCACCTTTTCCGTACGGGTAAGGGAGAGCTAACAATCTATGCGAAGGAAGTCGCGCTACTGACAAAGACCCTGCTTCCGCTTCCGGACAAACACAGCGGACTTCACGACAAGGAGCTGCGCTACCGTAAGCGCTGGCTCGACCTAATCTCTAACCCTGATGTCCGTGATGTCTTCAAGATGCGTAGCCGCATCTTGCGCCTCATCCGTCACTACTTCGATAACCTCGAGTTTTTGGAGGTAGAGACTCCGGTACTGCAGAGTATCTACGGAGGCGCAGAAGCGCGTCCTTTTGAGACGAAGCTTCATGCCATGGACCAGGACATGTTCATGCGTATCTCTTTGGAGATTCCTCTTAAAAAGCTCATCGTGGGCGGCATGAAGCGCGTCTACGAGTTGGGCAAAGTCTTCCGCAACGAAGGCATCGACCGCAGCCACAACCCCGAATTCACGCTACTTGAGGCTTACGCTGCGTATTGGGACTACAACGACATGATGCGTTGTGTTGAAGAACTCTACGAGAAAATAGCGTTAGAGCTGTTTGGTACTACCGTTATTTCTGTGGATGTCGCAGGGCATGACGCTCCTGTTGCTGTAGATGTGAAAGCGCCCTGGGTTCGCATGACGATGAAGGACAGCCTCAAGCACTACGCCAAAGTCGACGTAGATGCACTGGACGACGACGCTATCCGCAAGCGCCTATTGGATAGTGGACATGTGGCTCCCGACAAAGTCAAAGGTCTTGCTCGAGGTCTTCTTATTGCTGCGCTGTTTGAAGTGGAGGTCGAGCCGCATCTTATTCAGCCTCATCACATCATCGACCACCCCGAAGAGACGACGCCGCTGTGCAAGCTACACCGTGACCCGGCCGCACGCGCTGAAGGGCTCATCGAGCGCTTTGAGAGCTTTATGCTCGGCGGGGAAATCTGTAATGCCTACTCCGAACTCAACGACCCTGTAAGGCAGCGTGAGCTCCTTGAA
Source organism: Chlamydiota bacterium (assembly GCA_021772415.1). Taxonomy (GTDB): domain Bacteria; phylum Chlamydiota; class Chlamydiia; order Chlamydiales; family JAJFMA01; genus JAJFMA01. The sequence continues at coordinate 4,711 of JAJFMA010000046.1, forward strand.
AAGCAATCTGACCGCAGAGATGCCGGCGACGAGGAGGCTAGTCCTCTCGACGAAGAATTCTTGGAGGCGATCTGCCAAGGGATGCCTCCCACGGCAGGTGTGGGTATTGGGATTGACAGACTGGTGATGTTCTTTACGAACAGCCACTCGATCCGAGATGTGCTCTACTTCCCGTGGATGAAACCCACACAGGATCACATCTAGAATATGTAAGCACATGCTGCTCCGATATAGGTGTCAGGAAACCTCCAACGGCGCTCCAAATACATTTACGTTTTCATGAGGTCCGCAGGACCAGCTTATGATAGCCCTGCGAGAGTGAAAAAAAAGGAGTAAGCTCGAAATTCTTCTTAATTCGCTAATGCTTAACTACGTAGATTCCCTATAGCGCGAGCGCAGCGAGGGCCATGGAGTGCGTGCGCTCCGCGCCGCCTTTTAACCGTCTACATGTACCTCACAGGACTATTTTAGTGTTCGTGACTCCTTATTTGGAGATACGAACGATTCCAAAGAGCTTTTTGCTTTGCAACGTCGACAGAATCGCTACCGACCTATACTCCTTAAGGCATTTTCCATATCTCCGAACTCCACAACGGCGGCGCGGAGCGCCGCACTCCATGGCCCTCGAGGACTCGCGCTATCGGTGTATATCATTGGTTACTTGAAACTTATGACTTAAACATAAGGTCGCGGCAATTTCTTTACACTCTCTGCAGGGCTCAAAACCCTCTTGTACGCCTACCACGGGCTTGCGCCCTAGGCTGTAAAGCTGTCGGGGCTTCGCCCCTGAAGACAGGTCCACTTTTTCCTTTTAAATTCGAATAGGAAGAGTGAATTTGCCTGCCCCGTGAACATGTACCAGTGATTTTCCTTCTTCTGTCCTGTTTTCCTGCTCTTCCTGGTATCTTGCCTTCTATTAACAGGGAAACCAGGAGGAACAGGAAATACAGGACAGAAAGGAAAGAAACCGCAAGCATCTCCATGTCCTCCATGGTTTTCCGAATTGGCGGTCGCTCGTTAATGCAGCGAGTCGCTAACCGAGGGTGATTTCTAGCTGTTCGTAGTGGCGGACGAGGTCGCGGTGGTGTGCGGCGTCTTCGAAACGCAGCTCTTTCGCGGCCAGGTTCATTTCTTTGACGTTGTGATCAATCTTGGAACGAATTTCCGCGGGCGTAAGGTATTCGTGCTTATCTTCAGCAGCCTTGCCAACTTTGCTTTCACCGTGGCTGTAGGCCGCTTCCTCATCAAGCTCTTGCATTAAAGGAGAGATATCGCGCTTGATTGTTGTAGGCGTAATACCGTGTTCTTTGTTGTAGGCTTCTTGATGAGCGCGCCGCGCTTCTGTAACGGCGATGGTGCGTTCAATAGACCCCGTCATCTTATCAGCGTACATCACCACACGCCCTTCAACGTTTCGTGCTGCGCGTCCACATGTCTGTGTGAGTGCTGTTTCGCTCCGCAAAAAGCCCTCTTTGTCGGCATCAAGGATAGACACCAGTGACACCTCGGGGATATCTAGACCTTCTCTGAGTAGGTTAATACCTACTAACACATCGAACTCGCCCTTACGAAGGTCGCGGATGATTTGCATCCTCTCGATAGTATCGATATCGGAATGAAGGTATTTTGCTTTAACACCGAGATCGAGAAGGTAGTTGGAAAGATCCTCAGCGAGGCGCTTAGTAAGTGTCGTCACAAGAACGCGACCACCTCGAGAGGTATGCTGGCGTATGTCTTCCAGGCAGTCGTCGACTTGCCCTTCAGCTGGACGTACTTCGATTTTAGGGTCAAGAAGCCCCGTGGGGCGTATGACTTGTTCAACGATGACACCTCCGGCTTCCTGAATCTCCCATTCGGCGGGTGTCGCAGACACGTAGACTGTCTGATGTTGTTTGCCATACCATTCGTCAAATTTCAACGGCCTATTGTCATACGCTGAAGGCAGTCTAAAGCCAAAATCTACAAGGGAATTTTTTCGTGCACGGTCTCCGTTATACATCGCACGTACTTGTGGAACTGACTGATGGGACTCGTCCACGATAAGGAGAAAGTCGTCAGGGAAGTAGTCGATCAGGCAAGGAGGAGGTGAGCCGGGTCCGCGGTCACTGAAGTGTCGTGAGTAGTTTTCTATCCCCTTGCAGAAGCCTATCTCGCGGATCATCTCAAGGTCATACATCGTCCTTTGATGGATACGTTGATGCTCAATGAGCTTGTTCTCATCCTCAAAATATTTCTTTCTCTCGCCGAGTTCCTCCTTGATGGTGACAAGAGCATTTTCTCGCACCTCTTCAGGTGTGACGTGGTGGGAGCTTGGGTAGATTGTCACCTCTTCGATACGCTTTAGCAGTCTTCCGGTGAGAGGATCTATCTCGCTAATACGTTCAAGTTCGTCTCCAAAGAACTCGAGGCGTATACCGAGATCTTCTTCGTAGGCGGGGTAGATATCGAGGATATCTCCCCTCACGCGGAAAGTGCTGCGTGCGAAGTCAAAGTCGTTGCGCTTATATTGTAGTTCTACAAGGTGAAGCAGTAGCTCATCACGTCGGTATTCTTGCCCTACAAGAAGCTTTAGACGCATCTGTCGCCAGTATTCGGGCATACCTAGACCGTAGATACACGACACCGATGCGACGATGAGGACGTCGTCGCGTTCGAGCAGCGAACGCGTGGCACTAAGGCGCATTTTGTCGATTTTGTCGTTGATCGACATATCTTTTTCTATGAAGGTATCGGTACGCGCGATATACGCTTCGGGCTGGTAGTAGTCGTAGTAGGAGACGAAGTACTCAACGGCATTTTCGGGAAAGAAAGTACTAAATTCCTGGTACAGCTGCGCAGCGAGAGTCTTATTGTGGGCCATCACAAGAGTGGGCTTCTGTACTCTGTTGACGACGTTGGCCATGGTGAAAGTCTTACCCGAGCCGGTAACACCCAAAAGAACTTGGGCTTTACTTCCGCTCAACACCCCTTTTGTCAGGGCCTCAATAGCTTCGGGCTGGTCGCCCTTTGGCTCGTATTCGGTGTGAAGCTTAAACATCGGCTTTTTTAGCGCGGTCTCTAGCGACACGCGAAATCTTGTTCCAGTAGCCCTTCAATCCCATTGCCGCACGCATTTCTTTAAGAGTCTCGTCGGTGACTTCGATCATTTTCTGTGTGCCATGATACAAAATCTCTTCAACAAGACCTTTATCCTGCTCGAAGACTTTTCGTTTCTCACGTATGGGGTCTAAGAAGCTATTGATGGCAGCAGCGAGCTTCTCCTTGCACTCAACATCTCCTACCGTCCCTTCACGGTAGCGCGCTTTGAGGTCATTAACTTCCTCAATGTCGGGATTGAACACATCGTGGTAGTCAAAGACAGGATTCCCTTCGACAGTACCCGGAGTATCAGCATGGACACGATTGGGGTCCGTGTACATGCCACGCACTTTCTTCTCGACGGATTTGGCGTCGTCGGACAAGAAGATGGTATTGTTGGCGGACTTACTCATCTTACCTTGCCCGTCTGTGCCAACGAGTGTCGGTACTTTGGTCGGCATAAATTCGGGAAGGGGGAATACGTCGCCATAGTACATGTTGAAGCGGCGTGCGATATCACGTGCAAGCTCCACATGCGCTTCATTGTCACGACCGACGGGAACAAGGTCTGCTTTGGACATTAAGATATCAGCAGCTTGCAGGACGGGGTAGCCAATAAGGCCAAAAGGAACACTCTCGGGGTCCATATGGGCGTTACGTGCCATCTCTTTTATGCTGGGGAGCCCTGTGAGTCTATTCAGCGACACAAGGTTCTCAAAAATGAGATTCATCTCGTAGACGGCCGGTATCGCGGACTGCAGATAGATTGTGCTGTGCTCGGGATCGATGCCGCACGCGAGGTAGTCCAGGACCATCTCTCGTGTATGTTCACGAATTTTAAGGATGTCGTCTTTCGTCGGCTTCGTAGTGAGCATATGAAGGTCGGCGATAAAGAAGTAGCAATCGTACTTTTTCTGGAAATCAACGCGATTCTTAATGGAGCCGACATAGTGCCCGAGGTGCAGTAGCCCCGTAGGTCTGTCTCCACTGATAATGGTCTTTCGTTTGCTTTCTGCCATAATACGACACCTTTAAAATAGCCAGGTCTTGATGACCCCAGTTTTATTTAGTACTTCCACCACGATGACAAGTAGTGAAATAATCGCCACCGCCATCAAAGCCGCTTTCCCTCCGGGCACCCGCAACGCGTGATGCTTACTGAGGTCGCTGCGGTAACGCCCCCACCATACCATTCCTACGGGCAAGAGGCCGAGCAAAATCACCACTCCGAAGGCTCCTGCATACTCCAGTGCCGACAAAAAGATCCTAGGACCCGACAACGCGATGAATAGTGGTGGCAAGAAAGTCATCGCATACAGCATTAGACGTCCACGCCCTCTATTGCGGATGCGGAAGCCGTCGGCGAGGCAATCCCATAGACTCAGGCTCACGCCGAGAAACGACGTCATTACGGCAAGAAATCCAAACACCCTCGCTACAACACATAGTGTTGGCGATGCCAAAGTACGCGTCAGTAGTGTTGCCCCATCAGTTCCGTGTATAAATCCCTCGCGCAAGCCATTTGCGCCAGCGACGGGGATGATACCTAGCGTTAGCAGCTGCCACAGAGTGTATATGACAACAGGAATGACGCTACCAATCCATATCACTTTCTTGAGCTTGTCCACGTCGCGTTCCAGATAGGTGCAAAGCGTCGGGATGATGATATGGAAACCAAAGGACGTTGCCACCACAGACAGCCCAACAAATGTGAACTTCCAGTCGAAGTGCATCAGCAGGTCTGGGTCAACATGAGGAGTCAGAAACACCAACATGACAACAAACGCAGCGGCCATACCGAGCATCAGTGCACGGTTAATATGGTCTACCGATGCCGTGCCACGGAATACGAAGAAGCTAAACACCGCGAGTAGAGGGAAGAGACCCACATATGTCGGAACTTCTAGGGCAAAGACGCGATGGAGAAATTCTACAAAAACTCCGCTGCTAGCGGCCAAATATGCCGTCGTCAGGCTATAGAGAAGAAAGAGATAGCTTGCCCATGCCAGGAGCTTTCCGCCCATCCCTAAAGTGCGCCCCGCCAGCGTAATCATGTTTGGCGTCCCTTCAATCCAGAGGTTAACCTCCAGAATCAAAAACGCCGTATAGGTCATATACACCCAGTACACCAACATCAGCAGCTGCGCAGGCCAAAAACCCGCCATACCTGTGGACACCGGAAGTGCCAACATGGCAGCACCGATGGTCGTACCTGAAACGAGGAGTACACCGCCAAGGACTTTACTATCTATTTTCATTGCTTATCCTCCAGCCAGGCCTAAATCACGAGCCAACTGCAAAAGCACGATAGCGGATGCAAAGGCAATGACGAGTATTAGTATGGGACGTCCTCCGGGCAGCAGGCGCTTCATATCCCAGTCACGGCGATAGCGTCCTACCCACACCATAAGCGCGGGGATGATCCCAAATAAAATCACAGCGCCATACGCACCGGCATAGCCCAGAGCCTTAAGAAATATTGTGGGATAGCCCACAGCGATGCCAAAAGGTGGCAACAAAGTGAGTGTGCATAGCAACGCCCGCCCCTTAATGGTACGGCGGACATGAAGGCCATCGGCTAAGAAGTCCACAAAACTCAATGCAACACTTAAGAGCGAGGTGACAATAGCAAAAAAGGCAAAGTACTCTGCAATAGTGACAATCCAAGCGGTGCCGACAGAGCGACGCAACGCTTGCGTCGCCATATCGCCGCTATCAAGTGCCTCGCGGAATCCTCCCGCACCTTCGAGAGGAACAATTCCCAGAATAAGCCACTGCCACAGCAAATAGATCACCAATGGAATAGCGCTCCCGACAAGCACTGAAACCACTAGGCGTTTGACTTTATGCGTTCCCAGATAGTACGACACACTAGGAACAAGGTTATGGAAGCCAAACGAAATAATCATCGGTGGCACAACAAAAAGCGCAGCGTTCCAGTCAACATGAGCCAGGTTATCGCTTTCCACATGAGAGCCTCCCATTACCACCAGTCCAATGTATGCTGCAACCAAGCCCACCATCAACGCACGGTTAAAATAGTCGACTTGGGTGGTACCAGAGAAAATAAGCAGGCCAAAGACGACAACAAAACCAAGACTCCCGAGCCAGGGCGCTATGTGTAGCCCTAGCACCTCTAGGGAAAATTCCGACAAGATATTACCACTACCCAGAACATAGGCGCCCATCAGGGAGTAAAACAGAAACAGAAACAGCACCCAGCTCATCGCTTTACCGACAGAACCTAAGGTCTTTTCGGCCATGCTCACAATTCCGGAATGTCCTCCAAGGAATACGTTGATCTCAAGAAGAAGCAGACCCGTGCTGGCCATGAAGAGCCAAGAAAGTGCAAACATCAGAAGCGATGGAGTAAAGCCCGCAACAGAGGTAAGAACCGGAACACCGAGCATACCTGCCCCAATACAGCAGCCTGCGATGAGCAGGGATGCTCCTAGAACACTTCCTCTAACCTTCTGGACATGTGACTCTTGCATTATTTTCTCCAAACGCGCTCTTCCCGTGGCATTGTGTTATCCGGGGAGCAGCAGTCAATAGTTCGTTGGAATACTACTTTGAGATTGGGGTTATCGCTATAGCCTAAGCAGGCCACCAATAACCCTCGGTAAAGTAGAAGGTGAAACGGAAGTGTGGGAAGCGCGTATCTACTAACATTGTTATCCAATCCGTGACGGCTAATTTATCATTATCAGGCCTTTAGGTCAACGTGAGGAGAACGAATCAGTCCGCGCTGCGGGCGAGGCCTAAGGCTTCCGCGAGAAGCTCTAATTAGCAATAACGAATTCAATAAATTTCATTTACTTTAATAACATGTTTAATTAAAATGAACTATATATTTAAATACTATTAATAAAAGCGGATAATTTATGGACACAACCTTAGATATCACACGCTATACGATCGATTTAAACAAGAACCCTATCACAGGCGTGCGAAAAGGCGGACGCAGTAATTCTATGCAAATCGTCAGCTTAAAAGATGGCACTGAGTGGGTCGTAATCAACGCTCCTGAGGACAAGAGGTTCTGTGGTTTTCTCTATCTGACCCAAGCCATCGAAGAAGCTGGATTGGATATTGTAGCAGCGAAAAATCGGATGGTATGGAACAACAAAACAGTGATTTACCTTTCCAGATATTGCGGTGAGGTCAAGCCCTCTTTCATGGAACACGGAGGCTTAATCTTAAAGTTAATGGAACAAACAGGTTTCAAAGACACAGCTGGTGGCGCTAATTTGCGTCTAGTTGACGGCAAGTTACACGTTTTCGACACCGAACCGAGCAGTTTCCGAGAGGATGTGCGCGTTAAAATTGAGGAATTTCAGGCCTTGCACGACGAAATCCTTAACGCGTTTAAGAAAGCCCAAGAAGACAACTAGGGCTTCACAATCAGGAGACTTAGGCCTCAATCTGCGCTTCGGGCGCGCCCTAGGTATCCGTACAGGAATTTTTTGTCTCTGGGGCTTACGTAAAAACTAAAATAGTATCCTAGGTAACACAGTACCCCTGGAAGACTGACTACTGCCATCATCAGAACGTGTGTGGACGGCAGCAGAGATTTCGCCAGTAATGTCACGCTCACATGCAAGGCCGATGGTATCAGTAGAGGCCCCAGACAGAAGTCGAGATACTCGTAGATAGAGATCTTCAGGTAGCGAAAGGTGGCCACACTGAATAGTGCTTGCATCACAACCGCACTAATGAGTGTTGCGCTCGCCACACCAAACATCCCGAACGGACCAACCAGGGCTATGCTCAGGATAATATTCGTCACCATAGCAGCCAAAAATACTTTAGTGACAAGCCCATGGAACCCGGAAATCCCCATGGTCTTGGCGTAGACAAGCTGTGGAATCCCAAACCACATCCCTACCAGCAAAAGAATCAATACCGGCGCCCCTGCAACAAACTCCTCACCAACCCACGCAAGGAGAAAATCGTGAGCAAACAGTGATCCCGTCAGCACAATCAGTGTACCGATGCACAGCGCCACACGCACGCATTTGAGGACTAAAGAGCGTAATTTTTCGGTGTGCCCCGTCACATGCAGCTCTGTAATCACCGGTGACAATACATTTGTAAAATTCTTGAGTAGCGTCGAGCAGAGTCCAGCAATCCGTAGCGGGATGGCATAGATACTAACGAAGGTTAACGACAGCGCCCACTGGATGATGATGGGGTCGGCCTTCATCACAAGCATTGACGCCGTCGTCGCCACAAACATCATGAGTGAGAAAGAGACAATCTCTTTGGTGAAACCAAAGTCTTTGAGCTTCCAACTGATTTTCAGTCCCTCGGTCACCTTGAAAGCAAAGACAAAGTATAGAACATTCTCCAAAGCAAACTGTGCCAAGCTCGCCGTCGCAAGGGCGATGACGCCGCCTCCTCGACTTAGAACCACCCACACGGTAGTGGCATAGAAAACCTGCGCCACAATAGCGATGGCATTGATTAGGGGTATACGACGCATGCCATACAAGACACCGCGAAAGAGCGCTAAGGGCAAGCCTATCCCCAGAGTTCGAATAGCTAGGAGCCATAAAATAGCCCTGGCCTTGCTCTGGCTCGCCTCGGGGATACTAAACCACTGAGTAAATCCCAGCGATAAAATCGAAATTCCTATCAGGGCGACAGCAGCAAGGCCGAGATAAACAAAGAAAATCGTGCTAACGATAGAGTTGCGCTTTTCTGGATCTTCCAACGCCTCACACTGCGCCACATACTTCGTAGTGGCGTTGTAGAAGCCAAAGTCCATGAGCTGAAAGATACCAAGTATCGCAAAGACGAAGGACCAAAGACCAAAATCCTCCATACCTAATTGCTTGATGATAAACGGTGTTATAAACCATATCACCAGAAGCTCGACACCAAAACGTAAATAATTCGAAAAGGTCGAACTGATTACGTGATGTCCCAAATCTGACCGTGAGTGCTTACGCGACAAATCTACCTTATGCTTGAAATGACCATGTCTCGCATGCTACGGCGTAGATGATTTTTTTAGCCATAGCTTCAATTAGAGTAGATTTTACGCACAAGGCTAATGGAGATCTCGACAGAATTTTACCGCAGACCACGCAGACAGGACGCAGACAATCGCAGACAGGCGATTGAATGCTTAAGAGTTGATCGATAAATACCCTATGATGTCGTAGATAGGGTGACGGAGAAAATTCGCAAGATACTGATCCGGATGACCTCTTCAGCGCTATAGATGAAAATATTTCTTTCATTCGTGGTGCTGATGCGAATGAGAGCGAGAAGTCTCAAAATTAGCGAACATACGCATAAAAAGACCTGTCTGCGCTCTGTCTGCGTCTTCGTCTGCGTGGTCTGCGTCTAAAAGAAACCCGTATCCAGCATTCGCCTACACATGGCTAACCTGTCGGCGTTTTGTCGGCGCGATCGGCAGTAAATTCTGTCGTGACATACCCCAACCTCATGCCTACACACACTAAGGCTCTAAGGCTGCTGGGCTTCTTGTTTTTCGGCTTTGCGCTGCTCCTGCCCCAAACGCCCTAGCTCATATCCGTCGAAGTCAACGAATTTAAAGAAGCGTTCAAACTCGGGCACTGCGGCCATAACCTGCGTGGCCATATCTTGCGCGACGCGGCGGTAGCCAGGATGCCCTGCAGGGCTAGAGCGCAGCTCACAGAGCCACTGCAGTGCACGCAGGTTCACGCGGAAGTACCAGCGAATATTGAAGGCCATCGGCACAATGTACTGTGCTTCCTCCGGCAGATCTTCTGCAATGACATCGAAGACCTCTTTGGCTTTGCATAGTGCCTCGAGGTAGTCTGACTCAATTTCCGTACCCACAATTTCGTCAGGGGTATAGAAGCCATAGTTGCAAGTAAGGAGCTGGCGTTCCTGAGTGAGTAAACGGTGGCGATGCAGATCGCGGTAGATACCGAAGTCGGCAACGATTTCGAACGTGAACTCCGCATGCTCCAAAGCCCTAGGGGACTTATGCCTGCGGTTCTCTCGGGCGCTGCATGCTGAATCAAGAATACGCGAAATTTCCTCTTCAGACTGCTGACTGCAGTACTCCCGTAGCTGAGCTAAGCTGCAGTCGGAATACTCGAAAAGCAGTGCCGCCGACACCTTCTCTACGGCATCTTGCTCGAAATCAACGAGTTTTACGCCGGAGTCGGTATTAGCTTCAGGTAGATTCGAGTGATGGTCAGCGATGCGCTGTCTCTGTGTTTTGATAGCTTCATCAAATTTTGCAAAGCCCTGATGTGTGCGGTGGTCGATATCGGAACGACGCACAAACGATGGGATCACTAGGTGCAGCTCTTCCCATGCGCGCTTACCCACATCTTGGAGTTCCGCAAGATTATTGCAGTGAAGCTTATGGATCAGGTACTCATAAAAACGCCCATTACCAAAAACACCCATGTTCGTGAGGGTCGACGCCGGCAGCAGACCACGCAAGCAATCGAGTACTTTGGCACGCAGCGCCGAGTTATACGCGATCTTTGAGCTGTCGGGGTCTTTAGGGAAGCGCTCCTCCATGATAGCCGTCATAGGTGGAATGAGCTTGCTGTAGGTGTCGAATAGCATGTTACAGGTATCGAGATAGGTATCGCGGAATGCCGAGGTCATCAAGATGGGCTCGCGATAGAAGAGATACTCACCCTTAACCTTCTGGTCGAAGTAGATATAGCGAGTGGATTTCTCCAGTGGCGAGCCCCCAATACGGCTGTCTTCAATAACTTTCGCAGCAAGCATCGAAACGTTCTCAATGGCAAGATGGGCGCCGCCTAGCTCACCGATAGAGTCGTCACCGTAGCCATCGAGGATGCGGTCGTAGAAATTTTGTGCGCGCTTAATCGCAAGCATCTGCTCTTCAGCATCTTGCTCACCAGCCGCATTACGGCAACCCGTGATTGAAGCGAAAGCAGCCTCTTCATTATTGGTCACAAACTCCTTAAGGAGAAGAGCTCGCAGCCCTAAGCTAGACCTCGAGTAGCGAGAAAAAAGAGCACCTTTAATAACCTCAGGGAGGTTACGCAAAGCAAAGACGTGGCTACTTGTGTTGGTGACGTAGCGCTTAAGTAGCTCAAGTTGAGCGTCGGTGAACTCTTCGTAATCTTCAATCATGCCGGCCATCCGCGTTTTCTAAATAAGAGCCCCAAATAAGAGGAGAAGAAGAGCTAGGTTGCCACAAGATCCAACACCCTTTCAAGTAAAATCCAGTGGCGTTCGGCAAGCGCCTCATTCTGAGGCAAAATAGGCCGCATGAAGCAGGTGCCAACGTAAAGATTTACTTGATTGTTCTTGCGCATAGCGCACAATTTCATCCGTTTTCCACCCTCCGAAATCCAGTACCTCACTATCCGTCAGGCGATACAGCAAATGGTCAGCATTTTGGTTGTCGCCTAAGGCATTAACGAGCTTCTCTTTAGCGCGTTTAAGCTGGCGCTGGCGCCACCACAGGCGAGTGAAAAGCCCTCCCAAATACACCAGAGGCGCCCAATAACATAGAGTGTAAAACCAGTTCACAGTGGTGTGTCCGATGGTAAAGAGCTGCACAAGGCAGCTGAGAAATACAAGGCCTAATAAGATCACCGCTTCCTGCGACGACTGCAACACAGGCCCTAGCCAGCGCCGCCAAGCAGTGTGGGAGCTTTGGTAGGCGAGAAGCTCTTCAAATTTGGGTTCCTCAAAGGCCATCCTCCCCACATGAGCAAGCTCATGGGTCACCAGCTCATCACGGTCGTAGAGCCCAAGATAGCGCCTATTTTGGGCAAAATGGCGGCGCAGCTGCAGAAGAGCCAAGCGTGGGCTTTGGCGCTGCATCTGAAAGATCCACGCACAGCCGCCGTGCCACGGCGCCAGCTGGCGATTTGAATAGAAAATCGGAATCCACTCGGGAGTAACACCATAGAGACGCTGTGCCGATCCCAGGGCCACGGCCAAATCGCCCATTACCCCAAGATCCTTTTCGGTGAAGGGGATTTCATCCTTAAGCTCTTCATGGATAGTGGCTTTAAGATTTTGACACGCATCAACGCGAGCGAGAAACGTCTCCTCGTCTTCGTTGGGGCCAGGAATGAGACCTAAGTGATTTAGTTCCAGTAAACGGGAGACTTCTACGTGTTCATCCAAAGGTGCACTCCAGGCGTGAGGATCAATATGTCAGGGACTTAGTGTAGCAAGCTAGGGCTATTTCGCAAATATTCGCGGCGGAGTATAAGAAAGTTTAGAGACACTATAGGGAGGCTACGGCCATGGCAGACAATATATCCCTTAATATGGACGTCACCCAATCTCAAAAGCAGACGCAGCGCCTCATCATGCTTCCGCAGATGCAGCAGGCGATCCGCTTGTTGCAGCTTCCTGTGCTTGAGCTGGCAACGACTGTTACAGCCGAGATGGAGCGCAACCCTGTCCTAGAGTACACCGAAGATGCCCCTAGTGTCGATGCTGAACGCGGTGATGCTCTGTGGGAAGAGCAAGACCACTTCAAAGAGCAAGACACTCCAACAGACAAAGAAGTCACCTTTGACGACAACGACTTCGAGATACTCAAACAGCTAGACGAAGATTTTCGCGACCACTTCACACAAAATGAGTCACCAGGCCTTAAGCGCACACGTGAAGAAGAGAAGAGGCGCGCCTACCTGGAAAGCTCTATCCGCACAGAAACATCGCTACTGGAGAAGCTAGAAGAGCAGGCACATCAAACCTTCGACAGCGCTGAAGACCTTGAACTCGCGATGCTCCTTATTGGCTACCTCGATGACAGTGGCTTCATTTCTACGCCGTTAGAAGCTGTAGCGGCCTTGCACGACGCTGACGAAAAAACTCTTAAACGCATTCTCGACGAAATTAAGACCTTCGATCCCCCTGGTGTCGGGGCCAAAGATCTCCACGAAGCACTATTAATGCAGCTGCGCCACCAAGGCAAAGGAGAAACCCTTGCCTACAAAGTCCTTGAGAACCACTACGACGAACTGCTCCACAACAAGATCCCCGCAATAAGTAAAGCGCTCAAATGCCAGCCAAAGGAAATCACTGACGCCATCCACAACGACATCACACACCTCGACTTGCGCCCTGGAGCTGGCTTCTCCAAGACACCGACGCAACACATCATTCCGGATGTCACCGTCCGCAAGCAAGACGATGATGAGCTGGTAGTAGAAACCAACAGAGAACCCATCCCACAAGTACGCCTCAATAGGCAGTATCTGCAGATGCTCGACGACAAATCTATCCCAGAAGAAACCAAAGAGTTTATCAAGCAGAAGCTCTCGTCAGCGAAATGGCTCATGCGTAACATCGACCAGCGCAACGACACCGTCTATCGCATCGCCGAAAGCTTGGCTCGCCACCAATCGGAGTTCTTTTTAAGCCCCGACGGCAAGCTTAATCCCCTCACTATGAAAGCGGTCTCAGAGGAGCTTGAGCTCCATGAATCCACCATCGCACGCGCTGTGGCTAATAAATACATCAACAGCCCGCGTGGCATCATGCCGCTGCGCGCCTTCTTCACCAATGCTTACATGACTGAGCGCGGCGAGGACATCTCATCCAACACCGTCCGTGATGTGCTACAAAAGCTTATTGATGGCGAAAGCAAGAAAAAGCCTCTTTCGGACGAGGCCCTCTCAAACCTCATCCGTAAGCAAGGCATTAAATGTGCACGCCGCACCGTCGCCAAGTACCGCACAGAACTCGGCGTCGGCAACGCACAGCAGCGCCGCGTCTACTGACACCCGCAGAAAGTGTAGCGAAATCCCGAGAGCCCTTGATAAATCCTTGATTTTTCATAAGACCCGAAGAGAGTGTAAAGAAATACCACAAGGATATAAATCACGATAAATTGTTCATAAGGCCCAAAGGGCCGACTCATTGTAGCCCCACCCGGGAGGGTGGGGTAGAGTAAAACATGAATTTGAGCCCCAACGGGGCGGCTTGTGTCCCCGGTTCATGGCTTCAGAGAAGAACGTGCTTCGCATTACTCATGACATTGGATAAAACGCTCTGTGTCGGTTTAATCCGTTGGGGCCACAAGCCGCCCCTAATGGGGCTCAGGGCGCTTTTTTGCTTAACCCCACCCTCACGGGTGGGGCTATCATAAGACGGCCCGTTGGGCCTCATGATGGAACTCACTGCGTTTGATTGAGAATATCAAAAGAACCTCAGTTCGAATATTTATTTAAAAATTTTGGGTCATGACAAGGACTGCGTCCTAGGCTAAGCATATGTCGGCACTTGGAGCCTGAGAATAGCTTAGCGCTTATGGGGAGTTGCCCTGGGCTGTAACGACTTAACCCTTCAGGCTCAAAATAATGAGCATATTGAGGTTTCCTCTCACTCTCACAGGGGCTCAAATATTTACTCGCGTTATAGGATTACACGAAAAAGACCTCCTTTGACCCTTAGTGATCATGACTAACATCAAAACCGTTAATTAATAAGATAATGAAACAAAATTACTTTAAAATAACAAAATACTTTTAAATAATTAGCGGTCTCAGTATTTTATTAACCACCAAACCAACCAAAGTTAATAAAGTGGACGATTTAGCACCCTCTTCTCCTGAACGATCCGAATGTACAAGCTCAAACTACGCTGCCCCCTCGGGCTATTCCTCAGATACAGACCGCGTAGCGGAACTGATCTCCCATCCCGAATACTGGGCAGAATCAGAGGCTCTTGAACGCGACTGTCCATTGCTTGCAGTACCCTTGGATGAAACTCAACGCGCGCAGCTTTTGCCTTTGGTGCGGCGGGCCCATCGGGCTCTAGGTATCCGCGTCCATGATTTTAGTTTAGCTGTAGGCAACCTTATCTTTCGCACCAACCGCCAAGCTCTCGCATGCGCAAGTGAGCCCTTACGTGCGCTTGTTGCAGCGGCAACAGCAGCTAATAGAGACGCCCCTGTGCTTCAACTCGATGACCTTACACCTGCTATAGCCACAGCTTTGCTCCGTTGGCTGCAAGGTGAAGCTCTTAAAATTCCAACGACATCCAATGAAATTAAAGAACTTCTTGCTATTGCAAGCTTCGCCCAGCGCTACAAGATTACCAGCCTTCTGCAGGACTGTGACGAGGCTCTGCTAGGCTACATCAACGCTCAAGGAGAGGGTTGGAGGGCGCAGGCTCTTAGACATACCCCCCGCTATGTTCGCGATCGACTCCCGCGATGCCTTGGAATGCCAGGTGGTGATCACGCAGTTGAAGCGCTACAGCTACAGCGTTGCGCGATTTTATTCCAAGACCGCGATATTGCGCTCTCCTATTCACGCCTAAATCTCCCTAGATCTATGCGGAGCGTGCTAGCACTCTTCGCCCTTCTCACAAGGGACAGAAACCTTCCAACAGTCGTCGGAGACGATGATGTTCAGTGGGACTGGTACGAAGATAGACAAACTGATAGTGACGCGGAGGCGAGTCCTCCCCCGCAACCACTAGAGCTGCTATTTCAAGACGAAGAATTGATTGCTCGGCGGCGGCAAGGGGATGATGACACGACACTACAAGCTGAAGATGTACGATACGATGCCATCATCAACACACTCCTAACCGCTATCGACAGGGCAACAGACGCGACTGATATCGAACTTACCTCTTTGCTACCTGAAGATCCTATACCTTTCTTTTTCTACCTAGTGACCCAGCATCACAGAATTAAAAATTCCGCAGTGATTCCTCTGGTACTAAAACATCTATGCCGTGAATTCTGCTCAGGATATTTATCACACGAAGACGCTCAGTGGATTTGGAAAATCGCGCGTCATAACTCCGAATGGATGGCCACACTAGAACAAGACACTGTCGAAATCACGACAGCCAGCGA
>JAJFMA010000047.1 GCA_021772415.1 Chlamydiota bacterium
CAACGGCTCGCTACACTCACGACAGAAACGCAAAGACGCAAAGATTCAAAGACGCTAAGAGTTGAGTCACCATTATACTCGTGTTTGAGTACCTACTCTAGGTCCTGCCTAAGTTTTGGGTGCTAATTTCTTGAGATTTCAAGATAAAAAAAGGCCTCGCCATGGTGGCGAGGCCGGAAAGCTTAGTGTGCGTTAGACACGCAGCGGAAGCCAGTTTCGTTGTTGGCGTCCCCACGTGACAAGTGTCCACGTGCGGCGACATCAGCTTCGTCGGCAGAGGCAACGAACCCGCGACGTACCACGTTGTGTCCAGCATAACGTGCGGCGTTACGAGAGTAGAGGTTTTTGACCTTACCCAAAGCCGACCCGGGGTCTGCTACGGCACTAGAGGCTGTCCACTCGGCGACGCTACTGCTGATTTCATCCAGCACACGTCCGAAGGTCACCTGTGGCATGTCGACATCGGCCATAACGGGCTCGAAGTTGGCGATAAGCGATAAAATCGAAAACGCTTGATCTTGGATGGCTTCGTTCCTTGCGACTACAGTAGCTTCGAGAACGTTGCTGGCTTCTTTAGAAGCGCGCTCCCACTCGAGTTCTGTAGGTAGGCGCTTACCGGCCCACTGCGCATAGGCTTGGGCATCTTCGAAACTAACGTTGACGACAGGCTCATTCTGTAAACCGTGTGGTACACGTCCACGCACCCAATGGTCGGGGGCGGGGTAGCGTGTGGCACGCACGAACGCTTCGTATTGTGCGTTTGTCACTTCATGCTTATCTACATAGAAGCCGGAAACTTCAACATACTGCGAAGGCCCTGACAATGTTGGAAGCATGTTGGAGACGCTATGTTCACCGAGTCTACCTCTGTTTGCCTTTGGGCTAGCGTCTGCATCAGCGACAGCGACGAGATAGGTGCCTCCGGGGACAAATACCATGTCACTGGGTTCAGCATCTGCCAAGGCAGGCTCTTTTTGGTCCCAGTTGTCGTTGTTGAAGAAGCCGTCATTACGCTGATGGAACGACTGATCTTCGTCCCACTGTGGCTCTGCATAGGCGACAACAGACGTTGTCTGTGGCTGGTAGCTTTGCCGCTCGAAGCTAGGTGCTTCGTCGTAGCTGGTATCTACGAAAGCGTCGTCAGCGTAGGAGTCTGCCCCATACGCTTCATCACTGTAAGATGCATATGTTGGCTGAGGATTAGACGGTTGGATGCTATCGAACACGAGAGGTTCATCTTCAAAGGCTTCCGCGCTATAGGATTCAGAGCCATAGCTCTCGTCTTGGTATAGGTCGGCAAGTGCCATTTCCTGCCCATCAGCGGCGTAGTCACCGAGGTCAACCTTAAGACCTGAGATGTGGTCCCAAGGGATACGCACAGTCTGGTCGTGATTGAAGAGGCGCATACCTAATGTTGGATCTTTAACGAATGCAAAGCCTAGGTCTTCGTCGCAGGATTCCCCTTCGACACATCCTTGAAGGCCGCCGTTAAAAGAAAGTTCAACAATTTGGTCGCTACGGATAGTACGGTCGTGCCAGCCATCGGTAAGATGAATTTCTTCAGGCTCCAGCATCACAGCGATCTGATCACCGTTTTGCAGGGTGACATGATAGAACTTCGACATATCCTGCCCGGGACGGTAAGCGTGGTCGCGGTGGATGAAGTAGTTGATGTCTGCGGGGTTAACCTCGCGTGTGACGTAATGGCTGTTGGCGAAATCACCCGCAATACTTCTGTCACCCACATGAGCGGCAGTGCGCTCTTGGAAGACAAGAGGTTCTTGGGGCATTTCGGCGATAAAGCTCTCGCCCTGCTGGGTAATCACCTGCAGCTTGGGTTGGCCTTGGATGACACCGAAGGCCACCGAAGCGATATCGTGAGGCGTAAAGTTCAGAGTTCCAAAGGAATACTGAAGAGCGGGCACTCTTTCTAGGCGCCCTGTGAGCTTACGCCCATCTCTTAGAACAAGGAGGTCGCCGCCGGCTACCTGCTGTTTTCCCATCTCTCGCCATTCGGTAGGTCCGAAGACGTCATCCTGAGGATATGCGAGGTGTACTGCTTCAGCAGTAGTAAATCCCCCAACAAAAAGACATGAGGCCACTACAAACTTTTGTATTGCCTTCCATTCTTGGTTAAGCCGCGACATGGTTTCCCCTTTACATCTGTTAGCTTTCTTGAGCACTACGTGTTTCAGCCGCACCATATTTCAATTCTAAATTTTAAATAAAGAAAAAACTTAAATTTTTTACTCGCATGCCGAATTAGCTAGTTTTGGAGATGCCAGGTTCTCGACGCACTGCTCGCAGAGGAGTAGGAAGTGCGGCGGTGACGAGCAGGTTGTGGGGTGGGGCTAATAACTGTTTGTTCTGTCTTATTTGATTCTAGTTCGTGGCTTTGTAGGCTTGGTTTCCATGCGAAGAGATGCGGGCCTGCAGATTTCCCTCATGAGGCCCGAAGGGCGGTCAAAGAAGCCCGGAGGGCTGACAAGATGTATAGCCTCGGGCACACCCCGGGGAGGACGCAGAAAAAATTGAGCCCTGCGGAGAGTGTAAAGAAATCCCGAGATCGATTACGAAATCGTTGATTTTTCATGAGACCCGAAGGGGCGCCTCATTGTAGCCCCACCCGGGAGGGTGGGGTAGTGCGCGGTAGTAACCTGAGGCCTGTAAGGCCGGCTCATATTTCACAGATACTCATGAACCGCTTATGGAGCCACGAGTCGGCCTTACAGGCCTCAGATTTCTTTTGAATCTTACCCCACCCTCACGGGTGCGGCTACAATGAGGCGTCCCTTCGGGCCTTATGAACAATTTATCGTAATTAATATCGTTGTGCTATTTCTTTACACTCTCTTCGGGCCTCAGTACTGGACAAATGCATGACACAGGCTGATTGGGGAGTCCCCTATCTGTTTAGAAGCTTGCAGCGATCTCTTGGGGGCACTATCATAGTCCCCAAATCCGAGGGAGGCGATGTCCAAACAGATCATTCTTAAGAAGGTACGTGTCCACAACTTAAAAGGCGTGGACCTCACACTCGACACGAACCAGCTCATCGTATTTACGGGTGTCTCGGGCTCGGGTAAGTCTTCATTGGCTTTTGATACCTTATATGTGGAGGGACAGAGGCGCTATGTGGAGTCTTTATCGACGTTTGCGAGGCGCCAGCTTGGCGAGATGGGCAAGCCTGACTTTGAGCATGCCGAAGGTATATCGCCGACGATCTCTATAGAACAGAAGACTGCAGGGAGGAATCCGCGCTCTTCTGTGGGGACGATGACGGAAATCTATGATTATCTGAGGGTTCTATACGCACGCGTGGCGACACCGCACTGTCCTGTGAGTGGTGAAGCCGTATCCCCGCAAAGTCGCGAGCGCATCATCCATTTACTTCAGAGCATCCCTGATGGGACTAAGCTCACGATGCTGGCGCCTTATGCTCGTGGCAAGAAGGCGGAGTTTAAGGAAGATTTCAATGAGCTCCTGCGCAAGGGATTCATGCGCGTGCGTGTCGACGGAGAGTTTATCAATCTATCTGACGGTGTCTCCCTTGATGGCGCTGTCGCCCACGACGTCGATGTTGTCATCGACAGGATCAAGATGCGTAAGGGCGAGGAGTCTCGCCTTGCCGAAGCGGCGACGCTCGCTTTGGAGATGGGGCAGGGCGTCTGCATAGCGTACTACCCCGATAGTGAAGAGGAGCAGCTCTTTTCTGTGCATGCCTTCTCACCTAAGTCCGGTTTGTCCTATGAAGCTTTGGAGCCCCACGATTTTAGCTTCAACAGCCCTTCTGGCATGTGTCCTGTGTGTAATGGCATGGGGACAGTGCGTGAATTTGACGAAGACAAAGTCATCGATCCGGACAAGAGCATCGCCGAAGACTGCTGTAGCGTAGGGAGTTCATACGAGACCGTACGCTTTGGGAACATCTTCGACAACCTGGCACGCCTTTATAAATTCAGTGTACATACCCCTTGGAAGGACCTTCCCGCTCGCGCTAAAAAGGTTTTTCTTTATGGCAACGACAAAAAATACACTCGTATGCGCTTTGTCCATCCGGTGACGGGGGCGGTCTGGTCGGACTATGTCCGCTGGCGAGGAGTCCTACATGAGGCACAAGTCCGCTTTAGAGAAGCTAAGACGGATCTTTACCGCAATAAAATGCTCAAACTCATGACAACGCAGACCTGCCCCGAGTGCAAAGGGTCACGCCTCAAGGCATATCCTGGAGCGGCTTTACTGCTGGGTAAAAAAATCGGAGAGCTCACCTCGATGACAGTAGCCCAGTGCCATCAGTTTTTCGCAAAACTGAAGCTCCCAAAGCGCGACGCTCTCATCGCTGAGGAGCTCGTGAAGGAAATTGGTGAACGCCTAAGATTCCTTTTGGACGTCGGCCTCCACTATCTAACGTTGGACAGGACGTCGCCGACGCTCTCAGGTGGAGAGGCGCAACGCGTGCGTCTAGCGTCTCAGATTGGCTGCGGTCTTGTGGGTATCACATACATCTTAGACGAGCCTTCGATAGGCCTGCATCCGCGCGACAACAAGATGCTTCTGGGGACGTTGAAGCGTCTGCGCGACAAAGGCAACACCGTCATCGTTGTAGAACACGACGAGGAGACTATGTGGGAAGCTGACCACGTCGTAGATTTTGGCCCTGGCGCCGGATCTCGTGGCGGCGAAGTCGTATGCAGCGGAAGCCTCAAATCGCTACTGAAAAGCAAAGATTCTGTGACGGCAGATTACCTCACGGGTAGACGCGAAATTCCCATCCCAAAGAAGCGTCGAAACAAGCGCTTGGGGACTTTAGAAGTTAAGGGCGCTATCCACCACAATTTAAAGAAAGTCAACTTAAAGATACCCCTAGGGCGCTTCGTCGCCATCACAGGTGTTTCTGGATCGGGAAAGTCGTCGTTGATCAGCGACACTCTCCATCCGGCACTAGCTCGTGAGCTGCACAAATCAGAAGCCAGCGTCGGTGCCCACAGTGCATTGAAGGGCTTGGAACACATCGACAAAGTCATCGCCATCGACCAAACGCCTATTGGTCGGAATCCGCGGAGCAATCCTTCGACGTACATCAAGCTCTTCGACGAGATCCGCGACCTGTTTACCAAGCTTCCCGAAAGCCGTGCTCGCGGCTACAAACCCGGACGTTTTAGCTTCAATGTTAAAGAAGGATCTTGTGCTCGCTGCATGGGTATGGGAATGATAAAGATCGACATGGACTTCCTCGAAGATGCCTGGGTCGACTGCCCCGTATGCCTCACACGCCGCTTTGATCATGAGACGCTAGGGGTCCTCTTTAAGGGAAAGAACATCTACGATGTCTTAGAAATGGATGTCGCCGAGGCCCTGAAGCACTTCGAGAACATGCCGTCAATCCAGCACAAGCTTGAGACCTTGCAAAAGGTGGGAATGGAGTACATTAAGCTTGGCCAGTCGTCTACAACACTATCTGGAGGCGAAGCGCAGCGCATCAAACTCGCTAAGGAGCTTGTGCGCCCTTCAACGGGGAACACTCTGTATATTCTCGATGAACCCACCACGGGGCTGCATTTCCATGACATACGCTATCTGTTAACTGTGCTGCATGAGCTTGTCGAACGCGGCAACAGTGTCGTTGTCATCGAGCACAATATGGACGTTGTCAAAACTGCGGACTGGGTCATTGATTTGGG
>JAJFMA010000048.1 GCA_021772415.1 Chlamydiota bacterium
GCCCTCGCTGCGCTCGCGCTATCGGTGTATATCATTGGTTACTTGAAACTTATGACTTAAACATGAGGTCACGGTGATTACTTTACACTCTCTTCAGAGCTAAATAGTCACTACACATTACCTAGCCCTCACGGGCAAAAAGAAACCATGCACCCGTTGGGTGCATGGTATTAGTGACTGTTTTCAGTAGATTTTAGTATTAGACTTCGTCTCTCTGTGTAGTGCGTTTAACTCGTTTAGCCACATATGCCAAGGTCAAGAAGCCGGTAAGAACAAGGTATGTACCAGGCTCAGGGTTAATCACCGCAGGCACAGGCTCGGACAGGACTCTAAATTTGACCACCCGAGAGCTCACAGATCCAAAATATAGCTCTGCAAGATTGATGGTAACAGCGTCATCTGTAAACGAGAACGTATATAGATCTGAAGTAAGATCAATACCTGGAGAGTTTGCCGCATGCAGAACCTGCTCCAAGCCTGTTAGGCGTCTATCCTCTCCGATCCAATCAAGATCGCTAATAGTGAAACTCGTTGCAGCCATCGTGTCGACTTCATCAAGATTTTTATGAAATCCGATTCCGATCGCATCATAGGTACCTGCCAAAGAGAGGTCGACCTCTCCATAAAACAAGCTCCTCTTGGTGTCGGGAATCCCAGTATAGTCAGACGGAGCATGATAGTTGAGCTTATACTCGTGACTATAGTCGATCTGAGCATCCACAGGTGGTGAACCCGGAGAAAACACCGACTTATTTACAGAAACTTTCGGTTGAAGCCCCTCGCTTAGAGGTGCGCCCGTCACAGGATCGTTACTATATTCATCCACCACAGTGTACAATTTTACGTGATCCCAGAGAAACGAGCTCTGAGCAAATACACTAAAGGGTGTCGCCACGCAGAGAAATGCTGCCACTCCAATAGGGAACCATTGACGAAAACCTAATTTATCCATAAAAGGACCTCCTCATGGAATTATAAAATACAAATTGTCTAACAAATTACTTTCTATACTCAAGTTAATTATAGAATAATTTAAATTTTTTATTACACCTTTTAAATAGATTTACCCCGCCTCTTACACGACGCGGGAGCCCAAACGCAATTTTAGATAAGCATAAACGGCTATAAATCAAGGGCTTATATGATTTAAAAAGACGGATATTAAAATGGATCTTTTTTTTAGAAAATCTTGAGTTTATCTTTGAAGCGTCCGATAAACACTGCAATCAGAAGCGTTTTGCCCTTTCCACGGAACAGACAATCGTAATCCTGTAAGTGTAGATCACTTACAAATCATACCCAGCGCTGCTAAAGCTGTTCTATCTCTAGAACCGGCAGCCTTCGCAGCTTGGACTATGCGATCGTAGAGCGCGTAGTCGTCGTTTTTTGTCTTTTGAGGAAGTAGCATGACACACCCCTCAATAGTATTGTCCGCGAGCGGAATCACAGCGACATCTGGATAGGTCATTCCCTGAAGTGGCTGTCTCGGGTGATAAGCACACGCAGTTAGTGCGCGGCTTGTTCTAGAACAGCTCCATCAGAGGTTGACGTTTCCCACAGCAACTGTATTGTAGCCGGCGGCCGGTATTCAACGCCCTAGGCGTATCAGCATTTGGTCGCTAAGGAAGCCTTTTATATTGTCTAGCCTATGGCTGCTGGAACCCGAGCAGCACGCTTGTTACCATTGCTCTTAGAAGATGAATATCTTCGCGAGAGAGCGTGTGGAACTGTGGTTGAGTATAGTAGGACGCCCACAGTCGTGATCCACATGGCGGCGCGCACTCTTTGTCCCGGCAGCGCGGTTGCAACCCAATTTGGGTCACACCCGACACATGATCGGGCATGACCCCAGGTACAGCCTCGGACAAATTATGCTTCGCTTCCAACCTTACGGCGCCGATACTGGGCGAACGCAGCTACCCCTAAGAAACCAGCATACAATAGGTATGTGCTAGGTTCCGGAACAGGCACTGCAGTTACAACTCGAATCCAGTCACCAGGCTCTACAACCTGCATGTTGACAAGAACAGTGTTACCAAAGGGTGTCACACTATCGGCACTCTCCAAACCTCGTAGCTGAAAGGATCCTGGGTAAAAGGTTCCTAGAGCAGCCAGTTGGCTATTGGATCCTGCCTCGAACGTCCCGTTGGCATCACTCATAGTGCCAAGCACGACACCATCGAATGTCCAAGTGACATTTTGGTGTGATGCTGTAGTGGCTCCAGGAGTGTTTAGGAAGATCATGTGGCTACTAACCGTGGTACCAGCAAAAATGGTACCCTGATCCGTAGTGATATTGCTCGCCAGCGTGACGCCCTGCTGCTCGTTAAAGCCTTCCTGCAGAAAGTTTTCTGCGCCGGGAAAGTCATCTGCCACAGACGCTGGAGCCGCTATGATGGTGCCTCCATTGTTTACGCCTGTGATCAAGGCTGATGCTGGTATGCAATACGTTAGAGCCATAACCGCGAACGCGGACACAGCACGTTTTACAGATAGGTTCATTATTAAGCCTCGCATTACAAAAAAATATATTATAGGAATGAAGTAATCTAAAACAAACATTCCTGATATAAATATAACAAAAACTATTTATTTTTAAAAGTTTAATTTACTGAAAATCACTCTCTAACATACGCCTGAAGCCATTTTATGTGACCGCAAGTCATTATTTGTCAGTGTGTTATATCATCGAAAAGAAGAGAAAAAACACTACACGGATCGGGGGCTATGGGGCTATAGTCCTGTAATTCAACAACCTTTATAGTGATACAGCACATAATCGGAGGAATCATGCCACAGCAGCCTCGAGTATCACGACTGGCGCAGGTACCAGGAATAGGCGTTGACCGCATGGGCAATGCAGCCGATGCGGCGAACGACCCAGACATCTTACGCCTAGAAAACCTTGACACCGACATAGCACCTCCGCAAGCTGCTCTGGATGCCACGCGCGAAGCCATCAGTATAGACGCGTGTAATAGCTATCTGCCATTTTTAGGTCACGACAGTCTGCGTCAAGCCGCGACAGAGCATGTGTCTAATATGAGTGGTGTCGATTACAGCTGGAAGGCTGAATGCGTGATCAGCGCCGGAGGCCTATCCGGAATTTTGAACTGCCTGCTAGCTATGCTGGAGCAAGGAGACGAAGTGATTGTCACAGACCCTACGTATGCGGGACTGATTAACCGTGTACGCATTGCCGGAGGCGTAACGAAGTTCGTTCCTCTCGTTCCGACTGCGCAAGGGTGGAAATTGGACCTAGGGGCCTTAAAAGCTGCGGCCTCACCACGCACGCGTGTGGTGCTGATGATGAGCCCATCGATGCCTACAGGGCATGTGTTGAGTGAAGACGAATGGATGGCTGTAGCGGAAGTCTGCCAAAGCACAGATGCGTGGCTGCTCTATGATGCTGCGATGGAGCGTATTTTATATGACGGACGTAAAGTTTTGCACCCCGCACGCCTCCCAGGGATGCGTGAGCGCACAGTGACTGTCGGCGCAGCCTCTAAGGAACTGCGCATGATTGGCTGGCGTGTAGGATGGGTTGTGGGCCCTCAAATGATCATGAATGACATCGCCCTTGTGAGCCTTTCGAATGTCGTCTGTCAGGTAGGAATTGGTATGCCCGGAGTCGCGGCAGCACTGCAGGCGCCCGACGACGGAGTTGCGGCGGCCGTGCACACGTGGGAAAGACGCCGCAATGTGCTCCTTGAGGAGCTAGAAGGCTTACCTGTGATCCCACCACACGGTGGGTGGTCAATGCTCTTGGACACCGTAAGCTTGGGAATATCTCCGGAAGAGGCCTCTACCCGCCTGTTTAAGCAGGCGAAAATTGCCGCTACCCCGATGACTGGATGGGGAGAGAATGCTGCTAGGTATTTGCGTTTTGTTTTTTCCAATGAACCCGAACAGCGCCTAGAGGGCATCGGGCGCAAGGTGCGCAACGCTCTTAGCCTCGATTAGTCAGAATCCGTAAGTCGACTAAATGGCACACTTTCATGAGACCCAACGGGTCGACTTATTGTTAGCTCCTCCCGTGAGGGTGGGGATAAACGGAACATAGATTTGAGCCCCATCGAAAGTTTAAAAAATTGGGGCGAGACTCCTTTTTGAGGCCCGAAGGGCTGTAACCTGTATAGCCTGGGGTGCAGCCCCAGGTAGATCAATCAAGCACCGGAGCGCTGTAAGTGCGACACATGCTTCGTGTTAATGTGTCGCCCTACGAAAGTGTAAAGAAATAAAGAAGTAAACTCGAAATACTTCTTAATTCGCTAATGCTTAACTATATAGATTCCCTATAGCGCGAGCGCAGTCAGCGTACGTCTTTGATTGTTGGTGGCTTATGTATAGGGCGCGAAGTCGCAGCCATTTCTTTACACTCTCGATGGGGATCAGGTTTTTTTTTGCTTTACCCCACCCTCACTGGTGGGGCGCACAATAATACGACCCGTTGGGTCTCATGACAGTGTGCCATTTAGTCGACTTTTCGAAATTTTTCGACGCTATTTATGAAAACGCGATTTTGAAGAGCCCAGATCTTTTTGCAAGAACCTCACAGAGCTCTCATCATACGAAATAATTCACGATCCTGTTTGGTACCCCTGAACATGTACTTTTGGTGTACTTCATGGATACATTTGCTTCTATTTGCCCGCGATTAGGTTCGCATGAGCAACAATGGCGGGTGATCGGCATCCAATAAAACGAACTAAATAAAATAATTCATAATGAAATACTACTCATTAATTGAGTTATAAATACATATGATTTAACATAATAATAGTATTTATAATTAATTATCATACTTATATAAATCATTTGGGTTACGTTATGAAACAGGCTTTACTCGCTTTGATTCTACTTTTTTCATTCACCGCAAGCAGTTCGCAGCTCGCTGCTGAAGAGAGAGAGTTCTTCATTCTTAAGGACAGATCTCTTAGTCCTGAGGCGCGTTCAGGTATCGATCGCTTGTCTCAGGATCTCAGGGACGGAACCCTTAACGACTACTCTATTGCAGTTATGGACACCGCTGAAGGCTATCGTGTGATCTATAGCGATGACAAATTGTCTGAAGGTTTAAAGCCTGCAAGCTGGACAAAGCTCGTTGATGCTCTAACCGCTGCCGTCTACGTCGACATCTTAGATTCCAACAAAACCATAGCCCGCCGAGGATTGGAGTTAGGCAGACATCTCAAAAGGATTTCTCATGGTGTTTCGCCTGACAAAATAGAGGCTCTTCTGGACATCAGTAGCCTGCGTGCCATGGGTTTGTTGGAGCGGCACTACAACGACTATCCCGATTTTAGGGCGTGGGTCATCAAGAACAAAGTCGCAGAAGCTGCACTGGCAAGTGGCGGGCGGCATGAGTGGGTGGACCGAGGAGGTGGAGTTCCCGGCATCACAACCCCCAATGGCAGATGGACCTGGCTGCAAATTAGGAGGAATTTTGGTGTCAATTTCGATGGCTCAATGCCCAACTACACATTGACTACAGAGGGTTTTGAAGAACTAGGTGGCTCGGGAGCTGCGGGTAGAGACGATTCAAGTATAGAGGAAACCGAGAACCTTGATTCGACAGGCGATGAAGGGGGCTCTACTTTACCGGGAGCTTACTCAGATACTTTGATCAAGGAAGGTCTAGAGGATGACAGTGCCGCAGACAGTGACGACGATGGTGACGAATCGATAGGACAGGAAGAGCAGGACGAACCCGAACAGCAGCTGGAAACAGAGGATTTCGGCCAAACTCTTGGAGATAGTGACGCTGACAAGGCCGAGAAGGAACGTCTAGCTGATGAAGAGACTGAGAGGCAACGTCTCGCGGATGAAGAGGCTGAAAGGCGACGTCTAGCTGATGAAGAAGCAGCAGCAGAAGTTGAGCGAAAGCGCAAAGAAGCTGAAGCAGCAGAAGCTGAGCGAAAGCGCAAAGAAGCTGAAGCAGCAGAAGCTGAGCGAAAGCGTAAAGAAGCTGAAGCAGCAGAAGCTGAGCGAAAGCGTAAAGAAGCTGAAGCAGCAGAAGCTGAGCGAAAGC
>JAJFMA010000049.1 GCA_021772415.1 Chlamydiota bacterium
CCTCGCACTTACGAGAGTGTAACGAAATAGAGAAACAACCTCGAAGCACTTCTTAAGTCGCTAATGCTTAATTACGTAGATTCCCTATAGCGCGAGCGCAGCGAGGGCCATGGAGTGCGTGCGCTCCGCGCCGCCTTTTAGCGTCTACATATACCTCACAGTCTTATTTTAGTGTTCGTGACTCCTTATTTGGAGATGCGAACGATTCCAAAGGGCTTTCTGCCGTGCCACGTCGCCCAAATAACCATCGACAGATATTTCTGAAGGCATTTCTCGTATCTACGAACTCCAAAAAGGCGGCGCGGAGCGCCGCACTCCACGGCACTCGAGGACTCGCGCTATCGGTGTATATCATTGGTTGTTTGAAGCTTATGACTTAAACATGAGGTCCCGGCGATTACTTTACACTCTCTACAGCGCTCAAAAGCTTAATTAGCCTACCTGGGGCTACGCCCCAGGCTATACAGGTTACAGCCCTCCGGGCTTATAAGAAGAGCCTTCGGTCATTTCTTTACACTCTCTTCGGGCCTCAGTTATAGCTCACCGTCATGACCATGCAGAGTACTTGGAGACGTTTCAGACCAGCTTCGATAGGGCGCGAGCGCTTGATGTAACTTTTCAAGATGCTCTTGCGCTACACGTGACTCCAGTAGCTCTGCATCATCGTAAGCTTTCCTTTCAATCAATTTGACGAGGTCGATGCTTTGGTCCGCTTCGACAAGTAGACGTGTTAATAGCAAGGCGTCGATTTTGGATTCTACACTGCCTTCATCATATGACTCTATTGCAGCCTGCCTAATCAGCGGCATCTGCTGACCGGCACTTGCAAACTTCCTAGCCCAAAACATCATGGAATAGATCATAGGTGTGCGCTGGCCGTATTTGCCTTCCATTGTCTCGATAAGATAGCGCTCTGCGGCAGTCCAGCTTTTATAGGGCGCGAGCGCTTGATGTAACTTTTCAAGATGCTCCTGCGCTTGGCTTGACTCCAGTAGCTCTGCATCATCGTAAGCTCTGCTTTCAATCAATTTGACGAGGTCGATGCTTTGATCCGCTTCGACAAGTAGACGTGTTAATAGCAAGGCTTTGATTTTGGATTCTACACTGCCTTCATCATATGACTCTATTGCAGCCTGCCTAATCAGCGGCATCTGCTGACCGTTCCGTTCAAAAGCCCTAGCCCAAGCAATCATGTAATAGGTCATGGGTATGCGCTGGTCGTATCTGCTGTCTACTGTCTCGATAAGATAGCGCTCTGCGGCAGTCGGCGCTTTACCTTCTACAAGCAGCGCCCCTATTACGCTGGACAACTCAACAAGAGAAGCATTAGCTTCCATAGCCTCGTTTACGATCGCTTCAGACTCTTCTAGTAGGTGGCCTCGCGATATGAGTAAACTCAACAGCGGCATTAGTTGTGGTGTTTCGAATAACTTTGGTTGATTCTCAAGCAGATGCAATACTACACTCTTGGCTTCTTCCTCTTCACCACCGAAATACGTCAAATGGTAATAGAGAGCAAGGCCGTTAGCTATGTCTGCATCGGAGGTCGACCCAATGCATAGCTCTCTAGCGTGTCTCAAGACAATTTCAGTGTAGTCCCCTCTTTGGACGAGCTTCTTGGTGAAGCTATCTGACCCATCAAACTTTAGGCACTGTTGGAAGGAGTCTTCGATGGAAGTGAACTTATGGCCACTTTCGGCAAGGGCAGATAGTAGTTCCGTTGCTCGCTTAGCCTTCATCCATGTTTGGTGAAAATTCTTCCATCCTGAAAAGGTAGTGGTATCATAAGAAAGGTGCGTATTTAGGGCATTCATGGCGATCTGTTCAGTTGCATGCATGGAATGTCCCGTTTCTGCAAGAGCCTTCAATGCATTCATCGTAAATTCGATTTCTGGTTCCCCATATCTATCGGTAAGGATCCAGTTCGTGGCCAATAGCTCAATTTCCTCGGAAGCTTGATACCGGTGAACCAGTGCGTTGAGTTGTAGGCTTGCAATGACCTTTTCTGTATCATCCTCATCAGAGGTTTGTAGTGTCTTGATTCTTTCGAGTAGAGCGCTGGCATCCTGATCTTGGATCATTGTGGGAAATTGATGTCCCTGTTCGATGAGGTAGCGAAACATGTCGAGTGCAGCTAAATGTTCTTCGACGTTGCTCCCGGTTTCCCACATTTGAACGGCACGCTGCTCGATAGTTTCAGGGGTATCATTCTTCTGGTACCATAGATATGATGCGGCCGTACTGCGTGTTGTCACGATTGACGAATCGTGTAAAAGGCTTACCGAATTGCATCTGGAATTAATGTAGGAACTGCCTGGGAGCTGGCATAATGCTGAAGAGAGCGTGTCTTGAGCAAAACAGCTCGACACTGCAAAGATACAAGCAAGTAGGTATTTAGTAAACATAATGACCCTTTTTTAATTTATACTTATTGCGTCGGTTATTGTATTATATTTTCTTTATTTAGTCAAGTTAATTTAAACGTATTGTTATTGCTAGTCAGAGATTGCTGCTTTTGCGGTAGCCTCTCCTCTTAAGGAGGTAGTCAATATGGCAGAGGAGCTACTCGTTATGAGTGCATAATGTAGCGAGAGACGAGACAGTATCACCTAGTTTTCTGTCTTTTCTTCTTTTTCTTACATTCCTGTTAATTTCTGAAAAACAGGTGAAAAGAGGAAGAAGGGTCAGCAAGACGAAATAAAAGAGGTTGGAACCTGCGGCTTGAGGCTCTTTTTGTTAGGGTGTTGTTTTAACGGTTGTTTGTTGTGACTTTTGTAATAATAAATTTGACTTATTGTTATTTAATGTAATCGTTTCAGCGACGAGTTGCAGAGGATCTATTACGCGAGCATTGCCTAGATGTGCGTCTCCGCCCCAGAGCAGCGAGAGCTCTGTGCAGCCGAGAACTACGCGCGAAGCTTGGCACGCTGCAATTAACCGTGCTAGTTCAAGCTGCTGCGCTCTGCCGCAGTAGCCAGCGAGAATTTCGTTAATCAACGCGTCGACGCAAGTTTGCTCACGTTCGTCGATGTAGGCCGTCTCATAAGCGCCGGCGTGAATGCCACGTTCGCGAGACGTACGCGTACAGAGGGTGACGGTAGATTGTGAGTTAATGGCTATGTGGTCGCGCGTTGCTGACAGCATGTCAATGAGTTTGACATCACCCGAAACAGCCTCCCAATCCAAAAAGCAGCTAAGGGTGTTGCAGCTCAACGCGACAACGTCGGCACCTGCTGTGACTAGCCTATCAATCACACTCCGTAGCTCGCTGCGCAATGTAGCGCAATTGTTACCTACAGCATGACTTGAAAGCATATCGCTGAAGGGATAGCTCTCTACTAAAATCCTTGGGAAGTCGCTGTCGTTGTGACAACCGTAGCGTTGCTGACATAGAGCGATCACCCTCTGTCCAAGCTCAAAGCCTGCGGCGGGGCCTGCGCCTCCGACAATTCCGATACATGGCTTCATGATGCTGTCTCCCTATTCTCGACCGGTGTAAGGGATTCTCTGCTTTGCTGTGTCAGCTTACAAAGCGTGTAGCTGCCTCCCGAGATCATCACGGATGTCAGCTCCCATGGCAGTGTGGAGCCGCTAGCACGCAGGCAGGCGTAGCTTATGCCTCCTGCAATCAGAGCTGCCCACGCTCCGCGCAGTGACGGGTTCTTGCTATATACTGCCATCACTACCGGTACGACTAGAGCACTTGCCGCAAGGCCGTAGGCGAAGACGAGCATGGTGACGACGTTGTCCCAAAGGAACGCTGCCCCAAGAGTGCTTAATCCGATCACAAGTGTGATTAGCTGAGCTTTACGCACGCCGCTCATCGAACCTTCACTGCCCTGCAGCAAATCTATGCTGACGTTGGAGCTTATCGAGCAGAGCAGCGAGTCTGCTGTCGAGACAATAGCCATCAGCAGTGCTACAGAGAAGCATGTGGCGATCACAGGGTTTGTTGTCTCGGTGACAACAGCTAAAAGGACACTTCCTCCTTGTGGCGCGGCGATGCCTAAGCCCCGTGCTAGTACCCCCAAATAGACAGGCAGTAGCGCCACGATGAACATCGCAACGGCGGCAACAGCTGTGGCTTTGGTCACTGTGCGCGGAGACTTTG
Source organism: Chlamydiota bacterium (assembly GCA_021772415.1). GTDB lineage: Bacteria > Chlamydiota > Chlamydiia > Chlamydiales > JAJFMA01 > JAJFMA01. The sequence goes on from JAJFMA010000049.1 coordinate 4,112, forward strand.
CAGCAAAACAGCGCTGGCCCATGTCTTGCTCGATTAAGACGAACAGCAGAGGGCTACATAGCCACGCTGACCATGGCACAGGGGTCGTAGGAGCTACGTCTACAGCAGGACTCAGCACCTGCGTTGGACCGCTCCACACGAGAACGAGCGCTACTGCAGCAAACGCAGCAATAATACATAGTACTTGGAGTACATCGGTAAAGAGCACGGCGCGAAGGCCTCCCATCACGGTGTAGACGACAATCACCGCCCAAAGCAGCACGAACAAAACGGTGCTATCAAGACCGAGTGTCACAAAGAACTTGAGTGTGGCGATGCCCTGACCCACTAAGATCAACGAGAGAGCAGCGATAGAAATCACGGCACTCACTTTACGTAGGCTCTTTGAACCGTAGCGCTTCTCCAATAGCTCCGAGAGTGTGGCGATGCCAAACTCACGAAGCCTAGCGCCATAGCCGCTGCTAAGCAGCAACAGGCCTAAGCAGGTGCCCAATGCGTACAGAAGCACTACCCAGCCGCGGGTATACGCTTCTTCTGCAGCGCCTAGGATAGTACCTCCACCGACCTGAGTGGCCAGCAAAGTCAGCGCCAGAGGAAGCCAAGTCATCTGGCGTCCACCCAAGAAGTAATCGTCTTGAGTGTTCACCCCTGCGCTAGCGCGGTAACCAAGCCATAGCGAGGCGCCGCCCACAGCTGCGAGAAGTGATAGCAATAGATAGATGTTCATGTTTGAATCCTTATGTCAAAAATGTGTTCACGCGAAAATACGACAAAATGCCACCACGCGACCGCGCGTAGCGACAGCTATCCGACAGATCTACTCAGCTAAAAGGAGCGATCTACGGATTAATGCGAATGATGATGATGGGGATGATGGAGAGAACACGCCGAAAGGAGGGAAAAAATCACAGCAGTATCACGCGCCACGGAACCCCGTGCACGTTCTGCCTGCGTAAAATCTGTGATCAACGGCGTGTTCATCGCTAATTCCTTCGGGCTATTCATTGCCCTAATACACGCCATTCTGCCTGAGGATCTTATTAATTTCAAGGAGTAATTTAATTGTATTTAAAGTTTTTAATGTAATTAAACTAATTAGATAGTAGAATAAAGTTACGTGTAAATGTAGATACTTATATTTTAATTTAATTCAGGTTAATTATGGAATCTTCATCTGGAGCTAATAGAAATCGACGCTTGTCTGTTCCAGAGGAGCTTCCAAAGAAAGAGCCTTCGGCGCCTAAGCAACGAAGAGCGAGTTGGTCGGGGGGGCACGTAGTTTCGGACCACCAGGTCTTGAGTAAGGATCGTGATCTTCACCAAAAAATAGGTGTCCACGCTCATGCTCGTGCCGAACTTGGAAAGGGGTTGAATCCTCTACGTCGCGATTATAGTTCTAATAAATATGTTAAGCGCGTGGATTTGACCAGCGCCGATGCCGTTAACGGAGCAATTGCGAAGTTGGAAGGCAGGACCATCTTAACCCCATGGAATCGTGCGCGCAGAAAGAAGGCGTTGAAAGGACTTAGAGAGGCCCAGAAAATACATAGGAATTTACAGAGCAACATGAAACAAATCCAGGGTTTCCGTAGTGAGCTGCATCAGTTAGAGGCGCAGGGCTTTGATCCATCCACTGTAGCGAAGGCCGACGAATGGGCAGCAGGGGAGGCAACAAAAATGGAGGGTCCGCCTGACATTGACAATCATCAGGCGCTAAACAGGCTTTTTTGCTGGAGCGAAGCTTCGCCAGGTGCCAAAGAGCTCGACCTCGACACATTTTCTGCCGATGAACTGATTTATTTTGTCGCCAATCTTGAAGGCGAAGAGCTAGATGCCGCACGCGAGAGCGTGAAACTTGTTGACGGAGATGCTGATCCTCGCGATGCAAAAGTTGCGCTTACCGGGCATTTGGATACGCGCAAGGCCAAAGCGGTACGCGCATTGATGATGAAGTTGATTCCGGAAGATAAAGACGCACGTTTTCCACAGTCGAAAGTCGTGTCGGTTGCTGGTATTGATTTTAGCGAGACAAGCAATCAGGAGTTGCGCTCTGTGATAAGACATCTTGCTGCTGACGCAACACCTGCAGATGTCGCAGGGCAGCGTCATAATCTTATTGCGGTGCAGTCGAACCCGGAGATTCTTCGTAGGCTGGATGAGGCTGATGCAGCCTTGATGGATCCGGAAGTTGGCGCGGAGCTTGATGCACAGTACGCAGTGGCGGGAAAAAGTGATGGTCGCCTGGAGACCTTTAGATTTGAGAAGCCCTGGGCGGAGGCAAATAAAGACAAAGAATCTGACACCGAGAAGCGTGGATTTCGATTTTCATCTGATGCCGGGCCTTTAAGCTCTCGGGAGAGAACAACTCTGGACTTCGTTACGACAAGTGGCGACGGTGTGGGTGTCCCTGACTTGAATAGGGACGACAAAGTGAGGGTAAATGCCAATAGCTTTACCCCAGACCCGGTAAACTTAGGGAATTTTTCTGCCTCAGCCAATGGGGTCATTCGCGCAGGTGAAGGGCATGTGAGTAGCGGTTGTGAGGATCGCATGGTTCTAAGTTCCTTCGATCTCCAAATTGGAGATCAGACGATTCCTTGCATGGTGCCAGCAGTGATTGATGGGCACAATGGTCAGCAAGCAGCGCAATTTGCGCAAGAGCATCTTAGCGCCGCGCTTGAAGAACATTTGGGGGCTATTTCATCTTTAGACCTGGAAAAGCCTGAAGATCGCGAGCTGGTTAGACATGCCATCAAAACAGCGTTTCTTGAGATGGCTACGAAATGGGAAGAGGAAGCAGATAAAGATTCAACAGGTCTCAGTGGCAATTCAGGAGCAGATATCTGCTGTCCAGTTGTATTGGGTGGCTACATCTTCACAGCCAACTTAGGAGATTCCAGAGCCTTGATGATCACGGACGATGGCCCTCAATTTCTCACGCCTGACACTGAAATCGGTCATGGCGAGTATGCCGTTACAGGTGCCATGCGTGGGCATGGGATTGTTCCTAAGGACGAGACATCACACAACGTGAAATTGACCGAGTGGCGTGTTGGTGCCACTGGTGAAAAGCCCCACTTAACTATTCCTACGTCGCACTCGTTTGGAGATCACAGTCAATTTTCGACTAGCTCAGTACCTATAGTGGCGTGCAGAAAGATACCTCCAGGAGGATGTCGACTTGCGGTCATGTGTGATGGCTTTTATGACATAGGCTCGGGGAGTCAATTGGCGGAGTATCTAGACCCATCCATGGATGGAGGCTTGGGCCTTAAGGGACGCAACGAGCGACTGCATCAGAAGGCTGCCAACGCAGGTGGTGGTGACGACAAGACAAGTATCTTGGTCGATTTGAGGCCCAGTAGCTAGGCTGCGCTTGTAAAACGAGCCTGTTGACAACACATCGCGCGATGTGTTGTCCTCGTCCATTGCGTC
>JAJFMA010000050.1 GCA_021772415.1 Chlamydiota bacterium
ACTCTCTTCAGGATTCAAATGCTACTATTGGCTTAGTAGCCGACAGTGAGGAATCCACGACCCCAGCTGCCATCCCCGTCACAACTTGATGTTGCCTCCCACAAGCGCTCTGCAGGCACCCAAATAGGAGGGTACTTATAGCGAGAGACATCAAGGATAAGAAATGCGTCCATTTCCTCGTTATAGGCCGCTACAGGAGAAAAATGCCCAGCGCGAATCTGCCCTAATGCAGGACGGAAGTAATTGGCGATGATGTATTGGTTAGGTTCTTCGAGAACGCGAATCATTGTGTTGCGCATCTCTTCAAGACTTGTGATCGAGCCCAGGTACGTGTGGACCTTAAGTTTGTAGGCATGTTCTAGAACTCGTGCTAATTCAACGAGTTTCATCCCTCGGACGGCGACGTCGACCGGATCGACGACTTCAAGCACTTCATCGGTGAAGAACTCTTCTTGAGTGTAATAGCGGTACCATGCGTAGTATGACACCCTGGGAGCTGGCTTGTGGGGAAGGGCGTTCATAATCATGACAGAGCTCGCTACTGCACACAGAGCGTTGGTGCGCTGGGTTTGGAAATGCTGTATTAGACTCCAAAAATCCCTGTTGACGCCGCTACTACGTAACATATGCTGCCCTTCTAAGGTGCTCAACGGGGTCAGATGAAAGCGATCCCAACTGTCGACGACGATTTTGCCGTCAGCGAGAAAATTGCGGCGAAGCCATAAATAGAGGAAGTCGTTTCCAAGGCTTGCAGCCCCCATCTTCGATAACGCATAGCTATTGGTATCGGGACATAAGTCGTCACGTGCTGGATAGCGCCCCTCCCGGCTAGCGTACGGAGCACTGAAGGTATAGACGATATGAAATGAAGGCGCGTTCTCCTTCGCAGCAAGCAGGTCCTCCCAGCCCACATGGGCAAGGGGAACAAAGTCATAGCCGTCGTATTGACTGGCAAGCTTCTGGAATTCGTTTAAGGTTAAATCTAACACTACGCCAGGTGCGACGTTTTGTGGGTCGTCACTAGTGAGTATGTTAGGGAGCCCACTAGGCTCGCTATAGTCATTTGCAACGTTAAAAAGCCCTTGTGCTCCGAACGCTACGGAGCGCGTTGCCGCATTCCACGTTTTTGGCGATACGACCTCAAGAGCAAAATCGGAATTGAGCATCTGCCCATAGACAAACACAGAGATAGTATTGTGTTGCCCGCACAACTGACTAAAGGCGCGTGATACCTCTGCTCGGCCCTCGAAAGTAGGATGTTCCTTTCGAGCTTCAAGAGCTGCGTGAGCATGCGTCTCCGCTCGGATGACTGCCGCGTCAATCGATTGATTGTATTCGCTATGCCACGGATGTAAGGCTGCATCGTTTTGCTCAATAATCTCGGTGGCAGTACAGCGAAAAGATGTTGAACACAGAAGTAGTAGCGCAATCGAAAAAATCTTGGTGGTCATAAGGCTCACTCTCTCCAATATAGCGATTTTTTTAGAAAACTCCTAAGATAGTACACGAATGTAAGGTATTAATAAAGAGAAACTAACATCACTCCTTGCGACGGTAGCGCACGAAGGGGATTTTTAGTAACCCCAATAGCTTCTGGTAATGGCGCTCTCGGAACTGCGGTAGCCCTAAAGTCATTTTTTTATGTCCCATCTTTGGTTGCCTCCGGTACGTGCGAAACATGCGGTCCCATAGCGACAGGTTGAAGCCATAATTGGAGTCGGTTTCATAGCGTAGAATTGAATGATGGATACGATGCATGTCCGGAGTTACAAAGATCCAGCGCACAACAGTATCGATTTGCTTAGGCAGGCGGATGTTCGCATGTGTGAACAGTGATGTGGCATTGAGAAGTACTTCAAAAATCAACACTGCAACAGGTGAAATGCCCACAGCAGCAACAGTCGCGATCTTAATGAGCATCGACAGGAAAATTTCGATGGGATGAAAGCGTATACCGGTGCTGGCATCGACATCAACATCGGAGTGGTGCATGCGATGGAGACGCCAAAACAAGGGGATTTTGTGGAAGGCAACATGTTGGGCATAGATGACCAAGTCTAAAACGAGAACTCCGAAGAAGACTGCCAAAGGTTCCGGAGGCGACCATAGGTTCAGCAATCCCCATCCTTCGCTTTGGACGATCGCCGCCATATCAATGGCTAGCAAAGGAAACAGTAGCCTAAGTGAGATGCTATTGAGGACTACCAAAGCGAGGTTATTCAGCCATCTAATACCGTGTAAGGGCTCGTTGGCAGGGCGTCGAGGTACAAAGCGCTCCAGAACAGCGAGCAGACATAGAATGGCAAGAAAAGAGCCGAAGCGGATTGCAAGCTCGTGCTGAAGAATAGTCACACCAAAATAGCAAGGGTTGCTTAACTTACTGGCTACCCTAACTACCACACTAATTTCCCGCAATGCTACAAGGCGAAGGCTAAGTATCCTGTTCAAACGACGCTTTTGTTTCACCGCACCTATTCATGCTGTGCTTGAGCTCAGTTCTCTTTTTTCTTTGCGTCTTAGCGCCTTTGCATC
>JAJFMA010000006.1 GCA_021772415.1 Chlamydiota bacterium
CATCGAAGAGCGCCACGATCAAGTTGAGCTCATGACGCAGATGCTCATGGAATTTGAGACCTTGGATGCCGAAGATGTGCGTTTTATTACCAACGACACTTGGGATATCGAAGAGAAGCGCAAGCGCCTCAAAGAGGCCGAGGACCGCTTTAAGCGCACTAAAGCGACACCTCCTCCCCCTCCTGGAGAAGAAGGCGAGGAAGAAGCTGAAGGTGAGCAAGCTAAAGCTGGCGACGACCCCGTCCCTAATCCTCTGTAGGATCTGGAAGGGACCTAAAGGACCCAAGAGACATAAAGGACCTAAAGGACGTATCTACGTCCTTTAGGTCCTTTTGCTATGTGGTGAACGCAACTTGAATGTCGCGATCAATGAGGCCGCTGTGATTGCATCAACATTCTTAACGCCATCATTGGTGTCAAGGTGAAGGCAACCCTACTTAGGTTGGCAGTTAGGTCGAAACTGGGTAGTACGTTGTCACAACCTTTTTATCTTTCGTCAACGGCATGCGCCTCTTCCTCAATGACAGGAAGGCGGTGTTGCAGGTACTGAGCGAAGACGTAGCCTGATCCGTCGTCGCCATTTACCGCTTCGGTGTAGGCTTTATTGCTTTGCATTTCGAAGGGGTGGTGGCCTGCCTGCATCAGGATGATCCACATAAGTGTTCGGGCTGTTCGGCCGTTGATATCTCCCCAGGCATGGATTTTTACCAGCTGCATGTGGGCCCAAGCGGCGTTCTCGATCGCGTTGGTGTCGGCGTCGTCACTTCCGAGCCTTTCTAGCAGCTCTGTGAGAAATGCATTCATTCGAGCAGGGACGTCGCTAGCAGCGGGTGCAATGTATAGGTATTTGTCGATAAAAGCCTGTGCTGCAGGGCTAAAGCTGGTTTTGGCTAGAGAGACCTTGGTGGCCTGCATTCTGTTGTAGAAGGCTTCGTAGTTCGGAAGCATCTCCGGGTCGTTATCCTGTAAGAAAGGGGTAACATGCTCTGGCAAAGGAGTGAGAAAGTGGTCGTTGTTCACAACGGTAATGTCCCCGTTGCGGTAGGCGCCTTTGCTTAATCCTCGTGCAACTCGATGACAAGGATGGCAGCAGTTGAGTGCGACCATTTTGAGGAGTTTCCGCAGGCTTGCTAGCGTTTGATCTTTAACGGGGGTGTCAAGATAGCCCTTGCCTTCGATCCATTTTAGTGTCATCGCATACAGATCCGCGTCGAATGGGTCGGCTCCGTCTTGGGGGCTGCCGTCAAGTGAGACGATGTTGCGGCGAGACAATGTACCGATATCAAGTTGACCGAAGGCATTGATGGCATTGGGTTGTGTTATTCCCCATTGCACGATGCTGTTGAAAAAGCCTTCGTCGGACTTTGGCCATTTAAACGAGGTGTTGAATAGTGCTTTTAGGACTTCATCGTCCTGATAGCGATACCCAGGATGTGGGTTGTTGTGCAGAAATTCCGGGAAACGCATGTGGTCCATATTATATATCTTTTAGTTAGGGTATATTTACTTTACTTAGACAGTATATGCTTTTTTATAATTTAATTAAAGATTTTTTCACATTTAGTTGGTGTTAGTTGGATACTGTCGATTTCGTGGTAAACGTTCCGATCGCGTTTGCGTAGCGCATAACTACAAAACAGCTGGTTCTTAGTGATGCCCAAGGTCTAGACAATCGGGGTCCGCTTGAGATCATAAAATTCTCTCTGCGCCTCTGTGACTTGGCGTCTTTGCGTTTCTTTTCGTATATGTGGCCGTAACTTCTTGATAAAACATGCTGAATGGCGCGAATTGCAGCTTTTTGCCTTTTGCCTGCTTCCTGTCTTTCACGTGGCAAACGGCTGGTTATATTTCCGATAGAAATGATCGGTGTGCTTGCGTATGCATCTCGGTTTTAATGAATCTGAGACAGTATCATTCGCTATAGTTTCAACACAGAGCAACAGAGGAGCAGAGACACAGAGAGAAGTTTTCCGCTTTATTTTTTTCCTGCTCTGCTAGTTTGTTGCCACACTTTTACCCATAAGTTTTGATTGCTGTTTGAGAGTCTTGTTCGCGTATTTGTGTGATCGGTGCCGGGGATCGGTGCCGGTTCTTGCATAGGATCGGTGCCGGTTCTTGCATATGTGCATAACTTTTCGGGGAGAGCACACGCATTGGAAGGGCTGGTGTTTTTTCTCTGCTGTCCTTTGGGGCACTTTTGTCGCTTTGGTCCCTTCTTCTTAGGCGCACAAAAAAGCCAGCAATCGGCGATTGCTGGCTTTTGAGTAGATCGGGCTTTTGCTTGGGCTTTAGGCCTTTTGCAATAGGGCCTTACGGCTTAGGCGCACCTGGCCACGTTCGTTGATGTCGAGGACTTTGACCTTGATCATATCGCCTTCATTAACGAGATCTTTGAGGTCTGCAACGCGTTCGTGGCAGTACTCAGAGATGTGGCATAGGCCTTCTTTACCGGGAAGGATTTCGATGAAGAGTCCGAAAGGAACAATCGATGTGATTTTGCCTTCGTACTCGGTACCGACTTCGATCTCGGCTGTGAGGCCTTTGATGATTGCTTTCGCTTTGTTGAGGCCTTCGGCATTCGCTGATGCGATGTTGATGAGGCCGTCGTCGTTGATGTCGATCTCAACACCAGTCTGCTCGATGATGGCGCGGATCTGTTTGCCTCCTGGGCCAATGACCTCGCCGATCTTGCTTGGGTGGATCCGGATTGTTTCGATCCGTGGAGCGTGAGCCGGAAGGTCCTTGGTCTGTGGGCATGCCTCAAGCATCTTGTTGAGGATATGGACCCTGCCGTCTTTAGCTTGCGCTAGAGCTGCACGGATGATATCGGAGGTGATGCCTTCGACCTTGATATCCATCTGGAAGGCTGTCACGCCGTTTTCGTCACCACAGATTTTGAAGTCCATGTCACCGAGGGCGTCTTCGACACCGAGGATGTCCGAGAGGATGACGTGCTTGTCACCTTCAAGGACGAGGCCCATCGCGATACCGGAAACCGGACGCTTAATTGGGACACCTGCTTCCATCATCGCGATGCAGCCACCACATACTGACGCCATGGACGAAGATCCATTGGATTCGGTGATGTTGGACTCGATACGGATGATGTAAGGGAAGAGCTCTGGGTCAGGAAGAGCCGCTTGCAAGGCGCGTTCGGCGAGTTTACCGTGGCCAATTTCGCGTCGTCCTGGCGATCCTGTACGTCCGACTTCACCTACGGAGAACGGAGGGAAGGTGTACTGCAGGTAGAAGTTGCGTAGGCCGTCGAGGTCGAGGGTCTCATAGCGTTGTGCCATGTTAGAACCACCCAAAGTACAGACCGCCATGGTCTGTGTTTCGCCTCGGGTAAACAGCACGTTGCCGTGAGTGCGTGGGAGCAGGCCCTGCTCGATGTCGATGAAGCGGATGTCAGCAGTGCCTCGGCCGTCGCAGCGTACGCCTTCTTCGAGAACGATCTTTCTTAGGTGAGCAGACTGTGCGTCTTTAAAGCCTTTGCTGACGTCGGCGGGGTTGTGCTCAAGTTTTTCGGCGCCTTCAGGAAGGAGTGTCTCTTTAACCTCTTTCTTGATGGCGTCGACAGCAGCTTCGCGCTCGTCTTTGTTTGCAATACGCAAGGCAACATCGAGTTTCGCTGGCGTTGCTACGGCAGCGATGGCGTTGCGGGTGCTTTCTGGAACAAAGGCAAGGGTGTCGGTCTTTTTGGGCTTACCGAGTTCTTTCTGCCATTCTGTTAGAGCGTGGCAGATAATTTTTATGCCGGCGTGGCCTGTTTCGATGGCTTGGATGACTTCGTCTTCAGTAAGGAAGTCGCAGTAGCCTTCGATCATTAGAACGGCATCTTCGGTACCAGCGATAGTGAGGTCGAGGGTGGATTTCTCCATCTCTTCGACACTTGGGTTGACGACGAACTGGCCATCAATCCTACCAACTTGTACAGCACCTAGAGGTTTAACAAGAGGAATATCCGAGATTGTTAGAGCTGCTGACGCCGCGCTAATTGCAAGGGGTTGTGTCGCCATGCAGGCATCGTAGGACCATACATACGACAAGATTTGCACTTCGTGGTAGTAGCCGTCGACGAACATTGGACGGATGGGGCGGTCGATAAGGCGGCACGTAAGAACTTCTTTCTCTGTAGGGCGGCCTTCACGTTTGAAGAAGCCTCCGACGGTCTTACCAGCAGAAGAAAATTTCTCTTGGTAGTCGACACGTAGTGGCATGAAGTCGCGAGACTCAATGGGCTCCTTAGAGGCGCAAGCGCTACAAAAAATGACGGTCTCGCCACAACGGACAACGACGGCGCCGTTGGCTTGTCTAGCGACCTTTCCTGTTTCGAAAGTGATCTCCTTTGAGCCCACTTTGACAGTACGGGTTTTTCTTTCCATATATAGTTGTCTCCTTGATGGGTAGATGTTGTCGATGGAGACTTAGAGATGGAGCAGGTGATGGGTGTAAGACATGAAGTATCTTAGCAGATCAGTCGGCTCCCTCGTCCTCATCTCTTGCGGCAGGCGAGCATGTGCTATGCAATACCGCTATCTTTGGTGGGAGACAGGAGACATAGAATTCAGAAAACGCGTCTCAAAGGAGTTTCCTTTGAGGAGTGTTTTCTGACTTCTATTCCTGGCTCCCGCACATAGTTTATCCCAGCCGAAGGCTGGGGCCAAACAAAAAAAAAGGGCAGTTGCGCAGCAACTGCCCGAAACTTTCTTACCTTCTCAGGCTCAGCTTCTTAATGAGTGCTTGGTACCTCTTTGTATCCGTAGAATTGAGGTAATCCAAGAGACGTCGTCTCTGACCGACAAGCTTTAGGAGCGATAATCGGGACGCATGATCTTTAGGCGCCCGTTTTAGATGCTCCGTCAGCTCCGCGATTCTTTCTGTAAGAATCGCGATCTGGACATCGGCAGAACCGGTATCCTTCTCGTGAAGCTGGAACTTCTTGGTAATCTCTTCTTTAGTTCCTTTATCCAGCGACATGCAGTGCACCCCCCCTCGCATAGAGTGTGTGATGTGATGGTATCAACATAAGACCTTGTATTTTAAGACATGATGATAGCACGGCAGGCAATTATTAATCAAGTATAAAGACACCGCGAAGGAGATGCAAACGCAATCTCCTTGGAAATAAGGGCTCTACTCACACTTTTGAGTCTAGAATCACCTCAATATAAGGGCTGTAGGCCCCAGATGTATCGTTGCGTAACACCACTTTGAATGGGACAGAAAACAGGCCTTTAGCTCGTTCTTCTGTGAGCATGTCATAGATTTGGCAGCGCAGTTCTTCGGTGGCGGGCTTGCCTTTGAAGTGTTGCATGAGTTCCTGGATCCGCTCCTGTTCTTCGTGGACCAGGATGGGCTTGCCATAGAAGTAGTGGTGTTCTTCGCTCATAATATATACAGGCTAGCATTTATAGGGATTTCGATCCAAGACCCGGATTGCCACCCAATCCTTGGGCAGGGCGTAGCGAAGGTGCTCAGATACGAGTGTATCGTCAACAAAGATATGCTAGGCGGCGGGTGGTATACACGACAGAAACGCACTTGATACTTGATAGCGGAGCTTGCGATGCTAAGGCGCAGAGATTCCGAGACGCCAAGAAAAGGAGAAAGAGAAAGGGGCCGGACCCTGAGAAAGGGGCCGGACCCTGCGATTTGTGCGATTCTCAGAATAGAGAAAGGGGCCGGACCCTGCGATTTGAGAAAGGGGCCGGACCCTGCGATTTGTGCGATTCTCAGAATAGTAGATCTTCGTGGATTGGATTTCGGAAAACCATGGAGGGCATGGAGGATCACGTAGGGGATCTATGGTCTTAAGTTCGAAACATATTACTGTGTAGCCTCTAAAGTAGGTCATGGTTCCGATAGGCGTCAACGAATCATGGATGCCGCGTCTTGTCAACTTTGCAACACAGAGCAACAGAGAAAAAACTCCTCTGTGTCTCTGTTCCTCTGTTGCTCTGTGTTAAAAAAAGGAAAAAGGGCCGGAAAAGGGGCCGTACTCTGTGATTCGTGCGCTTTAGACGACCCGGATAGGCGCACCGAAAAGCCATGCTGATCTCTATGTTCTCCATGGTTTTTCGAGTAATCGTGCACGAGTCGAAGGGCGATGGCTGGTTGAAAAGTGCCGCAAGTTGAGACCGAGTTATAGAGGCCGGATGAGGAGGAGTGGATGAACGGTATGGTTTATCTCCTTTTCATCATGCTGAGCTCTTTGTTACACTGGCGGGCAAATTGGTGGAGCTGATGACATTTCCTTTTTCGATTGTACCTAAGACTGACGATGAGCGTTTCATGTTGGAGGCGTTACGCGAGGCATGGAAGGCGTATCGGGCCAAAGAGGTTCCGGTAGGAGCTGTCTTGGTTCAGGGTGGGCGTGTGATTGCGCGTGGCCACAATCAAGTTGAGATGCTTAAGGATGCGACGGCACATGCAGAGATGCTGTGTTTGACTGCAGGGGCATCGGTTTCTGATGACTGGCGCCTTGTGGACACCACGCTTTATTGTACGATGGAACCGTGCAGTATGTGTGCTGGAGCTTTGCTTCTATCGCGGGTTCCGGTGCTTGTTTGGGGGGCTCCTGATGTGCGGCACGGTGCCAATGGCAGCTGGGTGGATCTGTTTGCTACCAAACATCCTATTCATCAGGTTGAGATCCGCCGGGGTGTGCTTGGTGACTATGCCGCGGATCTCATGCGCGATTTCTTTCAGATGCGTCGCAAGGAAAACGAGGAGAAAGACAATGGCTGAAGACTGGAACACCATTGAAGGTTTGGTATGTGAGGTCATTGAAGGTCAGCATGCGCGTCTACTAAAGCTGGGAAGACAGATGATTCCGACGCTGACGTCAGACGATATCTTACAACCTAATGACTATCCCGAGCTGGAGAACAGCCCGCATTTTCGCTACGAAGAGGGAATATTGGCTGGAATGCAGGCACTGCAGATGGCTCTGCAAGCGCGACGCAAGGAAGAGGAAGCTGAGCGATTAGAGCGCAGTTAAAACTACAACCCCGAGTACTCCGCTCCAGCTTGGTGCATGTGAAGATGGCTGATTTCGAGCTCAAATTGCTCAATTGCCTCGGCAAACTCCGTCTGCAGGCCGTGAAGCACTTCCATTACTACTGGGCATAGCTCCTCGCTCCAAATGCGCGCTTTGTCTCTTTTGAAACGCACTTCCGTTCGGGCACAGGCTACTTTAAAATTGCTTCTAGCAAGACTATATAGTTGACGCAGGCGCAGTTGCTCGGGTGTTTGCGCATAGAACGGCATCCATTTCCATCCGCCTAAAGCTTGCCAGTGCGAGCGAAAGCGCTTGCGTAGCTCCTTTTTCGCCGCCCCATGTAGTGTCGCGGTGGCTTTGCTGTCTGGACGGGTGAGAGCACAGGCGATGAAAGCAAAGATCGACATGCTAAACGCGCCATTGGCAACAAGACCTTTCAGTAGCCAACGAAAGCCAAAGTTGGCGAGTAGGCCCGCTTCAGTAGGCTGCGAAAATAAAATCATCAGCGCTGACAGTAAATGAACGCCAGCAGCCACTAGAAAAATGAGGCGATCGCGTTTAGCGTTACTGATTATCAGACGGTAGCAGAGGCCTACGTCGTCTTCATTGCGCGGTCTTGGCGCGCTTGGAAGCGAGAAAATTTTGCTGGATTTTGTACGTTTGTGGGGTGTGTGCTCAGACGTTTTGTTAGATTCATTCGAAAAAAGAGAAGTCATAAGATTACCTAAATGTTTATGTATTAGGCGCTTATGCTAGCAAAAATCTCCTTTAAAAGGAAGTAAAGAGATTTTATAAGTACTTGATAATAAAAAGATTGGGCGCCCAACTGCTTTGCGAGGCTGTTGGGCGCCCAAGAGCGTGTCATGTTTAACTTGTTCGTTTCCCTTCTCTCTTATATTTATATTGTACGACAGCTGTAAGTGTCTGTCAATAAATATTTTAAAACATTAAATAAACAAGGTAGGTTTAAAAAAAGCCACCCCTGGCTAGAGGGGTGGCTCACGGGAGGCTAGCCAAACACGGGATTGGCTAGGATGACTATAATTTGTTCAATTAACCCACGGAGGGGCTAAGTTTTTGACGGCGCTTCCGTAGGATGGCCGCCAAGCTTAGGAAGCCTGCGATGAGCATATAGGTGGAAGGCTCAGGTATTTGTACTGTCACAACACGTACCCAGTCTCCGGGGTCTCCTCCAAATACACCCATATTCGCTGTTAAAGTGTCGTCAACGAAGACGAGTCCGTCACTATCCTCCAAGCCTCTACCAGAGAACGCTCCGGGATAGACTGTGCCGAGATTCCCTAGGTCTGCGTTGGAGAGCGCTTCGAGTAAACCTGCGGTGTCACTCATGGTGCCTACGACGAGACCGTCAAAGGTCCAGGTTACAGGTCCATGTGTGGAGGCCCCTGCGGGATTCATGAAAATCATGTGGCTACTTACGACTGTTCCCACTGGTAGTGTTCCAATGTCTAGCTGCAGTGGATCGGTTAGAGTGAAGTTTTGGACTTCATTGAAACCGTTTTGTAGTGAGGGCATTGCTCCGGAATCTTCCACAGAAGGTGGAGCTAGGATAATTTGTCCCGCATTGTTCACTCCGGTGATAGCACCTTCCACATTCACAGGGCTCGGGATCGCAAATAGAAAGAGCCCGAGTAGACACATTTGTGCCAATTTATATAAGCGACTCATAAAACCTCCTAATCCCTTATTCGTGATTTGTTCACGATTGTTTGGGATGATCCAACAAAATTAACAAAAAATTCGTAATACCTAATTCAATTTTCATGCCAATTAGTAAATTACATATAAAAATATAATTATTATTTTTTAATTAATATGTTTATTTTAGAGGTATAGGCTAGTTATTTGCCTGGAACAGGTGAGGCATCGGGTCTTTGGAATAAAAAAAAGCGGTGTGCTGATGCACACCGCTCCTGCCGGTAGGTATTTGCTCAAACCCAATGGGAGAACTGGGTCATTTGCTGGCAGGTGGTACCTCGGTGTTGCCACCGAAGTGAAAGGTGTTTGGTAGTTTTCTTGTATTTTCAGTTGAGATGATAGTTAATTTGTTAGTATTTGTAAATAACAAATAAGTCTATTTGTTTATTAAATGCATGTCGGTGTATTTTTTACAATTGAGGTGGAGTCGTTGTTTTTAGATCAGGACTATTTCTTGCGCTTTGATGCTTTGTTTAAGCGTCTGCGCTCGCGCCAGGTGAGGGAGTCTTCGCCGGAGCGCGAAATTTTGGCTAGCATGGCATCGATGAACGCGTCGTCGTCGGCGCTTTTATCGACGGGCTTACCTGTTTTGAAATCGACAACCTTAGACTGGAAGGAGCCGGAGCTGAAGATCTTTACAAGGCGACCATGCAGATTCTGGCCGATATGATTCAGACGATGGTCAAGGGAGTGTGTGAGAGGAAATGGGCTGCATCCTCCCCATGCTAACGTGGCATAGAGGTAGCCTGAGCCAGTTCCACCGAGGGTGATCGCGAGATTAATGAGGTCGAGCTGTGCTGTTTGGATGAGAGCTAGGGCGCCTAAATATCCGAATACCAGCCATTTTCCGGGGACCCTGAAGGTGAGAAACAATAGCAGTTCGGCTTCGGGGTTGAACATGGACCACACCACCAGTACTGCATAGATAGCGGGAGCTGAACCTGCAATACGTGCGTGGGTTCCTGTGAGGAGCATCACCATGATGGCAGCCATACCAGCGATGAAACCGCTGATAAGGTAAAGACGTAGGAAAGGCATATTTCCTACGCGCTGGACAATAGCAGATCCGAGAACCCACAGCAGGTACATATAGAAGAGAAGCTGGATGACGAGCCCTAGGGAGAGACCTCCCCAAGGGGCAGGCTGTATGAAAAAGTGCGTCAGCGGCTGCCACACAAGACCATGGCCGAGCCCTTCAAGGGACAGACTTAGCCACCACTGAAGGCCTGGAATGCCTAAAAGCTTGCCAATCATTGCTTCGGTGAGTGCGGAAATCAGAGTCGCTAAAGCTGTGATAAGTATGAGTGTGCGTACGATTTTAGGAGTGAACGAGGGGCCGAGTTGCATCTGTGTCGTTACGGTCATATCAGCTCTTAAGTGTTGTATCCACGGTCATTATAGAGTGTCGGGTCTCTTCTCTCAAGTAAGCTCTTTCAAGCACCTGCTTACCGACGATGAAGAAAAAACAAGAAAGGAGGAACGAGAGGAATAGAAAAAACAGGAACCGTCCGTGAGAAGATGCTCTACTTCGAGTCTTCTCTTCCTCTTTTCCTGTAAAAAAAATTAAAGACGGCGGGGGAGAAAAACGCGAGGTCTACAGTATCCTTTTGCATGTTTTTTTTATGATCTCCATGGCTTTCCGATGCGCCTATCCGGGACGTCTAAATCGCACGAATCGCAGGGTCCGGCCCCTTTCCCAGGGTCCGGCCCCTTTCCCACAGGGTCCGGCCCCTTTCCCAGTGCCCGATTCTAAAATTCGAAAAACCATGGAGGCCATGGAGATCAACATGGAGGCCATGGAGGGGCTAATCGTTCACAAAGCGCCCCCCATTAAACCCCATCGCTAAGGGGGTACTTTCAAAATTTTCATCATGCATTCACTTCAGTAGTTAAGTCTCCAGCTTACTATTCGGGGCACTGTGCTTTTGAAGGAAGACCATCCGTTCCTCACATGATCCTCCATGTCCTCCATGCAGACCTCCATGGCCTCCATGGTTTTCCGAGATTCAGTCCACGAAGGCCTAAAGAGATTAGAATCGCACGAATCGCAGGGTATGGTCCCTTTGTGTATGGTGGTATTTGGCTTCTCGGTTTTATGGCAGGCATAGGGCTTGTGATTAAAGCGTAAATTCGCTATCTTACTTTCTGTAGATTAAAGCATTGTCTTCAATTGAAGACCTTTCGGGAGACATCAATGAAAAAGGATACGCATCCTGACTACCAGGACGTTCTGTTTGTCGACACATCGACCGGCGTAAAGTTTGTTTGTGGAACGACACTAAAGCCAGAAGAAACTGACACGTTTGAGGGTAAAGAATACCCTGTGTGCCGTGTGCCAATCTCTTCGTCTTCGCATCCGCTCTTTACAGGTAGCCAACAGTTTGTTGACTCCGAAGGCCGCGTAGACAAGTTCCGTAAGCGTTACGGTGGCGGTGGCCAACAGAAGAAGCAGGAGTCTGGCGAGCAAAAAGCTAAAGACGAGTCTGCGGACAAGAAGCAGGCCAAAGCTGAACCTAAGGCCAAAGCTGAGCCTAAGGCTAAAGCGGAACCTAAGGCTAAAGCTGCCGCTGCGGACAAGAAGCAAGCAAAGAAGTAGTTCTTTTTAGCTAGGCTTTAAAATACCTCCATCGACACCTCTTTCGATACGAAACGCATGGAAAAGAAAGTAGCGCAGCTCCTTGAACGGCTAACCGAGATCGAGGACGAACTCGGGAAGCCCGAAGTTGTTCAAGATCAGAAGCGCTACCGTGTTCTCACTCAAGAACATTCCTACCTCACTAACGTGAAGGGCGCTTGGGATGTCGTGAGTGCCTTGCGTGGTGGGTTGAAGGAACAGCGCGAGTGGCTTAAAACCGAAACTGACGATGAGATGATAGGCATGATACGTGCCGACATCGAGTTGATGGAATCCAAGTTGCCCGAAGCGGAAAAGCAGCTAGAAGTCCTTCTGGTTCCTCCAGACCCTAATGATCATCGCAATACAATTTTGGAACTACGCGCCGGTACCGGTGGCGACGAGGCCTCGCTTTTTGTCGGGGACTGTGTACGCATGTACACGATGTTTGCGTCGGCACAAGGGTGGAAGGTCGAGCAGCTGTCCAGTACCGAGTCAGAGGTCGGAGGTTTCAAAGAGTATGTGATGGTGGTGTCCGGGGCTAACGCTTATCGATTTTTACGGAACGAGGCGGGAACGCACCGTGTTCAGCGCGTTCCAGAAACCGAGGCGCAGGGACGTGTACATACTTCTGCGATCACCGTTGCTGTTCTTATGGAACCTGATGAAGAAGATGAAATCACCGTGGATGAAAAAGATCTTCGCGTTGACACCTATCGCTCTTCAGGTGCTGGAGGCCAGCATGTTAACACGACCGATAGTGCTGTGCGGCTCACTCACATCCCCACTGGAGTAGTGGTCTACTGCCAAGACGACCGCAGCCAACATAAGAACAAAGCCAAAGCGATGCGTCTTCTTCAGGCTAAACTAGCCGAGCAGGAAGCACGTAAACGCCAGCAGGATGAGGCGTCGACGCGCGCTAACCAGATAGGTTCTGGGGATCGATCTGAACGCATTCGTACCTATAACTTTCCGCAAAATCGTATAACAGACCACCGCATTGGCTTTACTAAGCACAACCTCGACCGTGTAATGGAAGGGGAAGTAGGTGAGGTCGTCGAAGCTCTTGTGAGCCACTTCTATCAGCAGGAACTCCAAGCTTAGTTATGAAAACTCTAAGTGAGATTCTTGCTCTTTCTACGCAGTATCTAGAAGAAAGAAAAATTTCTCGTGCACGACGTGAAGCTGAAGACCTATTGTGTGACGCGTTAAGCACAACGCGGATGGAACTCTATACCGACAGTGAACGGCCTCTTACTCAGCCCGAACTAGACCTCTGCCGTAGCCGCCTTGCCCGCAGGGGAAATCGCGAACCTCTCGCTTATATCCACGGGAGTCAGAAATTTTTTGACTGCGACATCATCGTTACACCCGATGTCCTTATTCCCCGTCAGGAAACCGAAGTTCTTGTCGATAAAATCGCTGCGACACTGGAATCTCTAGACCTTGAAGGTAAAACCCTTTGGGATGTCTGTACCGGATCGGGATGCATCGGTATCGCCCTCAAAAAGCGCTTTCCACAGTTACAAGTTGAATTATCGGACGTGTCAAGCGCCGCTGCGCAGATAGCGCGAGAAAACGCGACCCGCAATGCTGTCGATGTTCAGGTTCATGAAGGGGACCTGCTAGCTCCTTTCGTTGGGAGACATTGTGATTTCTTTGTGTGTAACCCCCCGTATGTCACCGAAACAGAGTATGCATCCTTGGAGCCCGAAGTGCGCGACCACGAGCCCAAAGGCGCTTTAGTAACCGAAGACCAGGGGCTCGCCCTATACCGGCGGCTAGCCCAAGAGCTCCGTGGCCATCTTCGCCCTGGAGGACGGGCGTGGTTTGAGCTGGGAACAGGTCAAGGGGAGGCCATTCAAGCTCTCTTTGCACAAGATCCCTGGCGTAAGCTGAAAATAGACTGCGATTGGGCAGGGCACGAGAGGTTCTTTTCCCTTGAAAATGAATGATTTTATAGGTATGATTCCCTTTACCATTGAGCCCCTAATTAGCGTGCTGAAGCAAAGCCGCACGGGCGAGTAGTGCCATGTTTGGAGCCCTTACAGATAAATTACAGAATGTCCTGGCCAAGGTAGGCGGGAAGCGTAAGCTTTCTGAAGCCAATATCTCCGAGGCCGTCGGACAGGTGCGCCTAGCGCTTCTCGAAGCTGACGTCAACTACGGCGTGACGAAAACATTCGTCAAACGCGTAAAGACTAAAGCTCTCGGGGAAGAGGTTCTCAAGTCCGTGGCCCCTGGTGAGCAGTTCATCAAGGTCGTTCACGATGAGCTTGTTACCTTGATGGGACAGGATGAAGCCGAGCTGGCCCTCGATGCCACGCCCGCCGTAATTATGGTGTGTGGACTCCAGGGCTCCGGTAAAACGACGCAGTGCGCCAAGCTAGCGCGCTACCTCTCCAAGGAGAAGAAGGGCAGTAAAATCCTTCTTGCCGCGTGCGACCTCCAGCGGCCTGCCGCTGTCGAGCAGCTACGCACCCTCGGTGAGCAGGCGGGTGTTGACGTTTTCCACATTGAAGGCGAAAATGACCCCGTCAAAGTCGCCAAAGGCGCTGTAAAGCAAGCTAAGGAGCAAGGCTACGACATCCTGATCGTCGACACCGCAGGACGCCTGCACATCGACGAAACGATGATGGAGCAGCTCCAGCAGGTGCGTAAAGTGGTGCAGCCGCACGAAGTGCTGTTTGTTGCCAACGCCACCACAGGTCAGGACGCCGTTAATGTCGCCGCCGAATTCAACACGCGTGTTGAGGTGACCGGAACGATCCTGACAATGCTCGATGGAAATACCCGCGGCGGTGCGGCTATTTCCATCCGTGAAGTGACAGGTAAGCCTCTCAAGTTTGAGGGCATTGGGGAGCGCTTGGATGACCTTCAAGCCTTCCATCCCAAGTCGATGGCAGACCGCATCTTGGGTATGGGCGACACCATTAACCTGGTGAAGCGCGCCCAGGAACACATCGACGACGAGCAGGCGGAAGCGCTCGAGAAAAAGATCCGCAAGGCGACCTTCACCTACGACGACTATCTCAACCAGATGCAGTCGGTGAAGAAGATGGGCTCCATTAAAAGCCTCCTTGGTATGCTGCCGGGGATGTCGAAGCTCGGGGACTTAGATGTCAACGAGAAGGAGTTTATGAAAGTAGAGTCGATTATCTTGTCGATGACACCGTCCGAAAGGATGGAGAAGTCCGAGCTCATCCCCGCGCGTCGCAAGCGCATCGCATCGGGGAGCGGCACCAAGATGGAAGACGTGAACAAGTTAGTAAAATCGTTTAAGCAGGCAAAGCAGTTCTTTAAGAACATGCCTGGTAAGAAACAATTAGAGAAAATGCTCGGAGGAGCCGCATGGCATTAAAGATCCGTTTGCGCCCACAGGGACGCACCAACCACCCTTTCTACCGCTTGGTTGTAGCTGAAGCGACTACCCGTCGTAACGGTAAGTACGTCGAGTCAGTGGGTTGGTATGATCCGTTTATTGAAGATGTAAGCAAAGGCATCAATATTAAAGAAGAGCGCCTGCAGCACTGGCTAGACCAAGGTGCTCAGCTTTCAGAAAAGGCTGAAGCACTCGTTGGCCGTAGCGTACCTAAGATCATCGAAGGGCTACGCCAGAAAGAAGCTGCCAAGAAAGCGAAAGCTCGCGCTAAGCGCAAGGCTGCTCGTGAAAAGGCTGCTAGCAGCAAATAGGGAAGTGAGCGTGGCTGACGAAAAGACAGAGCCTAAACCTCTGCGCATTGATATCGTCAGCCTCTTCCCCGGATACTTCCAGGGGCCACTAGACTCCAGCATTTTGGGCCGAGCACGTAACAACGGCCTGTTGGATGTCCACCTTGTGGACTTAAGGAAGTACGGGGAAGGCAGCTACCACCAGGTTGACGACCGCGTTTACGGCGGAGGACCTGGGATGGTGCTAATGGCCGAGCCCGTCGCACAGGCACTACGCGACGCAAAGGCCAGCGGTGAAGGAAAGGCACATACGGTCTTCCTGTCGCCGCAGGGAGCTCCACTGACAGCAAAGCGCTGTCGGGCCCTGGCGGAACATGAGCACCTGGTACTCCTTTGTGGACACTACGAGGGAATTGACCAGCGCGTGCTCGACAAAGAGGTCGACGAAGAGATCAGCATCGGTGACTACGTGCTGACCAACGGATGCCTCCCGGCAATTGTCTTAATCGACGCCGTAGCACGCTTTAAGCCCGGTGTGATCGGTAATGACGATGCCGCAAATGAGGACTCGTTTGAGCAGGAGCTGCTCGACTGCCCCCACTACACCCGTCCAGAGGTGTTTGAGGGAGAGAAAGTCCCCGAGGTGCTCCTTGAAGGGCATCACGAGAAGACTGCGCAGTGGCGCCGCTCCCAGGCTGTGACGAAGACACAGCAGCAGCGCCCAGACCTGTATATGCGCTACTTAGCACTACAGGACAGTGGTCTTGAGGTGTCAGGCCTTGCCGCCAAGCGTGACCATTTTGGGATCGCTAAGCAGGGCGCTAGCGCCATTAGGCTTAAGGTGCGCAAGCTGCGTACAAGCCGACGCTTTTACCGCGAGCAGCTAGGGCTGCCGCTAGAAAGCGAGAGCGACACCGAGGTCATGTTCCGGCTGGGAAGCCAGAAACTGATCCTCATGCCAGGCTTGCAAGAGCCGGTAGTAGATTCTCCAGTGCTACTGGAGACTGAGTTAACAAGCCCGAAGCAGCTGCAGAAGCTGCTTGCCTGGGCAGAGAAAGAAGGCCGCGGCGGAGCGCTCCCCCAAGATGGAGACCCCACAGGCGTGCCAGCACAGGCGTGGTTTCACGATCCAGATGGCTATCTCTGGCGTGTACGCACTGTGTGAGATAAGAAGAGTGAACAAAAAAGCGTCCGTGGACATGCAAGTGGCCACGACTAAGAGAATGACTAGGAGATAATGCCATGAGTAGAAACGCTGTCATCGAGAGGCTCGAGAAAGCGCAGCTCAAAGACGAAAATACCGAGTTTAGCATCGGTGATACCATCAGCGTGCATACGCGGATTATTGAAGGTGAGAAAGAGCGAGTGCAGGTCTTCACTGGCACTGTGATCGCACGCAAAGGCAGTGGCCTTAGCGAAACGTTCTCTCTGCATCGCGTCGCTTACGGCGAAGGCATGGAGCGTGTGTTCCTCCTTCAAAGCCCTCGTATCGCCAAGATCGAAGTTGTTAAGCGCGGTCGTGTACGCAGAGCTAAACTTTACTACCTCCGTGGTACCACAGGTAAGAAAGCTAAAGTGGCTTCACTCGTGGGAGGTAAGCGTAAAGGCGTAGCGTCAACGAAAGCTACTAAAGCAGCTCCTGCTAAGGTTGCTAAGGCAGCGGAAGCTGCTCCAGAGGCGACGCCAGAGACAACAGAAAGCTAGAGCTTTCGTAGTTCTTGCATCTGTGTTCGCATTCGCATTCTTTATGCCAGGAAGGGCTCGGCCCCTCCTGGCTTTTTTTGTCCGCTTTTTCATGAGACCCACAGCAAGCGTAAAGAAATAGGGTGATGTCCTCCTTAGAGGCCCGAAGGGCTGAAATCTGTACAACCTGGGGCGTAGCCCTTGTCATTACCTTAAATTGGTAAGTAAATATTCGAATTTAGGTTCTTTTCATATCCTCAATCAAACGCAGTGAGTTCCAT
>JAJFMA010000051.1 GCA_021772415.1 Chlamydiota bacterium
TAGCTGCAATGTAGCAATAAGGATGTACGTAAATGTTGTTTTCATACTGTTTGATGCTCAGGTTAAAATTGTTTTAGTGGAAATGGACTACCCGAAGCTCCGGGGCGTCTCGTGAAAAAGGGTGCCGACACATACAGCTTCCAATTTCGTTGGAAGGATGACTGTTAGAACAAGGTGTCAAATGTTGGTAATAAAATTATTAAATTCAATGCGGTTACTGTGTATTTAAATTCGATTGTATTAGTTTTTGTAGTATAGTTAAAAAGACTTTAAAAAGAAACGGCGAATTTGTTTCCGTGGTATTGAGGCGTTGATACCGAACAATGTATGTGGTATAATTCACCCCTGATATATAATGAGGTCTTCTGGGGAAACCTAGAGGGCCGCGGGCCAACTCATTTCGATATTACACATTCAAGGTGTTCATGAGCAGCGAAGACAAAGACAAAGATTCCAAGAAGGGATTTCCCAATAGCTTCATCCTCTTTTTGATGGCGGCGATCCTGTTGATTTTGATGGTCCAGAATTTCATGGAAACGAAGGCTGCCGATGTCTCCTTCAATCACCAGTTGGAGCATTTGGTTAACCTGGAGATGATCCAGCAGGAAGATAGTCGGAAGACCGCTTTGAACGACAACTTGGTAACCTTTGGTGGCAAGTTTCGCACGCGGCGCACCGATGAAAGCAAAAAGCGCTACAAATATCTTGAACTGTTAGACGCGAATCATAGTTTGCGTGCGGGTGAAGAGGAAGTTCAAGAGGAACTTACCGAACTTCACGCGGCCATTCAGCAGTCGGGCGAATGGTTTTTGCATCTGAGTGGCACTCCTATCCCACGTAGTGGGTATGTCATCGTTGACGACATCTACAACACACTTTCTCGTGATAACAGCGTTGTTGTACAGAAGCTATCGAATAAGAGCGTTGATAGCTATGTCGACCTAGAGAAAGAGTTGGCTGTGCTACAGAGCCAGCCTAACGACAAAGGCTTGAAAGACTTCGGCAAATCTCTCGCTGTACTAGTGAAGAATTTCCGCTCTCCTCTGTTGGGTATTGGCGATCAGGCGATGAAGCAGACTCTGGAGCGCCTAGATGCTCAGGTGTTGAAGGCTTCAACGTCAGTGATGACGACGCCGAAATTGCTGGAGAGCTATCGCGGTGTTTTAGCTAGTATCAAAGAGGTCATTCGTGAGCTTAACACTGAGAAAGATCATTTACGTCTTACGCAGCTCCGTAGTGTGCGTAGCTATAGCGAGGCTGTGAGTGAATTTGATCTGCTTTCGGCGCAGCTTGCCGACAACCAGCTGCAGCTTGACAAAGCTCGTGATGCCGTTTCTGGTGTCGTGTGGTTCTTTAACAACCAGGAGTTGTCGACGAAGACACTAGAGCGCCAGGATGGCGAGGCCTATCATCAGTGGTTCTTACATGCCAAAGAGGAGTGGGAGCGTTTTCCTGAAAACCAAGGCGGTATCTTCAAGGTCCCTAGCCAGCCCCTGAACTTAGTTTTGGAAAAGACCTTCAAGAGTCAAGAGCCTACACCGAATTACATGAGCTATCTGTTCACCTTGATGCCCGTCATCTTGGTGCTGCTCGTGCTCTACTTCCTATTTTCGCGACAGATGAAAGGTGTGGGTTCCAATGCGATGAGCTTTGGTAAGAGTCCAGCACGCATGCTCCCTAAAGGAAGCACTAAAGTGACATTTAAAGATGTTGCCGGTGTCGACGAAGCCATCGAAGAGTTACAGGAAATCGTGGATTTCTTGCGTTCTCCTCACAAATTCACACGACTTGGTGGACGCATCCCTAAGGGTGTATTGTGTATTGGTCCTCCGGGAACGGGTAAGACGCTGATTGCAAAAGCTGTTGCTGGCGAGGCCGATAGACCGTTCTTTACTATTTCCGGTTCCGACTTTGTCGAGATGTTTGTTGGTGTGGGTGCGAGTCGTATTCGTGACCTTTTCGACCAGGCTAAGAAGAATGCGCCATGTATCATCTTTATGGATGAAATCGATGCCGTGGGACGTCACCGTGGCGCTGGTATTGGGGGTGGCCATGACGAGCGTGAGCAAACATTGAACCAGCTCCTTGTTGAGATGGACGGTTTTGACACTAACGACGGCGTCATTTTGATGGCTGCGACAAACCGGCCTGATGTCCTCGACAAAGCCCTTCTTCGTCCTGGCCGTTTTGACAGACGAGTTGTTATCAACCTTCCCGATATCAAGGGACGTTATGATATTTTGAAGGTGCACGCCCGCAAAATTAAGCTCGATAGCAATGTCGACTTGATGGCTGTAGCACGTAGCACTCCAGGTTCTAGCGGCGCGGATTTGGCGAACCTTCTTAACGAGTCTGCATTGATTGGGGCAAGTCGGGGGCGTTCAGCGGTGACGATGTCTGAAGTTCAAGAGGCTCGTGACAAGGTCTTGTATGGTAAAGAGCGTCGCAGCATGGAGCTCGACGAAAATGAGAAGCTTACTACCGCATACCACGAGTCTGGTCACGCCGTGGTTGGCTTGGTTGTTGAGCATGCCGATCCTGTGGATAAGGTGACTATTATCCCACGAGGAATGTCGCTTGGCGCTACCATGTTCCTGCCTACAAAGAACCGCGTGAGCTACTGGAAGAAGGAGCTTGTCGATCAGCTCGCTGTCCTTATGGGGGGGCGTGCTGCTGAAGAAATCTTCGTTAAAGATGCCTCTAGTGGGGCACGCCAAGATATCGAGCAAGCGACAGCCTTAGCACGTAGCATGGTCTGCGAGTGGGGGATGAGTGATGAGCTCGGTACGGTAGCCTACGATGAGCGCTCACAAGGTGGGCAGTATCTTGGGATGACAAACTTCAACGAGAAGAAGTACTCCGAAGAGACGGCACGCCAAATCGATGCTGAAGTACGGCGTCTTGTTGAAGATGGGCACAAACGCGCCATAGAGATCATCGAAGAGCGCCACGATCAAGTTGAGCTCATGACGCAGATGCTCATGGAATTTGAGACCTTGGATGCCGAAGATGTGCGTTTTATTACCAACGACACTTGGGATATCGAAGAGAAGCGCAAGCGCCTCAAAGAGGCCGA
>JAJFMA010000052.1 GCA_021772415.1 Chlamydiota bacterium
CGTAGAATCCCTATAGCGCGAGCGCAGCCAGCGTAGCTAAGCGAGGGCCATGGAGTGCGGCGCTCCGCGCCGCCTTTTAGCGTTCACGTATAACTCTCAAGCTTATTTTAGTGTTCGTGACTCCTTGTTTGGAGATGCGAACAAACCCAAAGGGCTTTCTGCCGTGCCACGTCGCCAAAGCAATCATCTACAGATACTCCTCAAAAGCATTTTTCATGTCTACGAACTCCAAAAAGGCGGCGCGGAGCGCACGCACTCCATGGCACTCGAGGACTCGCGCTATCGGTGTATATCATTGGTTTCTTGAAGCTTATGACTTAAACATAAGGGCGCGACGATTTCTTTACACTCTCTACAGGGCTCAGAGGCTATTTTGGTCTTACCCTGGGCTGCGCCCTGGGCTATACATCTTGCTGGCCTTTCAGGCCGCCGAAAGGATTTGGGTGCACCACGAATCGACCATTCTAAAGCCACTTTGTACATTTCTGTACACTCCCGAGACGGTTCGTTGGGCAACAAGGACAGACCCTTTTCACGAGGTTTCTTGACGCGCTCTTAGTAGTCGACGTCGACGGTAGCGAAGCCATTGGGATAGGTAGGGCCCGAGGGGCCGATGGGCAGTGTACCCGAGAAGTAGTCTCTGTAGATGCGTAGGCCTTGAGTGGCATTTTGGATGCAATAGAAGCAGTTGCTGAGCCACTCAGAGCCTTTGATGGTGCCGTGTGCTACGTTACATTGGAAGCGGCTCGTGATTTTGTCTTGCCAGTATTTTGGATCCCCAAACAGGATCATGGGTGTGGCGGCGGTAGCTCCCACCTTACGTCGTACTTCTTCTAAGCTGAATTCAAAGTCTGTGCCTATGCCTCCGGTTAGGAAGATAGGGAAGTCGAGGTTAAATTCGGCTTGGCGCTCAACAAGGCGATCGAGGCGGTAGCTCATCTTTGCTTCGACGTAGGGGTTTTGATGCTGCTCATTGACGACGGCGTCGTCGGTGATGCGAAAGTCCATGACGTTGGCGCAAGAGAGGATTCCGAGTTGTTTGGCGATGTGGTTACCCACTTCCATGGCTCCAGGGCCACCTCCGGTGACAAGAGCTAGAGGAGTCTCGTGATCGAGAAATTGGTGTTGCACGTCTTTACGCATATCTAGGAGTCCCTGCAGTAGGGTACAGAGTTCTTTCTCGAATAGCCCTTCGAGCAAGTTTGAGCCGTAGATGCCGAACATCGTGGCTTTTAGAAACGTCTCTACACTTTCTTGGGGAACAAACATGCCTGTATCGCGATCGGGGCGTTCGACGTATTGTAGGATGCGGTTAGTGGCCTGGTCTACCCAGTAGACGGGGATAGCAAACTTGTACAGATCGTGTAGCAAGGCGCGGTCTTCGTGCGAGAAATAGTCTTGAGCTGAGGACGAAGGGTTTTCGAAGTAGAGCCCTTTTAGGCAGAGTTGGACCTGGTCACTGAGGAGTAGGCGCTTCATTAGTGGAGACGGGAAGTAGCGTGTAAGGAGAATGCCTTGGCTGGTGATTCCTCGGTTTATAATCGCTTTAAGGAAGGCTTGAGACGGCTGTTGTTCAATATAGCGTTCGACCATCATTGCGTGACGGGAACCGTGCTGTGGGCCAGGAAATTCGTGGTAGCGAGTTTCACGTATCACCCAGTCTTCGGGTTTCAGAGCGAGTAGCTGTTCGCCTTTTACGACGAAGACGGCAGCACGGTTGCCTTGGGGCTCGGGCGCCGTTTCAAACGCTTTAAATAGGGCGTGATCATCTTCTAGACATACTTGTAACTGGTCACGGTCAGCAAAAAAGACGTGTTCTCTGTAGGCTTCCAGAGTGAAGAATTCCAAAGGGATGTCGGTGAGTTCACGCTTGCTGTGTCCATACAATTCGTAGACGTCGCCAGAATGTTGTGTGTCGGGTTGGAGTACCGACGCCGTGGTATGGCGGTATCCTTCGGCGAGTAATTCGTTGGCAACACGTCCAAATACTGTGCGGATGTGTAGAGGTAGGGTGCGGACCAACAAGATGTCATCATCGTCGACATTGCGGGGGAGATGAGGATTCCATTCCTGGTTCAAGCGTAATAGGTCCCGCATGCTTTGGCCCGCGGTAAGGCCTTTGGCGAGACTAGGCAAGAAGCCTTGCATGGTTTCACTGTACACTAGTCGCCCATGCTGTAGGCTCAGATAGGCGATGGTTCGTCCATCCACTTTATCTAATATGAGGTCGCTGCTCCCATGGAGACCTCCGAGAGACAACAAGGGTTTTCCGTTGCGGTCTGCGCGTCCAAACATGCGAGATAGGTAATTTGGGTTGCGTACCCGGCGGCGTAGGTCGGCGGCGAAGAGTTTGCCGACGCTACATCCCACTTGAATGAGTTGAAGCATTTGGCGTGCGAGAGCACCGTAGGCCTGTAGGTGTACGCGCACTTGTGCGCATCCTGCGGCGCGGTCAAGAGCGTATTCGACGCCTACTCCATCGAGACCTAGTTGCGCTAGTGTGCTTTTGATATTGAACGAAACAAGATCTGGCTCGATCTCAAACCCCACAAAATGTGGTGAAATATTTTCGATGAAGACAATAGCCTCGGCATCGCACTCGCTTTGGTGCTTGATGTCGATGATTGTTCCGTCTGGAGTGATCAGATCGAAATGATAAGGATTTAATGCGCTTTCCATAGAACTAGACTGAGGTGTTTTGGCGAGTTGCAGCATAATGTCTCTCTGCCGTTGCCATGCCATCATCGCTCTGGCCATATTAGGGGTCGTAGCCATCCGAGGCGTGCGCGCCGGCTTATCCTCGTGCATCATACACTGTTTCCTTATTGTGAGAGAAGTGAGAAGCCGTGAACCGTACGAAACGGCTGGGGAATTGACAAAAGGCTCTTGGTATCATGTGCCTATGGGGCTGAGCATTTATTTGCTTCTTCGGGAGTATAGTTTATTTACTAAAGTGTTAAAAGTCAATGTTATAAGTGGTTTAAATGAGGTTTATATGGACGTGTTCATGGGGTAGGCAAATCTATTTTGGTGATACTCGGTGCCGTCTTAGAAGCTCGGAGGCGCTCCAAACATATGTATGTTTTCATGAGGCCCAGAGGGCCGTCTTATGATAGCCCCACCCGTGAGGGTGGGGTAAAGTGGAACATGAATTTTAGCCCCAACGGGGCGGCTTGTGGCCCCGACTCGTGGATCCGGAGAACAACGTGCTTCGCGTTGCTCATGACATTGGATAAAACGCTCTGTGTCGGTTTAACCTGCTGGGGTCCCAAGCCGCCCCGATGGGGCTCAGGGTGCTTTTTGGCTTTACCCCACCCTCACGGGTGGGGCTATCATAAGCTGGCCCTTCGGGCCTCATGATGGAACTCCCTGAATTCTATTGAGGATGAAAATGAGCCTAAATTCGAATATTTATTTACAAATTTTAGGTAATGACAAGCCGGCAGGGTGTGACGTCGCTGTTACTTTACACTCTCTACAGGCCTTCGAGGGTGTCAGGAAGTACTAGCTCGATCCGTTAGATGTGGGGTAGCTATCCCTTGCGCGTTTTTTTGTTTGGTAACATGTTTGTAAAGAATGGATTATAACCCGGAGGTGTATGTTCTAGGAATTTAGGTGTACGTCATTTGTTCGCCTAAATACCCCAAAAACAGGGCTTCTGCTGATAAAAGTGTGGGAAAGATGATGATAGCCTTATCGAAAATTTTACTTTCATTCCGGAGGTGATGAGTGTGTGGGTGAGACCGTATGTAAGTATCTCCCCTAGGGGAGTTATGTAAATAGCCTAATATTAGAGAGTTATGAACTCTCCCAGCTAGCGCGCGTCTGTCTAGGCGTTAAAGTCCTATCTCTTTGTGGCTAAAAGGCAGTGTGGCGAAACTTTGTTCATAACCAAGAGGATTTTTACTTGAAAGCTGGTCAGCTGGCCTTTTCTATAAAGAGATGAGCTGTCATAATAACCGGCTTAGCTTGGACTAGAAATGCTGTGCAGAAGACAGGTAAGTCTGAAGGCAAAGCGTTCACTACTTAGGGATTGTGCACTCAGGATGCCAAAGATAACAAGAAGCTGTGGAACACACGACGGAACTTTTCATGCGGACGAGGTCACTGCCTGTGCGCTGTTGGTTCTTTTTGATCTCATTGATGAAGATAAAATTCACCGTACGCGAGACCCTAAAGTGCTTGCTGACTGCGACTTTGTTTGTGATGTTGGCGGTGTCTACGATCCAAGCCAGCGTCTTTTCGACCATCATCAGGCCGATTATTCTGGGCCGATGAGTAGTGCAGGGATGATTCTTCTGTACCTGAAGGATCAAGAGATCATTGATAAAGACACTTACGGACTTCTTAATCAGTCGCTTGTTTTGGGTGTTGATGCCCACGATAATGGTAAAGCACCTCAGATCGAAGGGTTTTGCACTTTTTCTCATCTTGTCTCCAACTTCACTCCGGTGCGCTACGACACGGGCCCTGAAGAGCAAAATGCTGCCTTCCATGAGGCGTTGACTTTTGTACTTGGGCATCTGAAGCGTCTTCTTGGGCGTTTTGAATATATCCGCTCTTGCCGAGAAGCTGTCGACCAAGCCATGTTAGCTGGGCGCGAT
This sequence comes from Chlamydiota bacterium, assembly GCA_021772415.1. Classification (GTDB taxonomy): domain Bacteria; phylum Chlamydiota; class Chlamydiia; order Chlamydiales; family JAJFMA01; genus JAJFMA01. The sequence goes on from JAJFMA010000052.1 coordinate 4,605, forward strand.
TGTCTCCATTTTGATAAGGCGATGCCTTGGCTGGAGAGTTTTTTTGAGCTTGGCGGAGAGGAGCATCCGGCACTTTTTGTGATCATGCCTTCGGGGGATCATTGGAAGTTGCGGGGGATACCTCCGAGCTACAAAGACCGCATGCGTGTGCGAGTTCCGTTGCCTCAGCATTGGGCAGGTTTGTTGGAAAATGAGTTGCGAGATGTTGCAGGCATTCAGGGCGCGATTTTCTGTCATAAGGAGCGCTTTATTTCGGTGTGGGAAACGCGCGAAGATGCGGAAAAGGCTTTTGAGTACATCATGCAGACAGCGCGGAGGGAGCGGTGAGCAGCATTTTCAAGAAGATCATTGAGGGAGAGATCCCTGCTGATAAGGTTTTTGAGAACGAGAGAATACTTGCTATCAAGGACATTAATCCTGCGGCGCCGGTCCATCTGTTGATTATCCCCAAAAAGGAGATAGCGACGCTTCAGGATATGTCTGAAGAAGACCGAGGTTTGCTTCCTGAAATTGTTGAAGTGGCGCAAAAGCTTGCTGCTGAGTATGGCGTTGCTGATGGGTATCGCCTTTTGGTCAACAATGGTTCTTCTGCTGGACAGACGATTTTTCATTTGCACTTTCACCTGATTGGTGGGCGCGCCTTAGGAGCGATGGCATAATATGGACGAGGGAGATACTGCACTCATAGAAGAAGACGTCTGGGGAACGTGGGTAACGCGTCTCGAGCGTGAGCATGTGGGTTTGCTTGTTGTCGATGTGCAGCAGAAGCTCACACATGCAGTGGAGCGTCGCTGTGACATGCTTCACAGCCTATGTAAGCTAATACAAGGATGGCGTGCGCTGCAGTTGCCTTTCGTCGTTACGGAGCAGTATCCACAGGGCTTGGGACCTACAGAACCAGCTGTTATCGAGATGCTGGGTTCTCATTACAGTCCATTTTCTAAGACGGCCTTTTCTGCTAGTGCTGATGACGCTGTTCGTGAGCACATCGAAGGGTTGCAGAAGCGGCAGTGGGTTGTAGTTGGGATTGAAGCGCACGTGTGCGTACTACAGACCGTGCGTGACCTTGTCGACGAGGGACATCAGGTTGTGGTTTTAAATGACTGCATTTCGTCGCGTTCCCTGTACGACTATTCTTCAGCCATCGCTGAAATGCGTGATTTGGGAGCTCGGATAAGTACCTGTGAGACGGTGCTTTTTGAGCTTCTTGGCGACGCGAAGGCTCCTGAGTTCAAAGAGATCAGCGAAATCATCAAAACATGATATGAACATGCGTCGTGTGGGTATACTGCTTGGGATCGCTCTAGTGCAGTCCTTAGCGGCAGCACCAGAAGACGTTGTGTCGGGACGAGTGCGCAGTCACCTTGTCATTGGAGACCCCAATTCTGCTCTGGAAGAGGTGCAAAGTGCCTTGGAGCGTTATCCCTATTCACAGACTTTGGCAGCAGCGCGCATTGAAGTTTTGGCGGCGCTGGGCCTCGAGCGGCAGATGTTGGAGGCGTGGCGTGAGTATGCCACGTGCAACAAAAATGCATTTGACGAGCGCCCACTCATTGAAAATATGGCGTGGGGAGTCCTCAATCACGGGGCTCAGGCGGCGTCTCATACAACACAGCTTGCGAGTATGCTTGTAGCCCACAGTCAGGATGATGCGCGGGCAGTACGCATACTTGTGCGGGGCTTGCGGTGTCCGAGTACAATGTTGCGAGGCATTGCGGTGGAATTGGCTCAGAAGCGCAGGGATCCTATTTTACTCGAGGAGATGCGCCGGCTATATCATCAGGAGCATGATTTTGAAGTACGCCTAAGTGTGTTGCGCGCTTTGGGGCGGATGAAAATTATCGAGGCACGGCGCGAGCTTGAGGGGATAATAGGCAACACCAATTACATGGCTGAAGAGCAAGTGATGGCAATTGAGTCGTTGGTGAATCTTCTCGAAGACATTAGTGTCGGTGAGTTGCAGACTCTTGTCAATTCGTCACGGGCCGGCATGCGTCGTCTTGCGACTCAGGCTGTGGCTTTATTTGGTAGGGCCGAGCATGTGCCCTACATCATGTTTTTGACACAAGATTTGAATGCCAGTGTGCGCACTGAGTCTCTGCAGGTGTTGGGGCTTTTGTATCGGTTGGGTATTGTAGAAGACAGCGCTCAGCTCACATCTATTGCTCGGCGCCGCCTTGGCGACACCGATGCGGCCGTTGGTATTAGCGCTGCCTGGTTGATGTTGATGTTGGAGCCAGCAGAGGCTAGGGCCGCTTTGGAACCTAAGCTTAGGCATCCTATTAGTGACGTGCGCCTCCAAGCTGTTGCGGCGCTATCTCACTCGGGCGCTGCGGGCCTGTCGTTGTTACGAAAGACCTTCCATGAGTCACAAGATTCTTATGTACGTCTCAACGCTGCACTGGGACTTATTAGTCAGCGCGCTGATGTTGAGCCGGCGTGCGCAGTCTTGGCACAAGCTGTAGGCGAGTCCGAGCAGAAATGGATGTGGAGACAAGGGGGCATGTGGCGCTATGTAGCTCCCAGCACAGAAGTGCATAGGCCAGGGGTGCCTAACTATCCAGAGGCAATCAACCAGATGGTGCGTTTGGAGCTGCTGAGTGTTCTGGCAATGATGGATCATCCGGACGCTCTGCCGGCGATACGTGAATTTTTAACGCGCAATCGTTGGGGGCTTAGTGGTGTTGCGGCAGCGCTGCTGCTGGTTGAAGGATCTGAAGATGCCTTTGATTTAGTGGCGAAGCTGTTAGATGATGGCGATAAGAAAGTGCGCTTGCAGGCTGCACTGGTGTTGGGTCTTCTGGCGGGGGATTCCCGTGCTGTGAGCGTTCTTGAGGACGGGTATGTCGATGGGGACCGTGTGCAGAAGGAGCAGATTTTGGAAGCTTTGGGTAAAATCGGTAAGCCGCAATCGCTTCCATTTTTAGTGGAGAGACTAGGGGAACCCCAACAGAACTTACGTGTGCTGGCAGCCGGTGCACTGTTGCAATGCTTGAATCACTAGGGTTAGGTGAAATGCGAAGTCTACTGTGGACAGCTTTGGGAGTGGTAGTGCTGCTGCTTGTGTGGGAAACCAGCGTTGCACAGTCGGCTCATTGGCAGTTTGTGTTGCCACAGCCATCACGCATTGCTGCTAGCGTTGTGGAGATGCATGAGCAGCTATTTGTTCATAGTGTGGCGACCTCCAAAGTTATTGCTGGGGGTTTGCTCCTGGCTTTAAGTGTGGCCTTCCCTTTAGCAGTCGTCATGGTGTTGAGTGCTTCGTGCCGAAGAGTGTTATCGCCTTTGCTAGTGTTGTCGCAGTGCCTTCCTATGTTTGCGTTGGCGCCTCTTATGGTGGTGTGGTTTGGGTGGACCTATACTGCGACACTTATTCCAACGGCGTTAATGGTATTTTTCCCTGTTACCACTAACCTGTATCAGGGGATGGTATCGACACCACAGTCTTATCTGGACTACTTTGTATTGCAGGGAGCCACACCATGGCAGACTCTTGTGAAGTTGCGCCTTCCTTATGGCCTCCCTCATCTGTGTTCGGGGCTTCGCATCGCCATCACCTGGGCGGTGATGGGCGCCGTGGTGGGAGAGTGGGCCGGTGCACAGCAGGGCTTGGGGATTTTTATGCTGGAAAGCCGGCGCAGTGCTGATGTGTCTGCTGTCTTTGCTGCCATTTTATGTTTGATGACCTTGGGATTGATTGGGATGAGTATTTCGTCGATTCTTGAGTCTTGGGCTAGTAGGATGATGGGATCGACAGTGTCGTCAGTTCGTTGGCACAGAGGTCATTTACGGCACTATGGCGTTGTCAGCGCTGCCGTGGTGATTGTTCTCGTTGTCTTGGGCTGTGGAAGTCACGATGCTGCCAAACCAAAGCTACGCCTTGTTTTAGATTGGCTTCCCAATCCTAATCACGTTCCTCTTTATGTGGGGGTGGAAGAGGGGATTTTCGCTAAGCATGGGGTGGATTTAGAAATCGTCAAAGTCCAGGATCCCGGTGACCCGATCCCGTATGTCACGTCGGGGAAGGTGGACCTTGCCCTTACCTATATGCCAAGTCTTATATTGGGGGCTAACGCACAGGGTGCACAGCTGCGCACCGTGGGATACCTGATTAAGGAGCCGCTTAATGCGCTCATTTTTCCAACGGATACCTCTGTGAAGGGGCTGCAGGGCCTTGCCGGGCGTACAATAGGGTATTCTACCGATGACCTGCAGACGCGTACCTTGAAGCACCTTGTACAGCACAACCATATTGATGACGCGCGTTTAGTTAACATTAGCTTTGACCTGGTTTCCATGCTAGGGACGCGACAAGTCGATGCGATTTTCGGTGCCTACTGGAATATTGAAATCGAGCACCTGCGGCAGCTAGGTATTGAGACGGATTACGTCACCGTTACGGACATGGGGATGCCACACTACTTTGAACTCATCGTCGTTACCGGTGATGACAGTGTGTTTTCTGTGGAGGGGTTTAAGGCTGCACTAGATGAGAGCATTCGACACTGCCGTCGCTATCCACATAGAGCTTTGAGAAGCTATTTCAAAGCCAATCCCGACAAGAATGTGGATACCCAGGAATGGGAGGCGCGCGCGTGGCAAAAAACCCTTCCTACTCTGGCTAATACTCAGGATGACGAACCTCTCGTTTGGGACACCTTCCAGCAATGGCTTGAGCAGCATCAGCTGCTTCCCGCACGGGGGTAGCTTAGCACTTTGCACGGGCCGTGAAAGGCCAGAAGATGTATAGCCTCGGGCGAAGCCCGGGGTAAAGGTAAAAATACGTCCTGAGCCCTGTAGAGAGTGTAAAGTAGTCGTCGCGACCTTATGTTTAAGTCATAAGCTTTAAGCAACCAATGATATACACCGATAGCGCGAGTCCTCGAGTGCCATGGAGTGCGTGCGCTCCGCGCCGCCTTTTTGGAGTTCGTAGACATGAAAAATGCCTTTGAGGAGTATCTGTAAATGATTGCTTTGGCGACGTGGCACGGCAGAAAGCCCTTTGGGTTTGTTCGCATCTCCAAACAAGGAGTCACGAACACTAAAATAAGCTTGAGATTTATTCGTGAACGCTAATAGGCGGCGCGGAGCGCCGCACTCCATGGCCCTCGCTTAGCTACGCTGGCTGCGCTCGCGCTATAGGGATTCTACGCAGTTAAGCATTAGCGAATTAAGAAGCATTTCGAGTTTACTCCTCTATTTCTTTACACTCTCGTAAGGGCGACACATTAACACGAAACATGTGTCGCCCTTACAGCGCTTCGGAGCTTGATTTGCCTACCTGGGGCTACGCCCCAGGCTATACAGATGTCAGCCCTTCGGGCCTCTAAAAAGGACAACACCCCATCTAGACACCTGCGGGCTGTCGAGAAGTTTCCTTCTCAAGCTCGGGTTCCACCCAGCGGCCGTGGCTTTTGATGAGTTCGATGAGCCTATCGTCGGCGTCGGCGAAATCGATGTTACGTTCGACGCGTTCTTTACCGACGTATAGATCGATCATCCCAGGCTTCGAACCTACGTAGCCGAAGTCGGCGTCAGCCATCTCTCCGGGGCCGTTGACGATACACCCCATGA
>JAJFMA010000053.1 GCA_021772415.1 Chlamydiota bacterium
GTCATACGACACATCGTCATCGTCATGCACTACCATACTGTCATACGACACATCGTCATCGTCATGCACTACCATACTGTCATACGACACATCGTCGTCGTCATGCACTACCATACTGTCATACGACACATCGTCATCGTCATGCACTACCATACTGTCATACGACACATCGTCATCGTCATGCACTACCATACTGTCGTACGAGGCATCGTCGTCGTCATGCACTACCATACTGTCGTACGACACATCGTCATCGTCATGCACTACCATACTGTCATACGACACATCGTCATCGTCATGCACTACCGAGGTATCATACGACACATCGTCGTCGTCGCTCGTCTTCGTACTATCATCAGTTTCTGTCTGTGCTGGTGCCGACGCAGCTGGGGTTACAGGTTGCTGTGCAGGCGGCTTAGGTGCTTGCTTAGGGATTAAAGAGGTTGGCTTTACCGTCACAAACTGTCGCCGGTCTCCTGGAGTCTGTATAGAAAAGTAGTTACTTGCCAAAGTAGCGGTTTTAAAAGCCCCTGAACCAAGCTGTTTCTCCTCAACAACGACGTCACCTTTAATGGGTATCACGGTAACAGTTTCGGTCAAACGCGTCGTCTTAACACCCTCTAATCCAAGGACATTGCGTTTAAAGGCCTTTTCCACTCCTTTAACCACGGACAACTCGAATCCTGTAGCATCCATACGTTTAGCCAGCGACGGATTTTGTCCAGAAGCTTGAACTCCCCCTTTTTTGTAGAGTACCAAGCGTTTGACCATCTTAACTTTCGCTGTATTGTCGTCCGTCCCTAAGAGCCTAGCTTCTCGGGAGACATCTTCTTGGGACAGACCATGCTCTTCGCATATGCTATTGATGGTCTCTTCAAAGGAGCCTTTAAGTTCACTTTTGTCAAAAGTCTCAACAAGTCCCACTGCAACACTGTGTTGGCGGTCCATCCGTTTTTGGGCTGCGGGAAAGGGGGCTGCTAAATCGTGTAGCTTGGCCTGTGCAGTATTTATGTCCTTTAGCAGCTCAGGATCATCTCCAGAGGTCACACACAAATCTGCGAGCTCACCCGCAAAACCTTCAAGTTGCTTAGCGATGTCCTCGTCAGACATCGCGCTCATACCCATGTTTTGTTTACGAATTTCCAGGTTTAATCGTCCCATCTTTGCTGACAGATCCGCGACCTTTTGTTGACCTGGAGTAGACGATGCTTGTTTTGGTGCGCTTGTTTGGGCATGAGGCCAGCGTTTGAGCACGGAACCTCGAGCTTTCTGGGAACCACCCTGTTGAGGTGTGACACCTGCCTTTGCAGCTTGTTGACCAGCACTACCCGCATTAAACAGCTGAGTAATTCTTCTCTGGATAAGAGATTCGGACTTTGGTTTAGGTATCTCTTGGTGAACGGCATCACCGCTTCCTGTTTCTACGAGCGCTCCTCGTGAACTGGATTTTTCCGTTGTTAAAGAATCCGGAGGTTCTTCTGTAATACCTCTATTCTTGATTGGCGCATCTCTCGACAAGCCAGGATCCAAAGAAGACACCTCTTGCTCAAGACTACTGAAGTCAATATCTCGTGAGCCTCCACCAGCTTTACCAACAGCCATAACAACACCACTTTATAACAAAGATACTAATACACACTAACTATTATACCACCTATTTAATAATTATTTCAAATACATAGAAAAATCATGTATTTTATTTATTGTAACGATATGTTTATTTCGACTTTTTACAGCTGTTAAAGTATACGCCGAGAGTAAAAGAAATTCCTTACAAAAAGAGCCTCGGACCCAGATCGCTACCGACACACACGCTATAGCGCTGAAATACTGGAAGCGTGGATGTTGATGACGCCATCGAATTCCGTACGTGTGCCGAGGACTTCAACGAAAGCTGCTTGTCTGAAAGCCATGCGTGTCTTCTCGTACACCTGTGGGCTGATGATGATATTCATCATTCCGTACTCGTCTTCGAGGGTAAGGAAGGCAAAGCCTTTGGCAGTAGGCGGCTTCTGCCGGCACACGACGACGCCAGCAACGGTGATGGGGCTGTCGTTAGGGACATTGTGGAGCTCCTTGCTAACAGTAACGCCCTGAAGCTGGGGACGTAGGAGAGCGATGGGGTGCAGCTGCGCCGAGAAGCCTTGCGCGCTGTACTCTCCTCGGATACGATCCCACGCATCGGATTTTTGAAGTTGTGGCGCTTTGGAGTCGTGCTGGCCAAAGAGGTCATCGAGAAAGAGGCCGCCTCGTTGAAGGAGCCACAGCTGCCACAGTTGCTCTCTGCGGTCTAGACCAAAGCTGTCGCAAGCTCCTGCTTGGACGAGGCGCTCGGCACTCTGTTTGGTGGGGTGTGTCCGTTGGACAAAATTTCGTAGTGAGGTGAACGTCCCTTTGTTCACTCTATCTGAAACGATATTCTGGGCTGTTTCGTCCTTGAGCCCTTTGATCATGTTGAAGCCCAGCTGCACAGTAGTAGCATCGGTCAGATGGCAGCGCATGACGCTGACGTTGACATCGACATCATGGACGATGACGCCGTGTCTTTTGGAATCATCGATGAGTGTTTTGATGGGATAGAAACCCATCGGTTGATTATTCAGGAGTGCTGCAAGGAACGCGGCGGGTTGGTAGACCTTAAGCCATGTCGACAAGTAGGTGATACGTGCGAAAGACAGGGCATGTGACTTACAGAATCCGTAGAGAGCAAAGCCCTCTAATGAGCTGAAAACACGCTCCGCTTGGTAGGGGTGTACCCCTTGCTTCTTGGCCCCTTCCATGAAGGCGCCTTTAAGGCGCGCCATCGCCTCCTGTGAGCGTTTGCGATTCATTGCACGCCGCAGGTCTGCGGCTTGCGAGGGCGTGAACCCTGCCACCGCTACTGCGGCCTGAAGCACTTGCTCTTGGAAGAGGATTACACCGAGAGTATCTTCTAAAATCGGCTTAAGGGATGGGTGCATATACGACACTGTCTCGAAGCCCTGCTTACGCTTGATATAGGGCGAGACCATATTCCCTTGCAGGGGACCAGGGCGGATAATGGCGACTTGTACACCAAGCTCCTCAAAGGTCCGAGGCTGTGTGCGTGGCAAGCTTTGCATCTGTGCCCGCGACTCCACCTGAAAGGCTCCGACGGTGTCGGCGCGCGAAATCATATCGAAGACACGTCCGTCGTTATACTCGAGTACATCGAGGTCAATAGGCGCCTCTAGGATGCTGTTAGCAAGGTTTTGGGCCTCGCGTAGGACTCCGAGCATCCCGAGACTTAAGATATCGACTTTGATGAGGCCTGCATCCGCGACCATATCCTTGTCCCACTGGCATACGACCCGTCCAGCCATACGCGCCGGCTCCAAAGGTACTAGCTCGGCGATGGGACGCGAAGCGATGAGCATACCTCCGACATGTATCGACACGTGCCGTGGGATGTCTGCTATCTGCTCGACCATCTCCTTGAAGTGCTGCCAAGCTACAGCGTTAAAGTCGGTGTTGAGCTCAGGTGTCTTTTCGAGTTCAGTAAACACATCGCGCATGCCGTAGCGGTTGACCATACGCGCCATTTTATCGATAAGATGCTCTGGGATTTCGAGCACCGTTCCAACTTCACGGATGGCGCTGCGCGCTTTAAACGTCACGAATGTGCACACCATCGCTACATGATCTTGTCCATAGCGCTCATATACGTATTGGATGACATCTTCTCGGTCAGGAACGCTAGCATCACGTGTGGCGGCGAAGTCGAGATCGATATCTGGCGCTTCTGTCATACCCTCGTGGAGGAACCGGCCGAGAAAGAGCTTGTTTGCAATAGGATCAACAGGCGTGATCCCTAAGATGTATGTCACAATGGAGTTTGCTGCTGAGCCTCGCCCCTGCACGGGAATCCCTTTTTTACGGGCAAACTCGACAAGGTCCCAGACAACAAGGAAGTACCCCGACAGCTTTAGACTTGCAATCAGTTCCAGTTCATGGCGTAGGCGCTTCCAGACAGCTTCAGTGACATCAGGATAACGTGTTGACACCTTTTGGGAGCAGAGATGCGCAAGGTAGCTGTTGTGATCAAAGTCGTCAGGAACCGGAAAATCGGGAACGCGATACGAAGAAAAGTCGAGAGATACATTACAGCGCTCGGCAAATGCTAGCGTGTTCTCAAGTGCTTCAGGGTAATCGGAAAAAAGTTTTTTCATTGTTTCGTCATCTTTAAGATGACGATGGTGATTGCCGCTGCGGTATGGGTGTGAGTCGTTTAGTGTTACGCGGCTTTTGATACAAAGTAGCACATCGTGTAGCCTCCCCTGCTTCTCCGTTGCGTAGCTAGGACTATTAGTGGCAATAGTCGGAAGCTGCATCTCCCGAGCGAGCGCAGCAAGGCGCTGGCAGCGCACCGTGTCGCCCGCCTCGTGATGATGCGCCAATCCAATGTAGAGATTGTCGCTACCAAGTAACTCGGCATATTTTTGCATATGCTCTTTGGCTACGCGCTCGTCGTCATCCATCACAAGTGTCGGCAGCAGGCCCACCTTCGCGCCCACTACAGCAATGATAGCTCCCGAGGAAAGTTTCTCGAGCATCTGATAGGTGACACGAGCTTCATCCTTGGACCGACCTCGACGCGCTTCTGTCAGCAGCTGTGATAGCTCTGTGTATCCTGTTGCATTAGTGCAGTAGAGATAGATCTCGTCGTCTTCAACGGTAACTTGCGCTCCGATGACAGGCTTAATACCGAGCTCTCTGCACGACTGATAAAATGCTAAAGCGCCATAGAGTCCGTTGCGATCGACAAGCCCCAATGCTGACATCTTGAGTTTGGCAGCATGCTCCACAAGCGCTTCGGGCGATGAAGCACCCTCCAAGAACGAATAGAAGCTCCTGCAACATAATTCTACGTATGTCATCGTCACTACCGATTTTGATGGTACCATTGACCACGCCGTGGATCGCGGAACAGGCGCATGACGGCACCGTTGCGCAGGACCACACGGTAGTAGTGGCGAGAAATGGGGCGCGGTGTCCACCAGTCCTCTTCGATATCCCACGCTTCCATCACCATATCGACGGGTTGCCATCCCGAACGGGTACGCACTAAGCGCGGGAAACCCGATGCATCAGGGGCTACCTGTGCGGGGTGTGGAAGATAGAGTCCACGCCGCCCATTTTCACTACCAAGATCCTGAAGGTGTCCGCGCCGCTCAGGAACACGACAGGTGGGCTCGTCCCAGACAACTTGCATAAGAGAAGTTGTCTCGCAGCGGGCACATAGCCTATCGACAATGCGCTGGATACCGCGCCACTTCTCCCCTGTTGGCGACAGCAGCGACTCAAAACCCATTTGGCGGGCAAATGCTTCGACAAAGCCTTCTAGAGCGATGCGATACCCTGTTACAGGAGCAGAGAGTTCGATCTGGGGCAGCCTCTCTTGCAAAAGAGTCAGCATGCGCTTGGGCTGATTCATCGGCGAGGCAAAGCTGATATGTGCCTTAGTCGTCGGATGTGCGTGGAGATGCAGTTCTAATGTCATGCGTGTAGCCAAGCGATGCTGGGCGGTGAGCTGTTGACAAAGGCTTTCAACAGCTACCGTGAACTCATTAAGTAATACACTTCCGTCTTCTTCTGGAAAATCAAAGTTTCCAGAAACTTCGAGCGGCGCCTCAATAGCCTCCGCAACCATCAACGAGCTATCTTCGCCACGTGCCAAAGAAGCCATCAGATTTCCAGAAGCTCCGAAAAGGTCGACAAGGCGCTCGGGAAGCAAGAGTGTGAGGTCGCCAAGGGTCTCGATACCTAAAAGATCGAGACGCCGCAGTGTTTCAGCGTCGACAGGCAAGCACGTAATACGCTGGCGCGATAGGAAGGCGCGTTCTTCTCCGATGGCTAAGAATGTGTAGGTGGATCTCGCCGATTTTGTCGCGGCAACCTTAGCAACAAAACGGACGGCACTTAGCCCCACACTGATATGATGTTGCGGAGCGAAAGCGCTGATGAGTTTCTTAGCCAAACTATGCGTTTTGGTGTCGGATGAGATTCCAAGATCTACAAGGTAGCAGCTCGGTCCCAGCACTTCGATAGAAGGAGAAAACCTGTCGAGGCACTCAAGGATGTTGGTCTGGGCATCGTCAATAACGCTTTGAGGGAGTGTACAAAAGACCCCATCAGAATAAAGGGCGCGTGCTTCCAGCTCGGTAATGTCAGGGCTGACGCCTGCAGCACGTGCTTCGCTGCCGCCCCCCAAAACATGCGGGGTGACGGCGTCATCCAAAACCACCAACGATGGCAAAGACAGCGCCAAGGATGGGGAGGACAAGGCGGCGACTTCTACATAGAAGTCTTTGAAAATCAAGCACGCAAGCATAGGGAGCTCCAAAAGGTAGGCTCCCCCAGCTTAACGCTTTTGGCCGATTTCGCCAAGCTGGTTTGAAGGTTGGCAGGTGGCTAGTGTGTGTCAAATTTTCATCGCAGAGGCGCGGAAAAGCAGAGTCGCAGAGGAAGTCAGCAAAGAGCAAACCTCGCAAGTCACGCCCCCTTTTGCAGCGGCCTGAAAGGCCAGCAAAATGTATAGCCCCGGGCGCAGCCCGGGGTAAAGGTAAAAACACGTCCTGAGCCCTGTAGAGAGTGTAAAGTAATCCCGAGATCGATTGAGCAATCGTTGATTTTTCATGAGACCCGAAGGGGCGACTCATTGTAGCCCCACCCGGGAGGGTGGGGTGAAGCATAGAAAATTCCGGAGGCCTGTAAGGCCGACTCATGGCTCACAGATACTCATGAACCGCTTATGGAGTCACGAGTCGGCCTTACAGGCCTCAGATTTCTTTTGAATCTTACCCCACCCTTCCGGGTGGGGCTATCATAAGA
>JAJFMA010000054.1 GCA_021772415.1 Chlamydiota bacterium
ATCTTGCTGGCCTTTCAGGCCGCCGGAAAATGTGCGAACTCATGTGGGATAATGATTATTTAGTCACCGCCACCAATGTCGTTACACTCTCTTCAGAGCTTAGAATACTTTTTCTACCTACCTGGGGCTTGCGCCCTAGGCTGTAAAGCTGTCGGAGCTTCGCCCCTATAGATGGGTCCACTTTTCGTTGTAAATTCGAATCGAGAGAATAGATTTGCCTACCCCGTGAACATGTACGAGCTGAAAATATCGCTATATACTATTTTTAATACATCCTAGTTATTTATAAACAATTAAATATATGGTATAATGTATTAGTAGGGTTTTATACAATAAACCTTAGTTGTCTATATTTTAGATTAAGGTGATTATGTCTGGTTCAATCGATGGTGGCGGATTTGGGTCTGTGGACTACTCCCTCTATCAAGGGCTTGGTGAGGTCGCGGAAGAGACCGGTGAGCTCGTTGAGGAGCGCACTGACGTCAATGAGCTGCTTAACGCACACACCGATAGCGTAGAAGTCGCTGAACAGGTGGCCGAAAGTGACGAGCTTGCCTACTTCTCAAGTTTGGAAGCAGGAGCACCAACACTAGCTCCAGGAAAAGGTGGCGATGTCAGTGATCTCTTTGACGCCGACATCAGTAACGCCGGCGTCGTAGCCAAAGATCTCGTTTCCGAGCTACCCGAGAACCTTCAGATGATCATCAAGGCTGGCCTTATGGGCAATAGCGAGGAAATTGAGGGACTGAAGCAGACAATCGCTAAAGTCGCCAACGTCTCAGAGCTATCCCGTAGCTATTTAGAGAATGTCTCACAGGTTAAACCGAAAGATCTGGAAAAGCCTCCTCCTACCGGGCCAGGACCCATCAGTGCTACTGCAACCGCTAACGAAGCGAATGCACAAATGAAGCATAATCAGCTCTCAGTGTTAAAAAATCAGGAAGGTATCATCACAGCGCACCAAGACTCAATGCCTGCGGGACCGCCTAAGGACTCGATAAACGCTTTTCTATCCGCTATATCAGATGCCATACGGAACCTTGAAGAGTTCTTAGCCAACATGGATGAGGGCATTGCTAAGTCTAGTGAATTTGATGCTGCAGGGGCGCAAGACGACTACCAAATCACGGAATCGAAACTAGATGAGTATCGTAAAAAAAAGGAAGAAGCGGAGAATAAAGGAGGAATCCTTGGAGCGATTTTCGGTGATATCTTCGAGGCACTAGGGCTAGGTGATATCCTCGATAGTATTACGAAGCTTCTAGATTTCGGTGGGCTCACCTCAGATCTTGGAGACTTTGTCATGGAATTGCCTATTGCGGGAGGTCTTATAGAAAGCTTGGGTCTGGGGCCGCTTGTAAAGGACCCCATGGCCATGGCTCTCATGACTGCGAGTCTTGCAGCTATAGTTATATCAGGGGGTGCGCTTGCTCCAATAGTGATCCCTACTATGATGACAGTGACTTCGAATTTGGCATGCTTGTCTATGTATACTGGCGAGCCTAGTTTCATGAGGGAAACCATGGAGGGCCTTCCTATAGTGGGAGGTATTGTCAAGCAGTGGCTCGAGATGTATAGCCCCATGAACGATCTAATAGGAACCGAAACAATTTTTGCACGTGACGATGACAAAACGGGTAGCTCAAAAGGGGATAAGCCTCGCTCCCGTTCACGTAATGCCGGAACAGCGTCTGTATCTTCTAGTGCCGCAGCCCAAGTCAGCAAGCACGTCGCCGAGATTGACGGTGAAGAACAGGAGCAGGTCGATCTCAAGGCGCAGCTCCAAAAGTTACTGTCACTGCTACGCAAAATCGCGAGTGGTGACGTGTCCCCAGACCAAATCGCCGGAGATCTGACAGCTAGGCTTGGGAAAATCGCTTCTAGCGGAGACCTCACTGCCGTGATGGGAGGAGATATGGCGGGCGGCCTTCGTCTAGCAGCCCAAGCCGGAGAGCGTGGTGACACCGATATGATGGTGAAGAACATGCTTAGTGCCTTTGGAACGAGCTCTGAAGCTCTCAGCAACACATCAGCTGCTGCCAGAGACGTTATCCCTGAACTGGGCGGCAGTGTCAGCCATCATTTATCTCCATTAATGCAGTCCGTTTAGGTGTAGGTTCACGCGCTAGTACTGTAGAAATCTAAAAACAGTGGAGAAATCTCAGGATTGGTCTACGTCCCCACTTTGGCGCTTTCGCGCGAACATCTACCCGTTTAAGACCTCGATATCTATTTCGTTTGTATTTGTATCATATTAATTTTAAATAATTTATATATGTTATAATACAGTTGTGATGTTGAAATGTTTATGCCGTAAGAGGCGCGTAAATGATCATAAAAGACTATAATTGGAGGTGAAGTATGTCCACACCAGTAGAGGGTGATGGATCGCAGTCTATTGATCCCGCTCTTAGATCTGGAATTGAGTCTAAAGAGGATATTGAGAAGATCGCAGGCCAGTCAGCGGTCTCAGAAACGAAACAGATCGCCAGTTTTGGTGATAGCCTACAGGTTTCCAATGAATCGGAAGCAGGTATCGATCTCGGCTATCTTGCAAATGTGAGAGCTGACAAACCCGCGATGATGCCGGGGAGATCAAACACCCCCGTCAATGAACTTGTGAAAGGGAACCTCGAAAGTGCTAAAGCAACTAAAGTAGGATGGAATACAACCCTACCTCATGAGCTTGCAACGAAGATCTCAGGGGACTCGGTGGCAAGTAACCCCGACCTTTTAGGCGTCAAACAGACCATAGACCAGCTGGCGAATGCGTCGGCTCTAGCGCAAAATACTCTCGATTCCATTGAACTTTCCCCAACAAATGAATTGCAAGGGCTTCTCCCTACCCATCCAGGAGCCGTAAATCCCACGGCCTCACCCGCGGAACAAAACGCGCAGATCTTCGTCAACAGCATTGAGATGCTCGGAAATCAAAAGAGCATGGGGCAGGCTGCTCTCAAAGGTCTCCCCGAAGGCCCTGCTAAGGAATCTCTACTGGCGTATCTAGCCAAAATTGCTGAAGTCATCATTGACTTGCAAAACTTTCTCGAGACAATGAATGACGGCGAGTTGTTGAAACAAAAGTATCTCTACACAGGAACCGATCGGGAGCAGGCGGCAAAAGCGCGCCAGAAAAGAGCTGAAAAAAAGGCGGAAAAAAAGAGTGGCGGCGGAGTACTTGGTTCCATAGGTGGCGCCATAGGTGGTGCGATAGGTGGCGCCATAGGAGCGATTGGCGGCGCTATATCATCGGTTGTTGGCGGCGTCATGGGTGTCTTTGGTGGGTTTCTTGGAGGGATTTTTGACATTTTCAATGTCAACGGTCTTGCTGACAACCTTGAGCGCTCTGGGCTTCTCGATACGTTTCAATTTAGAGAGATTATGGATCAGCTATACGACACTTTAGATGTCGGAAATTTTATGGACGGACTTCTCGAACAGCCTGAGGCACTGCTACAGATGGTAGGTGGGTCAGTTGCTTTAGAAACGATATTTCCACTTATGGAGCAGTTTGGTCCCATGCTAGGGATGTCTGGAGGGCTCCTTTTTATGGATATGCTTTCCAATCAAAATGACTTCTTGCTGGAGCTCCAAAAAGGCTTACCAATGGATGGTGAGCTCTTTAATATGCTCGCGCAGCCTCTTTCAGGGGTAGTAGAGGATATTGGCCTACAAGGTCTCTTGGGAGAAGTCGCTGATATCGATGGGCTTCTGCCAGGTCTTGTTGGTGGCCGTGCAAGCGTAGGCAGTAGGGCTGAGAAGGGTGCTCGTGTGCGCTCGCGTAATGCGGGTACCTCTATAGCAACTGCAGAGATTAGCGCTCAAGCCGCTAAACGCGCCGCTGAGCTTGATGAAAGCGGAGACGAAGAAGCGGAGCTCAAAGCGCAAGTGACGAAACTCTTAAGTTTGTTGCGTGCTATTGCCAACGGCAACGCGTCACCACAGGAACTTTCAGGGGTTATGCTAGGATCGCTTAATTCTCTTATGGGGGGAGACGTCGAAGGCCTGCTCGGTAGCGAAACAGCCCAGCTGCTTGATCAAGCCGCAGCCGCAGGCATGGGAGGCAACGCCTATGTGATGGCCGGCTATGCAATGAAAGCGATGGGTACCGACGGTGACCAACTGGCAGGGTTCTCCGATGTCGCAACCAAAGTTGTTCCCGACTTTAACTCCAATGAGCTTCAGTCTGTGAGACTGATGGGTTTTGCCGCGTAACAGATGCCGTAACCTACATCGCTAAGTCATCGATCTCGATCAGGGAAGATCACCATCGAGGCATAGACTCGATTCTCGTTGGTTCTAAGGCCCGACGGGCCGTCTTATAATCTATCGTCAGCTGGCCCTTCGGGCTACGGAATAGATTATTTCTTGAGAGGACTTAAGCAATATGAAGTCGGTCCTTCGAGAGTGTAAAGAAATAGAGGAGCAAACTCGAAATACTTCTTAATTCGCTAATGTTTAACTACGTAGATTCCCTATAGCGCGAGCGCAGCGAGGACCATGGAGTGCGCCGCTCTGCGCCGCCTTTTAGCGTCTACATGTACCTCACAGGCCTATTCTAGTGTTCGTGACTCCTTGTTTGGAAATGCTAATGATTCCAAAGAGCTTTCTGCTGTGCCACGTCGCCAAAGCAATCATCTACAGAGACTCCTCAAAGGCATTTTTCACGTCTACGAACTCCAAAAAGGCGGCGCGGAGCGCTCATGGCACTCGAGGACTCGCGCTATCGATGTATATCATTGGTTGCTTGAAGCTTATGAATTAAACCTAAGACCACGCCTATTTCTTTACAGTCTCTTTGGATCTGAAAATACGTCGCAAAAAAATGTAACATTAAAATGTCGAAACTTGAGTATGTGTTTCGGTGGTGATTTTTCTGACGCATGCCTCTGCCTACAATCACCACCGAATGAACAACATCGCTAACGCTACGACCACTCCAGAATAACTTTGCCGGATTCTCCTGTGGCCATAGCAGCGAAACCCTTCTCAAATTCCTCGTAGGGGTAATGGTGTGTGATGATACCGCCGATATCAA
>JAJFMA010000055.1 GCA_021772415.1 Chlamydiota bacterium
AAGGGGTGCGACCGAAACGGGCACAATATCCAAACAAGAGCTCCCACAACAGCTTGGAGGGGATTGACTCCTATTTTTAGGACATTAAAATCCTTCATCAGATCGCACCCCTTCAGGGTGCAAATTGTCTTTCACGTTTACCCAGGGCGTTGCCCTGGGCTGTACTATCTGAGCCCGTTGGGCTCGAAAAAATGAACATACTGAGGTTCCCGGTCACTCTCTGCAGGGCTCACAATGTATTTTGACCTTTACCCCGGGCTACGGCCGTGGCTAAACATCTTGCTGGCCTTTCAGGCCGCCGGCACATGTGCGAGCTCATGTGGGATAATAGTCATTTCGTCATCACCACCAGTTTCTTTACACGCTCTTCGCACCTCATAAAAACGTACATGATTTCTATTACGCCTACCTTCACCATGAACATGTGGGTTGATGATGTTTAAAGATGGAGGTGTTGTTATATATGATATTTAATAGTTGACTTTAGATAGTGCTTATTGATAATATTATCCTTTAAGATTTAATTTGTTGATTGGAAAAGTGTGCTAGATAGTTCGGATTCTTCTACAATCCCACCTTCTTCGGTATCAATTCTGATTCCGGACGCCAAGCTGCTTCCTCGCTATCTGCGATTGGAGGACCCGAGCGACTATAAGGGAAATGAGGGCTATGATTGGCTGCGTCGTCAATTTTCCGCGATTAGCAGCCTTGTCCACGGCAAGGGTGTACTCTCCAAATACAGTGGCTATAGATCCTGCGATGATATGTGGGTGGTGCGAGGTTCTTGCTACCGCTTAAAGCACACCATCGATGAGTTAGGGCGTTTTTATCGTAGCTGGATGGGCAAGCGCCTCGAACCGTTGAGTAAGCTTGTCATGGGCTTTAGGCCTATACTCACCGATATCAGGCGTCCTGAGTCTATCTATCAAACGCCCTATTACTTCCATATCGTGGAACAGCTACTACTCGTTCATGGTGCCGGTATAGCCGTCGATGACGATATGAGTAACTGCGCTACACGTACTCTCGTCAAGCTTGGGGAGATAGATCCCACGGTGCGTCGGATGATGCGGGTTGTGGAAAGCAAGCTAAAGCCATTATGCAGTGATGCCCAAGAGCGTGAAGCGCAGCTGTGGAGGCATAGGGAATGCATTTCTTCTCTCATCGACGACCTATTTATCTCCATATGGAAAGAGTCGCCCTTCAGGCTGCGGGTGCGCCCACAACAGATGCGAGATGAATGGGAAATGCTCGTCGGGTCACTTCTTTCGGGGCCTCCTATAGCCCCCTATAGCTGGAGTGATGCCGCTGAAGAAGTTCCCTTTTGGACGTTGTCGCAACTTGGGGTTTCCTGCGGGTCCAGCAGCCTTCTTTCTACAACACTAGAGGTGGCAAAACTCGAGGGATATAAAGTGAATCCGGCATTAGCGGGAGACCGCTGGCCTAGGGACATTTGTGTGCAAATAGGCAGTCAGGTCACCATGTACCCAAGGCAGAGTTCCTACAGTTGGTATCCTTTGTATAAAAGACTGGTGGGATGGGATGGCAAGAGCTCAGTGTCAATGCAATCGCACCCCGATTTTGATAACAGCTACTTCCACGACTACTCTCAAATCAGTTCTAATGATCTATCGATAATTGAGCATAAGTCTCGTAGAACGCGTGAGGCGCACTCCTATTTTGAAGGAGGGAATGTTATCGCCGCATGCCTAAATGGAAAGCGCATCTACCTTATGGGCGCTCACAATGCCGTAGCTACATGGTTACAACTCCGACCCATCTTTAGCGACCCAGAGAGATACAATGCTGGTTGGATGAAGCATCTACGCGAACGTCGTGCGGCAAAGGTGGCTAAACTATTGAAGCGCGGGCAAGGACGTAATCTCTTTAGATATGACGATTATACACAACTTATTGACCAGGGCTATATCCCGCGAGGAAGGCGCAAGCAGCCAGCGGCGTGTCGTGAGGTCTACGCTGAGCTTCAAATTGCTAGAGAGATGCTGCAAAATGACTTCCAGGAAGAGACCATCATTTTGTTGGACGGAGGCAGTATGGACCTTCCTCAAATCGGATTTCACATCGACATGAGTGTGGCAGCTTTACCTGGAGGGCATATCATTCTTCAGGATCACCGCGTGTGTGCAAAGGTCCTACAAGCCCATTTGAAAAGTGGAACTTTGACAGATGATGAGGAGTCCTTATTTGAGAACTATCTCGAATCGGCAGTAAGGACAGCAAAAGTCGAGGCTCCGCTTGTCGACGGCATGGCAGCGCAGCTAAAGGAGCGGGGATTTAAGGTGCACCTTGTGCCCGCGGTATATCGAAATGGCAATGAACTTCACATCAACTATGTGAACGGTGTCTACCATCTTGGGAAGGATCAGCACAGTGTAGCGGAAATCATGGGATATGATACGGGAGGAGAACGTCGTTTACGCGATGCCTATATACGCTTTCTTAAGCACCATTGCGGGGTCCAGCGCGTCTATTGCCACGGGCGACATACATCTGTTGGTGCTGTGAGGGCTGATGGTTCCATACCTTATGAGGACAGTCAGGAGCGGTTGGCCGATCATGGTGCCTTTCACTGCTCGACAAATCATCGATGGGAAGTGGACGACAAGCTGTTGGGTGTAATTCCTCGGTATGTAGCGCAGCCGAGCAAAAGCACAGTCGATACAGACCGCTAGAGAGTACGAGGAAGTGTCCAGTGATTTCCGAATATTTCTGAAAGGTTTAAATCCCGACTGGGTTCCTGGCCCTTCATTTCTTTGGGACGTAGCTACGCCTTGGTATCGCGAAAAAGGTGTGACAGCGCTCTATAGCATGTGGTAGAACGAGTGCCTTTAATGATGCCACGGCTTGCCCTAGGAGGTTTCGATGTCGACATTTACCTGTGCGTTTTTACTTGTCCTTGGAACGCTTTGTGCCACTCCGCTTTTGGCTGTATCAACATGGGTTGAGAGTGCTCAGAATGAGGATTCGGAGTTTCCTATACACAACCTACCTTATGGTGTCTTCTCTACGACAAACGATCCAGCTCCACGCGTGGGTGTTGCTATCGGCAACGAGGTTTTGGATCTTCGCGCCTGTGCGGAAGAGGGTTTGATTGCTGTCGATAGTGAGATCATGCACGCGCTACGTCAGCCGACGTTAAATGCCTTTATGGCTCTTGGTCCTGCGGCATGGCACGCGGTGCGAGGAGAACTGCTTGCACTGCTCGATGTTAAAAACACTAGCCTTCGTGATGACGCTGTGTTACGCGAGCGCCTCTTGCTGTCACAAAGCTCTGTAAGCATGCACTTGCCGGCACGCATCGGCGACTACACAGATTTCTACACCTGCCGCGAGCATGCGTATAACTGTGGTAAGGTATTTAGACCGGAAAATCCCTTGGTCCCCGCGTTTCGGCACCTGCCGATGGCCTATCACGGCCGGGCGAGTAGCGTTGTCATTAGCGGCACCGATGTGATCCGCCCTTGGGGGCAGGTGAAACCTCCGGAACAGGAGCCTGTACACATCCCCACTGGACGTCTCGACTACGAAATGGAAATGGGAGTCTTTGTTGGCACAGGTAACGCCCAAGGCGCCCCCATTGCAATCGAAGATGCCCGTGAGCATCTCTTCGGTTTGGTGATCCTTAACGACTGGTCCGCTCGTGACATACAGAAGTGGGAGATAGCGCCTTTAGGACCGTTTAACAGCAAGAACTTCGCTACCTCCATCAGCCCCTGGATAGTGACTCTCGATGCTCTGGAGCCCTACCGCGTTGTTGGTCCCCCTCGCCAAGAGGGAGATCCCGATACCTTAAGCTACCTTGTGGGTGGCGAGTCCATGGCTTTTGACGTCACTGTCGAGGTTTTTCTGCGCTCGGAGACCATGCGTGAACAGGGCCTTGAACCTGTGCAGATCAGTCGCAGCAACCTAAAGAATCTCTATTGGACTATCGCACAAATGCTCACTCAGCACAGCGTTGCGGGCTGCAACCTGCAACCTGGAGATCTCTTTGGGAGTGGGACAATCTCTGGCGAACCGCAGGAAACACGCGGATGCCTGCTTGAGCACTCTCTGCCCGGTATGCAAAAAAATCAGCTTCCAGACGGAAGCGTGCGTGGTTTCCTTCAAGATGGCGATGAGGTGATTATGCGCGCCTATGCTCAAAAAGAAGGGCTACCTAAAATCGGCTTCGGAGAGTGCCGCGGTATTGTTCTACCTGCCGTGGAGCGCACGCAGAATCGCCAGCAGGCTGCAGTGAGTGGCGCTAAAGAGTTTTAGAGGTTGAGCGCTTCCCACTCCTTTTCGCGGAAGCCGACAAGTCCAAAATCGTCGCCAAGGGCGAAGGGACGCTTGATGAGCATGCCTTCGGAGCTAAGTAGTTCAAACGCTTCCTTTTCACTCATGGAAGCCAGCTTGTCTTTAAGGCTTAGCTCTCTGTAGAGCTGTCCCGACGTATTGAATAGCTTGCGAAGTTGGCCATCTACATGGACGAGCATCTGCTTGAGCTCTGCTTTGCTAGGCGGGGTCTCTAGAATATCGATGCTGCTGTAGCTCAAATCGTGAGCATCGAGCCACTTGATAAGGTTTTTGCAGGTTGAACAGCGCGGGTGGACATAGATTTTCACGGGGCCTCCTAATGTGTGGGTTAGGATGCCGTGAAGGGCAAATTTTCCGCCAGGTCTCTATTTTGGCACTCAAAACATGAATCTGCTAAAAAAGTATGTTCTTCCCTTGACGGAAATCGATTTTGGGCGCTACAATTACTCCTTCAAATGTTGTAAATGTTGGAGATGGAGCAACCTAGGCCCACTTCAACGGAAATGTCACTATCGATCAGATAAGAGGAGTACGGAATATGGCTGTTAAAGTGAAGCCTCTCGGCAAACGCGTATTGATTAAGCGATCCAAAGCCGTTGCAACTAAGGGTGGTATCTACCTACCCGACACGGCACAAGAAAAGCCTCGTGAAGGAGAAGTCATTGCTGTAGGCCCTGGCAAAACTGACGACGAAGGCAAGCACGATCCCGTGAGTCTGAAAACTGGTGATCGCGTTCTGTTTTCTTCGTACGCCGGTACAGAGATCAAGCATCCTGAATCTGAGGATGATGAGTACTTGATTATTTCCGAAGACGACGTACTAGGTGTGCTGTCGTAGACCCTAGAATCACGTGGAATTAGGAGCTAAGTGAAACATGGCTAAAATGTTACAATTTAAAGAGTCCGCCCTGAAGGCGATTGCTCGTGGAGTGAAAACTCTCGCTAAAGCAGTAAAAGTGACCTTGGGCCCGAAAGGACGTAATGTCGTCATCAATACTGGGTTTGGGAGTCCTCTATCGACTAAAGACGGTGTCACCGTTGCGAAAGAAATTTCTCTCAAAGACAAATTCGAGAACATGGGTGCCCAACTCGTTAAAGAAGTGGCATCTAAGACATCCGACGTTGCCGGTGATGGAACCACGACAGCGATTGTTTTGGCGGAAGCTATTTACAATGCTGGTGTTAAAAACGTGACTGCAGGATGCAATCCGATGAGCCTTAAGCGTGGCATTGACCAGGCTGTAGACGTCATCGCTAAAGAGCTGGATAAGCTTGCACAGCCTGTAAACACTGCGGGTGATGTGAAGCATATTGCGACCATTTCTGCGAACAACGATCCTGAAATTGGCCAGATCATCGCCGATGCCATGGATAAAGTCGGTAAGGACGGGATCATCAGCGTTGCGGAAGCTAAAGGCCTCGAGACAACACTTGAAGTTGTTGAGGGCATGCAGTTCGATAAGAGCTACGTATCGCCCTACTTCATCACTAACCCCGAGAACATGTCTGTAGAGTTCGAGAACGCAAGCATCTTGATTGTGGATAAGAAGCTGTCGGCGGCGAAAGAGCTTGTGCCTATTCTTGAGAAAACCATGGAAAAGGCTAGCAGGCCTCTTCTTATTATTGCTGAAGACATCGATGGTGACGCGCTTGCGACACTCGTTGTGAACAAGCTTAAAGGTGGGCTACAGCTTTGTGCTGTTAAGGCTCCGGGCTTTGGCGATCGCCGTAAGGCCATGCTGCAGGATATTGCGATCCTAACGGGAGCCACCGTGGTGACCGAAGAACTCGGTATGAAGATCGAGGAAGCCGGTCCTGAGGTTCTTGGTCAAGCAAAGACCGTGAAAATCTCCAAGGAAGACACTACGATTATCGACGGCGCTGGTGACCACAAGCTTGTTCAGCAGCGTGTAGCTCAGATCAAAGCACAGATTGCCGAGTCGAAGTCGAGCTACGAGCAGGAAAAACTAGAAGAGCGCCTAGCGAAACTCGTAGGTGGTGTTGCTGTCGTTAACGTCGGTGCTGCTACAGAGACCGAGCTTAAGGAAAAGAAGGCGCGTGTTGAAGATGCTTTACATGCAACGCGTGCTGCTGTCACAGAAGGGATTGTTCCTGGTGGTGGTGTCGCTCTTCTACGTGCTGTTAAGGCACTGAAGAAGCTGAAGCTTGAAGGTGACGAGCGCGTGGGCGCTGCTATCATCGAGAAAGCTGTCTTTGAGCCTGCTACGGCGATTGCCAACAACTGCGGTAAGCAAGGTCTTCTCATTGCTGAAAAGATCTACGAAGCAGAAGGTAACTTTGGTTACAACGGCCTCACAGATGAATTCTGTGATGTCGTGAAAGCCGGTGTCGTGGATCCTGTGCTTGTAACTAAGAGCGCTCTGTACCATGCGGCTTCAATCGCAGGACTGCTCTTGACGACAGCATGCATGATTACCGACAAGCCTGAGCCCAAGAAAGCAGCTCCTGCTATGGATCCATCGATGATGGGCGGCATGGGCGGCATGGGCGGCATGGGCGGTATGGGTGGCATGGGCGGTATGGGTGGCATGGGCATGATGTAAGCCCGCCCCCTTCGTTTTAATACCCAGCCCTAGCCCTGTGGAGGTGCGTTGTTTGACAACGCACCTCCTTCAGTAACACAGGAGATAAGATATAATGCCTACATATGAGTATCGCTGCACAGCATGTGGAGAGCATGCCGAAATCTTTCACAAAATTAGTGATGCCCCTAAGACAAAATGCCCCAAATGCGGTGCAGAGGCTCTTGCGCGTGGCCCCGGAGGCGGAGCAGGTCTTCATTTTAAAGGATCTGGATTCTACATCACCGACTACGGTCGTGGCGGTGAGGGAGGCGGATGTAAGAGCAGCGGCAGTGACGGTTCATGCCCTTGCAAGCCTGACAAAGGTTCTGAGTGAGTTTTCTGTGGCTTTCATACTCTTGGCCAAGCAATCCCCTCTGCTCCCTTCTTCAGGCGCGTAGCGCCGACATCTACTTAGCCTAGGACTACGTCCTAGGCAGGCGTTAAAGGCTACTTCAAGTCCTATAGGGACTGTCAAGAAGGCTCGCAGGCGCACCAAATAGATGTACGTCTTCATGAGGCCCCAAGGGACGACTCATTGTAGCCCCACCCGGCAGGGTGGGGCTATCATAAGCTGGCCCTTCGGGCCTCGAATATTTATTTACAAACTTTGGGTTATGAGCTGGCTGAGTGAGTAAATGATCTCACAGGACTTTAAAACGGAACGCCGACCAAATGTCGCTTTCACGTGATTCAATGCAGTGCCAGTCTAGTGTTTTTGTGAACTCCAAGTATTCTTTCGCTTGGTCCGTCAGGATGCCTGAGGAGATAATCTGCGAGGTCTCGGGTAAAATAGGGCTCAGTTGCTCTAGGGCCACTTTCTGCTCTCCAAACGTCATGTTGAGTAGGAGTAAAGGCCTGTCAAGGTTGGAAATATCCAGATCGTTGGGTAGACAAAAGCTAACTTCATTCTCTAGGCCATTGAGGACCGCATTAGTATGAGCATGCTTAAGGGCATCATGGTCGATGTCTGTGCCCATCACATGCGAGGCGCCCAGGGCGTGTGCAGCAAGTGATAGAACCCCACTGCCACAGCCCACATCAAGGACGCTACGTCCTTTAATTCCTTCACCCATTAGCTCCAAAACCAGTAATGTCGTGGGGTGTGTGAGGTCTCCAAATCCAGGTCCAGGACGCATACGAAGGTTTGTGTTGGGGATATAGACATAGCCTGCGCGATAGTGTTCGCTGAGTGTCCACTGCGCTTCCCAATCTATGGTGGTTTCCAGCTGTAAAGGTCTGGCATCTGCAAGAAAATCAGGTAGAGGCTGGCTGCTCTCGTGACAAAACACCAATTGTGCGTTCTCCGAGTCCGGGTCCTCAGTGGCATAGAGAAGCGTAATGTTAAAGACAGAAAGTTGCTCGAGAATGCTGTCCAAAGATGAGCTGTCTACAAGGTCTAGCTGATAGCTGCGCATGTTAACCGGTGTTTTTCCTTGCTAATGAGGCATTTTACTGCTGTTCGATGATTCGTGCCAGTTCAACGTAGGAAGATTAGCTATTCTCGCGCCAGAAGGCAGGCACAAGAATCACGAGGATGGCGAAGAACTCCAAACGTCCCAGGAACATCCACAGGCAGGAAGTCATCAGGCTGATGTTGCTTAGGAATGCACACGACTCTGTGGGGCCGTCCATGCGGAAGGCTATGCCGATGTTGTTTATCATACAGGTAGTGAGACTGATAGCCGTTTCGGGGTCGATACCGTCGCAGACATAGAGAAAAGTCCCTAAAACAGTGAAAGTCACGAGGGTAAGGAAAAAGCAGAGGACGGTGATGGCAACGCCTGTATCAACCTCGCTAGCTCCGAGGTGTATGCGACGTACTGCTGCAGGACGAAACATCGACTCGACCCGTGTTTGAAGGATGCGAAAGAGCATGTAGGGACGGGCAACCTTCATACCACCTGCGGTAGATCCGGACATGCCTCCAAGGAACATCACAATGAGCATTAAGCTCTGGACAGGGAAGGGCCACATATCGTAATCGGTCGTGACAAAGCCCGTAGAGGTCTGTGCTGACACCATGTGGAAGGTGCCGTAGCGGAATGCTTCCCCAAATGTGAACGCGCCGGCATCTTCTCCAGTGAGCAAAATATTTTCGACACCTATCAGCTGGTAGGTGGCGAAGGAGCATGTGCAGATAAGGATGATGGCATAGATAAGAAACTCGGGTTCATAGACACGATAAATCTTACCTCTCAGGGCGTGGAAATAGAGCGAAAAGTTGAGGCTTCCAAGAAGCATAAAAATGATGATAACCCAATCTGTGGAAGCACTTTGGAAGGAGCCTATACTGCTGTTTTTTGTACTGAAACCTCCCGTCGAAAGCGTGGAGAAGGTGATGGTGATGGCTTCGAACCAGTCGATGCTGGGGTTTGTCCAACGTAGCAGTGCAAATTGTATGAGGGTGAGACCCATATAGATCTTCCATAGCTGCATCGCCGTCTCTTTGATCCGAGGCGTGAACGTATCTTTGATTGGTCCCGGCATCTCTGCTTGGATAAGGATTCTGCCGCCCACCCCTAAGGCTGGTAAGATGGCGACGAACAGGACTACGATGCCCATGCCTCCAAGCCACTGCATCATCGAGCGCCAAAAGAGCAGAGCCTTGCTGACGGCCTCTATGCCATGGAATTGTTCCACTCCTGTAACGGGGTCTATAATAGGGTCGATGGTGCCGTAGAAAGCGTATTTGGTGTCATAGACGCCTGGAATCACACGTTCGAGGGGTATCTCTTCGCCGGTGACTTGGTCGAAGCGCTTGCCAATCATCGTCGTCGCGCCAGTCGTTGTCAGCCCAGATACCCCTTCGAAGTAGGATTGAAACGGGCTCTTTAACGTGTCGCTTAGATAGAACGGTAGCCCACCTATTAACGGCGAGAGCACCCAAATCAAGACGACGGCGGCGAGGCCTTCACGCAAAAATAGTTGTCCACGCGCTTTGCGACCTATTAAGGTAAACGCCGACGCTGTGACAAGGCATATTCCTATGGTTGCAAGAAACGTTGCTGTGGTGTGTGGCTGAGGGTGCTCTAGAGGTGAGGCAATGAACTGAAAATAGATTGCTATGAACAAGGGAACCACTAGTGCCCCAGCAAAAGCGAAGAAGTAGACTCCGAGGAATTTGAAGATGTCGCGAAATAGCATACTTAGAAAATCTTCTCTAGGTGTCTTAGATGGCGTGGATGTGAGATGACAATGACGGTATCCCCTGGGGAAATAATGTGGTTGCCGTTAGCGATCATGATCCGCCCTCGGTTTTGAATCATCGCAATTAGAAAGTCCTTGGGGAGCAAAGGGCCTAGTTCCGCCAGGGGGATGCCGGCGACCTTCGCTTTCATGGAGACGTTGATTTCGACAATCTCTGCTTGGTTGTCGTAGAGCGATACTACCGTGGATACTTGCTTGGATAGCGTCAGCGACAGAATCTTGTTGGCAGCGCTAACACGCGGGGAGACAACATGAGTGATTCCGAGGTTTGCGACGACGGGAGTGTAGGCGGTACTAGAAAGCAGGACCATAGCATTGGGGGATCCGAGCTCTTTGGCGAGCAGAGCTGAGAGGATATTAACCTCATCGCTTTCTGTAGCAGCGACAACGAGGTCGGCACGACCAACCTTTTCGGAACGCAGAAAGTCCAAATCCGTGCCGCTGTGGTTGATGATGGTGCAATCAGGAAGTTGCTCTGATAGCAGCGAGCAACGCTCAAGATCCTTTTCAATGATGCGGATCGCGACGCCTTGAGGAGTGAGTAAGTGCGAGAGATTTTGTGCTGTAAGGCTCCCGCCGATGATGACTACCGAGTGAATGGGATGCTGCTGGGCCTTAAAAAAATGAGGAATCTCGGCTATCGCTTGTGTCTCTCCAATGAACGTAACTTCGTCCCCGGGGAGAATGTGGTCATTTCCGTGCGGAAAAATGACTTCGTGTTTCTCTTCAGTCTCAGATAGCGTAACGCGGCGGATTAAGCCGACCATGAGGCCTGGAGGAAGGTAGAGTTGGCTGAGAGCCTCGCCGTCGTGTCGCCATATTTTGGGTACGACGATCGTACGTAGTTGGACGGCGCCGTGGGCGAAACTTTCGACTGCTAGCGAACCGGGGCGCATAATGTACTTAAGGATGTCATGAGCGACAAGGAGCTCTGGACCGACGAAGGCATCGACATCGAAAACGCGTCCGAAATCTAGGCGTGTTCTGTTGAAATAACGCGTGCTTCTGAGGCGTGCAATTGTTCTGGGGTATCCTAGGTTCTTTGCAATCGAGCAGGCCACCAAGTTTGTTTCGTCGTTGTCGGTGACACCGATGAAGACATCGGGGCCAAGCTCAAGCAGCTCATCGAGAAGTTGCCAATCGGTAGCGGAGCCACGACGTGTGGCGACATCGATTTGCCAAGAAGCCTGCTCAAGCCGTCCTCCGTCTTGATCGACGAGGATGACGTTGTGCTCTTCCTTCGATAGCGTTGCCGCTATGTACATGCCGACATCGCCGGCACCTACGATAACAATATTCACGTTTGTATAGGCCTCGTATACCGTCCTGCTATGCGCCAGCGTCTTGTGCTGTACATAGCTCCTACCATTAGCATGAAATAGAGGATTGTTTCGCGCAACTCGCTAGCATCCCAAACGAAGGCGGGGCTGGGGAGCTGAAGAAGACTTGAGATAACCCATTCATTGTGAATTCCCAAGGCGATTACGGCCAATAGCGCTACACTCACGTGTGGGACGGGACAGTGTATTTTGTCCAATAGAGCTTGAACGTTGGAAATAGTGTAGGCACACACAGGTAAAATAATGCCGTAAAGCAGTAATAGTAAATGGACGACAAAGCCTGCCCAGCTTTCGAGGGAGATTCCTGAAAACGAGAGTTCGTGCAGGTTGGCTTCGCCTTCGATGTTCCGTATTTCAAGAATCTTTGGGGTTTCAAAGTGAAGCCATATTTGTCCCCAGTTTGACTCTTCCCCAGCGATAAAGAGGAGTAGTAGGCTGAACACGGCAACACCCATCCATCGTCCCCGCAGCGACGCCGGTCTATGGTGTAGGAAGTACTTCAAATAGAAAATAATACCAAAGAGCAGAAAGAGAAGCTGGGCATTCTCCCAAAGGCCGTTTTCGCCTAACAGTGTAGCACCCATTTCTCCGGAGGGATCCATGTCAGGATATGTAGCGCGCAGCGTTAGCCAGATCAGCGCAAAGAAAAGCAGCTGGGCGGGGATGAGCACCCAGTTGACGATGGGTTTCATCGCGTTGTTGATAGCGGTGATTTCCTCGTCTGTTGGAACCGTGGCTTTGGATCCAAGCCACACAGTGGCAATGCCTAAGAAAAGCCCTGTGGGCAGCCAATAGCTCGCAAGGTGGCTGGATGCCCATATAATTAGGCAGGCAGCGAAGATGCACATAGCGACGGGACTACGAGCCGAGTTTTCCATTCCCTTCCAGATGACAGTGTTTTCCAGAATTTCAACGTAACACAATTGTCGTTTAGCTTCTCCTTTTGGTGTGGCGCGCCGTATGTACTATGTACGGTGGCCGATGCTAAAATTCGAAAAACCATGGAGGACATGGAGATCAACATGGAGGGCATGGAGGGGTTAATCGTTCACAAAGCGACTCCCATTAAACCCTCATCGCCAACCGGTTACTTTCAAAATTCTCATCATGCATTCACTTCTATAATCATGTCTCTAGTTTATTATTCGGGATACAGTGCTTCTGAAAGGAAGGCCATAGGTTCCCCACATGACCCTCCATGTTCTCCATGTTGATCTCCATGTCCTCCATGATTTTCCGAGATTTAGTCCATGAAGGTCTAAAGATCTTAGAATCGCATGAATCGCAGGGTCCGGCCCCTTTCCCCAGAGCGCACAGAGACGGAAGCAAGCTGCCTTGTCTTCTTTCTCTGTGTGCTCTGTGATCTGTGGTAAGTCTTCGGTTTGGAAAGGATAGATGCTCCTTGAGCTTAGCATAACTCTCGTGTAAGCTCTTAGGGCCCAGAATGCTATGAGGTGGAGTCGTGGGAAAAGTGCTATCTATTCTTTTTTGGTCGTGGGCTTTGCTGACGGCATCAGCGGGCGAAGCCCTAGACTTGAGCCCATCCCCTTGGGTAGGAGGGGGAGTCAATGCCGTCACGGGGCAGCTACGTAAACCGTCCCCCTTTATCACGTCGGAAGGCAGCCTGAATCGTTTACTATGCGAGGATCGGGATGCCCCTTCAACAGAACTAGAAGCACTCTTAGAACCCGATGATCAGGGCTGTCTTCGTGAGTGGCACTACGACTCTATGGGGCGTCTATGCAAAGTCTCCTTGGTTTACGACGGTGATGCACCTCGAGTACTTGAGACCCTTACATGGAGTTATGCCGAAGACGGCTCTTGCACGGTATGCGACGTGGGTGGTCGAAAA
>JAJFMA010000056.1 GCA_021772415.1 Chlamydiota bacterium
AATCGTTAGGCGTTGTTACATCGTCGGAACAGCGCTCATCGCTAGAACAGAAGGTACACCCAACCTTTGGGTGTGGGCGCGCCATTCCGAAAGGCATAAAAAACTGCAGGTTGTTCCCCTTAGCTGGAGAGATTACGCAGCATCCTATGCGCCTCGGCATGTAGACCCCAAAGAAACGCTAATGGTCATAACGATGGGAGCTATTATCCTCATCGGATCTGCGTTTGCACGCCGCTAGCCGCAATCCCCCAACCAACCAAGCAACAACCAAAGTGACCTATAATGGAAAGATTACCTGAACTCTCAACACCTTCACATACCCACACCGGGTCCTCTGACGCTCACGAAGGACCTGTTGAATCCACCGATGATGCAACCAGACGCCAAGGACTGGGCTCTCTCAGTGTTTTGCCAGATGAGATGCTGTATTACATACTGACCTTTGTTGGAAAAGAGGGCTTTTGTGCCTTTGGATTTGCCTCTAAGACGTGTCTGCGATTGACTTGTGATAGGAACCTGCAGTCCCTTGTGTTTGCCAGGTGCTTTCCGTTGTCTGACAATGTAGAAAGACGTCAGGGCTTAGGCTATCTCAGTGGATTCCCAGATGAACTGTTAGGCTATATATTGACCTTTTTTGGAAAAGAGGACTTTGACGCCTTTGGACTAACGTCTAAGACGTGTCTCCAATTGACACGTAACAAAGCCTTGTGGCCCTTCGTCTTTGCTAAATCCCTTCCCAGAATGTCCAGAGCTCTAGATGTGCAACAGCGAGAGGAGGTCATGGAGAGCAGTTGCTACGGTAGACCACAATACGATCCGTTGAGGTGTGTCGGCTCGGTGGGTCACTCACGCGATCACTACTTTTACGGTGCGATCGCTGTTGATGGAGACAAGATAGCGGCGGGGTTCTGGAATGGTGTCGAGCTCTGGAACCACAATACTGGCTATAAGGAAGCCATGCTAGTAAGCCCGTCATATAGCAGCATCACCTGTTGCGCTATCGGCGATGGCATCGTTTTAGGCGGACGTAAGTCGGGAGATCTAGATGTATGGGACGTCAACAGCGGAAGGTTCATAAAAACACTAAGAGGACATGCTCTGGATGTGATTGGATGTGCGGTCGCCGGCAACTACATCGCGAGTCGAGGGCGTGACCGAACCTTGCGTATATGGGACCGCTATGGCGGAACCTGCACGCATGTTGAGCCAACAGCGGAATCATATTATGGTTGTGCCAGATGCGCTTGTCTGACCGTGATTGGTGATGTCGTGGTCACTTGGGGCGAAAACGAAGTAAAGTTCGGGAGACTGTCATCAGCTATTCGCTTGTTTACTGCTAGAGCTTCTGTGATAAGAGACACACAGGGAGAAACTTTTGCAGTGCGCGGCGATACTCTCTATGTAGCCTCGACCGCTAGGTATGTGCTAGGTTACTCCATTGCCACCGGTAAAGAAGACTATGCCCAGATATATAAGCTGGATAGCTCCGCAACCTGCTGTGCAGTGAAAAAGGATTTTTTTGCGACAGGCGATCACAAAGGTGCTGTGACTGTTTGGGATGTGCGTACGGGTAATAAGCTGCTTTCATGGAATTCGGGCCAGCATACCGTTCGAGCCTGTTATATACGCGATTGCAGTCTCTATACAGTCGGTATGCATTCTGGTGAGGTCCGAGTCTGGAACCTATACACAGCTAGGCTTGAGCAGACCTTGACTTGCCCACATCCCATTTTGCGTTGCTTTCTTACAGGACAGAAAATCATTCAACAAATCGAGGCATATACAGACAATACAGATCCATATTTGCATGTGTGGGTGCCCACATCGCAGCCGCACACCCAAGTTGTTTCACAGTCTCCAAGTGTTTTTGATCATTCGATAAGAGCGGGAGAACACTGTGCCATTTCATAGAAGAAGATGCTCGGTAGCGTCTCAAATGAGTTGTTAGCACGCCTTTGAGTCGTAAGGGTCGCGGCCTTTCAATTTAACCATTCAACCAATAACCAAAGTGACTTATAATGGACGCTGTATCTGCTGAATCGGTCCCCAAAATATCTTCTGAGGCTGCCGCGAGTGAGAGTGCTGCATATTGCTTCGGCAGTGGGACTCGATTTACTGAATCCAAAAATTGCGTTGAAGCACTCGGTGACTTTAGTGTCCTGGGCGATGAACATCTGTTGTCTATTCTCTGTTTCCTTTCCGAAAGAGATCTGAATGCTTTTGGCATTGCATCGAAGACATGCTTACGGATCTCCAGCGATGTGCGGCTCTGGGGGGCTATTCTATGTGCGCACTTTCCTAAAATGTGGGGTGCACTTTCGGAGGAACAGCGAATGGATGCCGTTAGTAGTTTCTGCAAGGACCGCGCTCATTCGGATCCCTATGAACACGTAGGTACGATTACACACCCCTGTCATGGTTTAATGAAGTTCGGTTGCGATAATTTCTCTGTGGACGGTGATACCTTTGTTTCCGTCGGTCCGGACGACGAGAGGTATCTACAAGTGTGGAATCATCGCACAGGTGAAAAGGGCTCCATACTCCGCGGTCACTTGGATACCATCACTTGTTGTATTAGCCATAAAGGAACCGTTGCCAGTGGGAGCTATGACGGTACTATCAGGTTATGGGACGCTGACAGCGGCCGGCAGCTGCGTTCCTATAGATGCGGTGAATTCTCTTTTGGCTATAAGGGTGATTTTCCGGGGCGGCTTCACTTGACTGGTGATCGTATTGTCTGCTCAACTTGCGACCGTTCCACACTTAAAATCCTGGACCGATCCTCCGGCCGCTGTCTGATGGAAGATGGGCATAGCTGGCGCTATTTGGGGGTTGTCGGTGATGTCCTAGTAACCTCGAAGCACTATGACTATTCAACGTTCGAGCTTGCGACGTATAGTTTAGAATCCGGTAATCTACTGTGCGCCGGTCCTGCCATTGCTCGTCAACTATATGAGGAAAAAACCTATACCATACTTGACGACACTCTCCTCTATGCACCAGGGGGCTGGGGAAAGATTTATGGCTTGACTATCGGTAGCGGCGAAAAAAGCGTTGATCTTGCTGCAGAGCAGTGCGGTACTGTTGAGTGTCTTGATGCACAAAATGACATTGTGGTGGGTGGTTTTCGGGATGGAAACATCGGGGTCTGGTGTCATAGTAACGCGGCTCTTCTTAGGCTGTCCTCCTCGGAGGAAACAGAAGTTACCCACGTTCATATCGCTGACGGCCTTATCTACACCAGGGGCATGCGGGGGACGAAAGATTTAAAGATTTGGAACCTGCTTACAGGAGGACTCAGCCAATGCCTGATGAGCACTAAACCGATTGGCGCATGTCTGTTTTCGGGGACGAAGCTTATTCTGCGGTCGCCGACAGAGTATCGAGAGCTACGTGAGGGAGGTATCGAAGCACTCGATATCGACGACGTCTACGTGTGGGAACGCGCGAGTAAGGAACACCCAAAGTATAATGTGAACGATCTTCCCGAGGAAGAAGTCCTCGATGAGGAGCCTGCCTCAAGCTCCGAGAGCAATGACGCACCTTTACCAAGTGTGGCTACTGGCGAAACCTTTCCGGATGGTGGTGTGGGCTTGGCAGCAGTTGTAGCTGGGCTTGCTTTAGCGGCATTTGCTGCAATGCGATTCGCCAATCAATAAACTAGCCTAGAGTCCACCTCCGGTTGTCCTTTTTTCGTGAGCGTGATGAGCCTGGCTCTTGTGTAGGTGCATCGGCTCGCGGCGGATGTCTGGAAATCTCGGAATTAGTTACGACACCTCTATATTCTCATGAGGCCCAAAGGGCCAGCTTATGATAGCCCCACCCGTGAGGGTGGGGTGAAGCAAAAAAGCACCCTGAGCCGACTCGGGGCGACTTGTGACCCCAGCGGTTTAAGGCGACATAGGGCACTCTATCCAACGCGATGGGAGAAGGAAGTCGCCTTCTTCTCCGGATCCATGAATCGGGGCCACAAGCCGCCCCGATGGGGCTTAAAGTGCTTATATACCGCACCCCACCCTCCCGGGTGGGGCTATCATAAGCTGGCCCTTTGGGCCTCATAAGGGAAGTTTGAGTGCCTTAGGTGATCACGTGTTGAATGGGTGACCTAAGATGTTAGCCCACCGTTTCTTATGATCAAAATACTGAAAGTCGAGTCTGCGTCTATGGGTTTAATTTCCTCTTCTTTTTTCTGTATTCCTATTCGTGATGCGACCGGTACACACATGGCTCACTGAGTGTCTTGTTTTGCATCGTTTAATATTCCTTTGTTATCATTGTTAATTAATTCCGATTTTTTAAGTTTTAATGATGTATTTTGTTGATTGTAATTAACTAAGTGTTTACCGTTATTTGCTCAACCAACAACCAAAGTGACTTATAATGGACGCAGCATCATCAGTCGATCTCTCAACCTCGGAGCAACGACCGACGGACTTGGAAACACAGCGCCCTTGTACAGCGCGGACGCCTACGGAGCGGGGTAGTTTCGAGCATATTCCCGATGAGGTGATATGGAGGATACTCTCCTTTCTTAAGAAAGAGGATCTCGATGCGTTCAGCCTAGTGTCCAAAACCTGTCTAAGGCTTACTAGCTATCGTCCGTTGTGGTTGATGATATTCCAACGTTACTTTCCAAAGAAATGCGAGGCGCTGTCCGAGGATCAGAGAGAGCAAGCTGTTTCACAGTTTCTTGTGAGAAGGCTTAATCCCGATCCACTTGTGTGCGCGGGTAGTTTTTGCTATCCAACGCGTTGGGGCGATGAATACCTCAAAGTCGCTGTCGATGGGGATTACATAGCAACGGTATTCAAGTGCAATGTTCAACTCTGGAATCATCGTACAGGCGAGAAAGGACATAGGCTTGTGAGCAATTCCAGAAACGGTATTACCTGTTGCGTCATGGGAGATGGTATCGTCGTTGCTGGCAGGAGTTGGGGGCAGGTAGATGTCTGGGATCGCGCGAACGGGAGTCTTAAGCATACTCTTATGGGATGTGGACGTAGCGTGAGTGCGTGTGGAATTTCAGCCTATTGCATTGCAGCCATTGCTGAATGGGACTCAGTGTGTATTTGGGATCGTGACAGCGGTGCGTGCCTGCATAGTGAACGAATCTCATATTGGGACGACGTCTGCATTGTTAACGATGTTCTAATTATCAGTGGTGACAGTGTATATAAATTTTGTGTCTTAGATGCTCACTGCACCTTCCATTCCCTTGCTCGTCCTATCGCTAACAGGATGGGTTCCGAGGCTTGCGCAGTGCAAGATGGTGTTCTATATGTGGCACATGGTGACGGCCAATTTTCGCAGAAATACTCGGTCTCAACAGGAGCACAACTGCGGTGTCCAAGTTTTGGCGCCCCAACGTGTTGCTCGGTGGAAGGTAACTTGGTGGCCACGGGAGCGACTCGCACAGGCGTTCTAGCAGTATGGAACGCGGATTCAGGAACGCAACTGCTTGCTTGGGACTCGGGTCAGAAACAGTTGGCTAGCTGTCGCATCGCTAACGGACGTATTTACAGCATGGGTCGCAAGCAGTCTGAGGTTGCTGTGTGGGATCTGTTTACTGGAGCCCACATCCAGACAATAGGGAATGGCCAGTTGCTTCACCGCTGCTACTTTGCGGGGACATCTGTGATCCTTACGGGATGTGACCCAGTACGAGACAATGGAGAGCCTATAGTGCATGTATGGGCTCCGCGTTCCGTTAAGCACGTTAAGTTAGAGCACGAGTCACCTAGCGTCATTGACCGCGCGAGAACCGTTGATAGAGACTTAGTTGGGGCTTTAGGAGCGGCCGTAGTTGTTCCAGTCGCGGTGGGGGCAGTCTTTCTATTTGCTGTCATGAAACGCTAGCACATATCAATAGGCTCTTGAAAAGTGCGCCTTCGGTCGTCTTTTTGGTTATTTGTGTCCTTTGTGATTGAGCCGGGTCTCACGATGTTGCGATTTTGTAAGAGAAGGTAGATTTTGGGTGCCACGGTCGTAGACCAGAGAGCTTTTGTTGGTCCAACGAAAATTTAACGCAAAGAGGTGCCTCTCTGTTCCTCTGTCTCGACTTTCGGCATTTTTCAACCAGCCATTGCCCAGATGAGAAGATCGTAAATAGCTTTTTTCCTCATGGGCCTGTTTTGACTGGGGTGAGGAGAAATATTTTCATTGATAATCAGCAACTTAACATATCGATGAACGTCTGAAAATGTAACATATGTTTTGCCTGGTTCTGAGGCCCAACGG
>JAJFMA010000057.1 GCA_021772415.1 Chlamydiota bacterium
CCGGGGGTTTGGGGGCTGGCCCCCAATCAATCGTTTAGAATCATTATTCGCACATGCCGGAATCACAAAAAGTGTCACCTATGTGTTGACACAAGTTGTTAACCATGTCTTGACACTAAACACTTATGATAGCCCCACCCGTGAGGGTGGGGTAAAGCATAGAAAATTCCGGAGCGCTGTAAGTGCGACACATGTTTCGTGTTAATGTGTCGCCTCTACGAGAGTGTAAAGAGTAGAACCAAGTGAACAGCACTAAACCCGCAATGAAGGACCTAGCGCAAGATAGCATGAAGGAGGAAGACAGTCCTCTCCTCCTTCACGCAAAACGTCCGATAACCCGCAAATAGAAGCCCTATATCGCGGGAGTCACTCCTACCTGCTTCTGATATGTGTCGACAATGAGCTTAGTTATCTGAGTTTGACCGTACTTTTGACGTTGACGAAGGCAATACTCGACATGTTCCCATGACACCTCGACATCGTAATCAATCAGGGTACGCACAAAATTGAAGCACCTGCCTTGTAGCGCATCCATTAGAAGCCTGGGATCTGGGTGCGCTCCATACTCCAATAGGAGTTCACAAATCTCAAATCCACAAGTGTAGAACGCTTGGTAGAGCGCAGGTTTTTTCCCTAGTGTCTTATAGAGCAGTAAACGCGAATCGTTTTCTAGTGCTTCCTCTGTGTAGCGACCGCGTTCGTCGGGCCTGACTCCGTTCTCAAGTAAAATTTTTACAAACTCATACTGAGCATCACCCTTCTCCAATAGTGCAAATCCAAATGGAGAGATCGAATAGACCTCCCGTCCATCTGAGTATTTTGACCGCTCCCACTCGCAACACCCCCAACGTGCATTATAGAATTTCAGCAATCGATCCAGCAACTCGGGGTCCTTTTTACGAATTGCTGTATGGAACACAGTTGTTTTGACAATGGTATCGCAGTTCCACGAATTTTGCAGTGGACTGACATAGTATATGTCAGCGGGTGTCCCACGCTCAGCTTCTGCCAGCTCGAAGAAGAGGTCATAATCACCGGACTCCAAAGCGTGGTGCATAGGTTTCATGCTATCCCACCAAAATTTGGGTTCAATTTCCTGGTCACTGCCTTGCAGTACCTCTAAATCCTGCTGATCTATGTCGCTATCGCCTGCAAGACAGGTGCAACTCGCGACACTAAGAAGCATGCTTACAAATATTTTCTTCATTATTTCCCTCCCAAAAAGTTCGATTAAAACGGAGGTATCGTATGACATAAGCATCTTAATGTCAACAATATGGGTCAACTGCTCAAAGTTATTTGATGCTATTTAGGAAAAGACGATAAGGTCTTACAATGCACACTCTTCCTCTGCTACAGGCAGAAGGCGTGAGTAGTGGAAGGCGCTGTAAAGCATGTGTAGTGACGGCTTCACCTCGTCATCTCCCGATACTTCAACTAGATAGTCTTGATAGTCGGGTGCATCGCCGCCGCTAGGTCGCTGATAGAGACGTACGGGTTGTTTTAGCCATTGAACCAGCGCCCACAGCTCGAATCCGCCTGCATAGCCTTTGCTGTCGCGCATTGCCTCGAGATACACCTTGGGTCCCTCACCATCGAGCCACGCTTGTAGATCCGCCTCGTAACGCTCTTGGGGAATCATCACTCCCGCTGCCATATCTGGGGCGCAGCGCGTGTTGCGAAACGTCCGATATATTTCAACTAACGCCGCTGGAACACGAGAAAGCTCTCGAGCCAGATCGCCCTCTCCTAGTGCTGGGTTGGTGATGGCTTCGATATCCGAGCGCAGTTGATGACAAACGCGATTCTTATACGTATCGAGTTCATCAAGCAGATGGGAGAAAAGAGCCTTTCGTAGTGCTGTGGGAGTACGGTGATCCCCATCCAGGAAGGCGTCGAAGATGCAGTCGCCGTCGTTCATAGTGAATCTCTCTGTCAGAGAATAATCAGCGCAAACATGTTCCTTAAAGGCTTTTTCGATAGCGGACCCATGCTGCTCTTCAAGGGATACTGCCGAAGCGATCGCTAGCTGCTGTAGTTGTATGGCGTCCCAATAGGCCTCCCTTCGCTGCGCCAGCTCAGTCGTTGCCTCTGTTACTTGAACTTGCAGTTCTGAGTCTCCCCAACCTTGTATCTCGCTTGTGCATCCTATCAAGACATAATGTACCCTATCCAGACCGCCTTTAATCAGGAGGCGCTTCTGTACCCGTTTTATTTCCATTGTCTCAAGCCTGCTCATGTCTTTACCTAGTGTCTGCGTTGCCGATTGAAGACATGTTAGAACGACTTCTGCGCAGCGGCGCGTGACAGTTGCCATTGTGGTATCAGCATTGCCAAGCAGTTCCTGAGTCTTAACCACATGTTCTTGGGGGGGCGTCGCGACGAGCTCTTTTAGTTCTTGTATCTGCCTTTCAAATCGCAAAATTCTAGCGACCAAACGCGCAAGTTTGGGATAAACCTTCGGATCCGCCGATTTTCCTGCAATATCCTCAAGATCGCTCACGATGCCCGGTAGATGCTGATTTACTGCAAACTCTACGTTGGAGTTTAAAATGTGTCGATTAAAGCGCTGCTTAAAACCACTTAGCTTTTGCGCTAGCGCCGTCCAAAGTGAGATCCCATGTGCAGTTTTGTAATAGACAGCTATGTGAAAGAGCGCGGCACAGCCTAAAACTCCTGCCACCGACAGAGAATAAAACGCCGCTGATGACAGATAGTTGGCACTGCTCACTCCCCTTTCGATCTCCTCGTCCGCTAGCAAGCCACATAGTGGAAGCGAGGTCTCCTGCGACCCGGGGCCCATAGAATCATTGGGATTCCAGGGGCATACTTCAAGTCCAGGGGTAGCTTGTGGGATAAGCAATTCCATAGTCAAATCCTCCATTTTTCAGGTGCGCCTACCTTAGCATGTGTCACGCCTTTTTAAGGCATTGTAATCACTAATCATATCGCACCCTTTCAGGGTGCAAACTGTTTTTCACATTTACCCAGGGCGTTGCCCTGGGCTATAAAATCTGAGCCCTACAGGCTCAAAAAAAGAACAACGAGCTTTCTCGACACTCTCGCAGGGGCGGCAGGTGAAGCGCGTACATCTCCCCTCATCCGACCTCCGTGGCTCTGTGTCTCGATGGTTACTCTTCGACTGTTGCTATTCTTCGCCTTCGACTTTTACTTGATTCACCCGCTCGAGTCACCCGCCAATATTGACATAAACTCTTTTGTTTAATATAATTACGGATATTATCAACCCCACCCAAGGGAATCATGCGCCTATAACTCCCACACAATCCCCGTTCGCAAACCTAGTGTGCGCGTCGCGTGGCGGAGTTTTAGCTGCATATTAACTTTCCCCCTATTCTTGCATTTAGCTCTGCTGCGTTGGCGCTACCCAACGTGTAGGAGTTTATATGTCTAGACAGAGCGCCAAGCTCACAACTATCAGCAAAAGCTACGGCCCCAAAACCGTCCTGGAATCCGTTTCTCTGGTGTTAAACCGTGGAGAGCACATCGCCCTCGTTGGCGCCAACGGTAGTGGCAAGTCTACTCTCGCCAAGATTCTTATCGGAAGCGAAATCCCCGACAGCGGCACCGCTGTACGTCCGTCGCCCGCAAATATCGGCTACTTGCCTCAGGAAGTGCCGCAATACGATGGAGTGATCGAAACAGTCGAACACTACCTGCTGCAAGCGCAGGGGCAACTTGTCCAAATGGCGACAGAGCTAAAGCGTATGGAAGACGCCATGCACGACAGAGCGTTGTCTCCTAAGGAAATAGAGACGCTCTTAAATGACTATGGCGAGCTTCAAGAGGAGTACTCTCTGCGTGGAGGCTACGATGGCGATCATCGATTAATCCAAGTGCTCGAAGGCCTTGGACTCGATGAAACCCTGCTCACACGCGCCCTAGCAACGCTAAGCGGGGGCCAGCGGCGACGTGTAGCCATCGCTGCCCTACTACTTAAATCGCCGGAACTTCTTGTCTTGGACGAACCCACTAACCACCTCGATGCCGATGCATTGGCGTGGTTTGAAAGCTATCTTACATCCTATTATGGAGCGGTCCTGCTTATCACCCACGACCGCCGCCTGCTCGAAAGTAGCTGTACGGCAATGGTCGAGCTCTCCCCCACAAAACACACATTAGAGCGCTACACCGGCAACTACAGCGCATACCTTCAAGAGAAGCAGCGCCGCCACAACGCCGCAGAACAGGCCTTTCAGCGCTACGAGGAAGAACACGCCACCTTAAAAGGTCTGATAAAAAAGAAGGCCTGTAACCTAAGAGGTCCAGGAAGGATCAAAGACAACAACAAGATGGCGTATAAGCGTCACGGAGAGCTCGCTGCACAAAGCCATGGCAGCGCTGTGAGACAGCTGCGTCAGCGCTTAGAGACTTTGGAAGCTAGTCCTGTAGAGCGTCCAACGCGTGTTGATGTGGCAACTTATCACTTCGAAGCAATAGAGCTTGTTAGTGACACGGTGTTAGCTCTGGAGAATGTGGCATTTAGCTACGACAACACTCCCCTGCTTACAGATATAAATGTCGAAATCCACAAAGGAGAACGTCTTGCCATCGTAGGTCCTAACGGCTGCGGGAAATCCACTCTTTTGAAATTAATAGCTGGGCACTTGCACTCCACTAAAGGCAATATGCGCTGTGCCCCAGGTGTATCTATAGGGGCTTTAGAGCAAGATTGGAGCGCCTTTTCTAGGTCTGATAATGCATTTGAACTCATGAGGCGTGCTATGCCTGGTAGCGAGGAATCGCTGTTACACAAGAAGCTGTTTGCTTGTGGGGCGCTGCGCTCCGAAGATGTTCAGCGCCCTATCAGTGAACTCAGCAGTGGGATGCGGCAGAAACTACAGCTTGCTCTTCTGGCTGCGGGGCGGCACAACATTCTGCTTCTGGACGAGCCTACCAACCATTTGGATCTTGAAACGTTGGAGAATCTAGAACGTGCCCTCTTAGAGTATGCTGGCACGGTTGTATTTGTTACTCACGACCAAAGGATGCTCGACACCCTAGCCACACGCGTTTGGAGCTTAAATGAGTGTCCCTAGCTCTGGAGAGAGTGTAAAAAAATGCAACGTTAGCTGTTCTATAGGCCTGAAGGGCTGTAACCTGTATAGCCTGGGGCGTAGCCCCAGGTAGGTTAGTTAAGCTCCGGAGCGCTGTAAGTGCGGCATATGATTCGCATGGATGTGTCGCACTTACAGCGCTCAGAAGGTGTTTTGACCGTTCCCCGGGCTACGCCCGGGGCTATACATCTTGCTGGCCTTTCAGGCCGCCGAACGGATTTGTCTGCACCACGAATGGACCACTGTAAAGCAGTATATTAGTACTCTGAGCCCCACCGGGGCGACTTGTGGCCCCGATTCAT
This sequence comes from Chlamydiota bacterium, assembly GCA_021772415.1. GTDB lineage: Bacteria > Chlamydiota > Chlamydiia > Chlamydiales > JAJFMA01 > JAJFMA01. Next base: position 5,381 of record JAJFMA010000057.1, read on the forward strand.
GGCTCCGGAAAAGAACGTGCCGCGCGTCACTAATAGCATTGGATAAACGCTCTGTGTCGGTCTAATCCGCTGGGGCCACAAACCGCCCCTAATAGGGATCAGGGTGCTTTTTTGCATTACCCCACCCTCACGGGTGGGGCTGTCGTAAGCTGGCCCGTTGGGCCTCATGATGGAACTCACTGCGTTTGATTGAGGATTTGAAAAGAACCGCAGTTCGAACATTTATTTACAAATTTTGGGTAATGACAAGCCGGAAGGGTGGGGTGGAGCATAGAAAATTCCGGAGGCCTGTAAGGTCGACTCATGGGTCCAGAGGTATTTGTGAAGCATGAGCTGGCCTTTCAGGCCTCGAAAGATAATTCCAATACTACCCCATCCTTCCGAGTGGGGCTATACATCTCGTCAGCCCTTCAGGCTCCAAAAAAGAACATTGAGCTTTCTTGAAACTCTCTTTAGGTCGCCGAATTATGAATGCTCGCTCATGTGGAGACAGCTCTATTTCACTTTGTCGAGTATTAGAGCATCCCTGAAATCTTTCTACATACTTCGTTGTTTCTTGCTGTTAACCTCTTATTTTGAGCAAGCCACTGTAATTGTTTTTCGATGGGTAGCCCAAAGTCGGGAAGGGATTCCCATGGATCTTGCCCACGCTGCGCGTAAAGAGCTCCGAGCTCGTAGGTGTCGTTAAGTACGGGATACTGTGTGCGCGCAAGATTTCGAAATGTGGGGCGTATGCGCTCTCTGAACTTGTCTATAATAGACTCTAGCGCTGCTTTTTTTGCGCCTTCATCAGGCACCCTCTTGGCTTGCTCTAGCTCATGCTGTAGGGTATCTTGTTCCTTGTCTGAAATGGGGATGTGATCGCCGATCATGAGCTCTTCGAGTTTGGAGAATCCCTCTTCCACAGAGTCCATGTTGTCGAGGTCGAATGCCTCGAGTTCGCGCCATGCTGCGAGATAGGCCTTCTGCCTCTCCATACGATTCTGGAAGGCCTGCTGTTGACCGAGGGTAGCGCGAGGAAACAGGCTGCCAGCAATTTTTAGGCGTTCCTCTTTTTTTTCCGGTTCCCTGATGTCTGGGTCGCTGTTGGTGGCGTCTTGAATCATCGCCCATATGGGACTCTCCGTCTCTGCGGCCAGATCCCTAGCGAATCCCTGCTTTAGTGCGCTTAAATGATCCGCAGGCTTCATCAGCGGTGTACCTAAGGAGTAGTTCTCGAGTCGTACATTAAGATGCTCTTGGAAGGTGGCGCGGTTTTCAGCTGACATCTTCCGCTTCAGTGGGTGGTCAGCTCTTTGGAGATAGGCTACTGCCTCATCGGTCTTGGCGCTGTCTTCTTCTATTGCTGCAAGAGCTTCCTCGCTTATTGCTCGCGAGCCAAAGGATGTTTTTAGAAGCTCATGGCGTATTGGAGCCGTGTGGATGCCATTATGTTCGGGGAGTCCCTCCTCCGCGAAGCAGATGTCGGTGTCAAAAAAGTCCAAGACTGTCACTTCAGCAGGTAGTGATAGGGCATCGTGCAGGTCTGGAAAATCACTGAGCTTGCCCTTGTGTTCAACATCGGGTTCGTTTCTATCCGTTTTGGGCTTTGTCCAAGAAACAGGCATCTCTCCGGCTTCACCTCTAAGCGCTTGGGCTTCACGAAGCTCGCTAAAGCTACCGCTTCTGCCTTCAAACGAGAATACAATTCCTTCATATTGCTCTAGTACTGGATTGGGAATGGTATGTGCACCGATGTTTTCTCCGTGGAAATCCATGGGCTGGTGGTAGAGAGTGCGCACGGCTTTGACTTCTTCGCTAGGGCCTGCCAGATTATCTAAGGCGCTGTCAAGATCTCCACTATCCTTAAGATTCCATAGAGTTTTCATTCCATGAACCATAGGTTTGGTCGACTGAACTGTTCCTGCAGATGTAGGAGTTGTGCTCCAACTGAGCTCGGCGGGAGAGTACTCCCATTTTGCTTCACTCTGAAGCATATCTAGGTCCGTGACTAAATCCGGATCTAGGGGAGCATCAGGACTATTTGCATCTCGAATAGGTATGTCGAGTGTGCGACACATAAGCGCTTCTTCCAACTTAGCAAACTGCCATTTTCCATCAATTTGCACTTCAAACGAGTGTTCACCACAGCGCCTATACGCATCCTGCATTTTCTGCGCCTCAGCGAGCTCTAAGGCGTATTCCATTAATGTTGCGGAGGGTGTGCTATCCTTGTCCAATGCGACGCTTTCAATGTCTTTACCTTCGGCAAGAGCTTTCAATGCTTGATTGAAGCCCACTGGTTGTGGTTGGTCTTCGTCGCCATCGGCAAGGATGTGCCACTTATGCTGGTTGCAAATGCGGTCTTTAGCTGCAAGGTCCTGCTGACTGTCAGCAGTACTTCCTGGTAAATCTAGGTACAACTGTCCCATTGCAGGAGGGGTTTTGGGATCATGCATAAGGGCACGCCCAATATCGGTAGGGACTTCTAGGTGCTCCCAAATTGGGGTTCGGTCGATGATGAGTTCGTCAGAGAGCTCGCCCCTGCGGATTTTCTCGGCGAACTGGGCGAATGGAATTTTGTTGCCAGATCCATCGTCGATTTCTGGGAATTGCTCCATTGCCTTATTAAGGTGGAGTCTTCCCTTTTCATATGAAAGCTGTCGGAGTGCATCCTCTTGCCATCCTGTTAAGCCTTCGGCAGCCATGCCCCCTTCCATCTTCTGGTAGAGGGCCCCCATTTCCGGAGGGTTCATGGGATCGTGATTAATGGCACGCCCAATGTCAGTATTCGCCTCGATCTGTTGGTAGGCGGTATAGCCGTCGATGATTGAATCATCATAGATTCTGCCTGAACGAATTCCTGCAGCCCATTCAGGAAATGGAAGCGGACTGCCTCCGTCATCTTCAACCTCATAGCCCTTGCCTACGATTTTGGCATAGTTTTCGGCTGTCCTCGCGTACTCGACGGCCCTGCCTAGGTCTCTTTCCAAGCGCGTCAGAGCTTCGTCACTGGAAACCTCCGATAGAATTGCTGGATCTATTGATCGGGCTTTTGTCGCTGAGGGAAGTCTCTCAACCCCTAAACTTTCTGGACGTGTGGGAGCAATAGCTGTCTGTGGGACGATAGTGTCGGAGGAGAATATCGCTGAAAACTGCGAGATGAAAGCCTCTTCTTCCCCGGCAGTTTTCGTCGTGCGTTTAAAGACGGCCGATGGGCCCAGATAGACGTCTTGATTTGAAACGCCTGCGCTGGCCAGTTTACGGCGATTTTTTAGTTGTTGGAGCATCTCATCGGTACCCGCACGCATGGCTTTGCCTACGGAAGCCGCTTGCTGTGCTTCAGGTCGACGTGCCGTTGGTCTGCCGGTCGGAACAACCTGCTGTAGCTCGCTTTGTACCCTGCTTATCCACGCCGGAACGGCTTTGTCCATGGTGCTGCGATACTTTGCGTATCTACCCACTACGTGTAACACTTCCATGGCATCGCGTCCGATAGCGGCGCGTTCCCCGGTATCGGACGGGTCGAGCTTGGAGAAATCCTCATTTAAGCGTCCGATTTCTTCTTCTACGACGCGCTGAGCTTCTTCCTGTTGACTCACTAGGTCTTCAGGGAGTATTTCCATGCCGGCTTCGGTAAGTACATCCAAACCTTCCTGAAGGCTTTCTTCGATAAGTAGTGCCTGCCTAAGCCGAGCACTTGGATCCAAGCCTTCCAGCTGCGCCAAATCTTCACTCCAATCGTGCTGGAGTGCTTCCGAACCAGTTAGAAGCCCTGCAAGCTTGGTAGCGTCAGTGACACGATCAAGTGCTTCAGAAACATTGGAGGGCATATCTCGAGATCGGCTATCCAGCAAAACTGCGGATTCGATCATCTTTGAAAATTCGGCTTTGTCGACGACAACTTGAGCATCTTCCCCAGTGCCAGGTCGAATAGAGAGAGCTTTCGCAGTGCCTGCATCTAATTGCTTGCGTGCTTCCGGGGATTTTGGGTCCAAAACCTTTGCGGAGATCCCCAAAGCTTTGCCTTCGCGCAACAGTTGTAGAGAATTGTCCTCTGGGGATTGATGAAAGTGATAACTAGAAACTTTTCCTACAGCCATAATACAACCGTAATAAATTAAAGTACTATTGTTATAATAACATATTAAAATTTTATTATTACAATATAGTATTAATTTAGATTGGTGATTGTCTGATGGGAGGTCCCCAGAGAGTGTAAAAAATGGCCGCGACTTTGCGTTCTATACATAAGAGACTAATAATCACAGATTTGGGATAGTAGCGCGAGCACAGCGAGGGCATGCAGTGCGGCGCTCCGCGCCGCCGTTGTGGAGTTCGTAGATGTGACAAGTGCCTTCAGAAGTATATGTCGATATCTATTCTGGCGACGTTGCACGGCAGAAAGCCCTTTGGAATCGTTCGTATCCCCAAATAAGGAGTCACGAATACCAAAATAGGCTTGTGAGGTATATTTAGACGCAGAAAAGGCGGCGCGGAGCGCACGCACTCTATGGCACTCGAGGACTCGCGCTATCGGTGTATATCATTGGTTTCTTGAAGCTTATGACTTATACATAAGGTCGCTGCGATTTCTTTACACTCTCTTCGGGCCTTATGAACAATCTATCGTGATTTATGCCCTGGTAATATTTCCTGACACCCTCGAAGGGGTGCGATATGGTTAGGGATGGCAATGTCCTAAAACTAGGAATGACACCGCCTCTCACGTAGAAGCGGCGACGATCTCTTCGTCTTGAAGAATCAGTGGCAGCGTCTCTACCAACGACGGTGACCAATCGATTCCTTTCTTATAGATCAGCTGCGCAGCGATATGACACGCTACCATCGCCTTCTTGTGGTGCTCAGGAATCTCCGCTATAAGCCTTTCACCATAGTTTTCGCGTAGAAAAGGTAGGCAATAGTTAATGAAACTCTGCACGATAGGATTGGATGGGTCCTCAGGGAAATCTATGGCGTCTAGATAGTCCAAAATCTCATACGTGAAGTGGTTAATGCGGTCCGAAATCTGATCGGAGATGTCCGTGAGGTACATTCCAGTAGTGTCGTAGGTGCGTAGCATTAACTGCGCTTCATCCAGTGCGGCCTTTCTAAGTCTGGCGAGGACTTGCTCGACAATGGTGTGTTTGTTCTCCAAAAACTCCTCGTCGCTAAGCACAAGTCCCGACATCACTTCGTACGAGGAGCAGATGACGCCGCCTTTGTTAGCGGAGCTATCTTTGATGATTAATACTCCAAGCTCCTCGAGCTTCCGGCGTGCCTTATCGGTGAGATAAAGATTCGCTCCCTCTACGATTGCACGAGAAGTCGGTTGCCCCCTGTCGTCAAGGAAATCCTGATAGTTGCTTGCATTTAGTGTTCTAGGCCGGCCTCCAGCAGGGATGAAGATGTCGGCAGGGATGCGATGAAGGCTATGGCGGAGCATGTAGTTCATGTCACTACCCGACAGCCAGTCTTGGATGGTATCGCCATCGCGCTTACGCCAGCAGAGAGTATGTTGAACGAGGTCGGTTTCGTCGCGCTTGGCGTCTTTATCGAGAAGGAAGCCTCCTTCATGAAGTTGATCTGGCGGATAAGCTTTGATGGGTTTGGCTTTCTTAAACAGATCCACCATGATATTGAGGTCGAGACCTTCCGGGTCATAGATCGTTCCAGAGACATCTGTCAACGCGACTAAGCGTGCGGTGTTGGGGTAGTAGCTATGGAGATTCTTTATCTGGTTACCTGCTACATCTCCGTCGGGACCCCCAGATATCTTGATAGTGAACTTGTCTTTTTTCGGATCGATACCCATGTGTTTGAGGACTTCATGCATGTATACGTTGACACCACTGGAAGTGACACCGAACTCTTTGTGGTTGATGCCCACACCTGGCTTACTTGTGATGAAGGCGCCACCAGGCTTGTATTCGTACTTTTTGGAGAACTCGGCGATCCATTCAATCATGGAATCGCTCATGCGCTCGTCTGGGCCTAGATAGACGTACTCGGGACGTTTCCAATAGTCCATCATATACTTCGCTTTGATCCTGCCATCAGGGTAGCTGTTGATGACAGTGATAAGCCCTTCGATAAACGAGCGCTGGGTGTGGAAAAGGTATTCGCTTTTTTGATCTTTGCGAAACTGATGCACCTTAGCGTGGATCTCCTTTTCAGGCACCCGTGCGTCATCAAGTTCATCGTGGAAGATCTTTGTTTCAGCATCAAGTTGATCGAAAGGTTTTAGGAAAATTACCGCCTTGGAGCCGCCTTCAGGGATGTCTTTGTTCTTTTTTTGTTGGGTGTAGGCGAGGTTATAGCACTCTGTGAAGACGTTGTTGCGTTCAACGACCATGCGTTCCAGTTGCTCGGGGAACACTGTACGGAGGCCTCCACGTGCTAGATCTTTGAAGCGGATATGGAAACCAAAGAAGTGCATGCCCTTGATAAAGAAAATAGCGTAAGGCAGCTCCGGGAATTTTTGCTTACGATCGAAGGGAAGCTCGTCCATGTATTTAGGATCAATTCTAAACGCATAGGATGTGTAGTTGCGCCGATAGAAGTTTGTCTTCAGAGTGTAATGGATGAAATTCACGGCGAGTTTAAGAACATTCTTACGTCGTAGATCGTTTTCCTCGTGTCCCGTATCTAGCCTGTCAATCAGTCCTAAAAGCTCCATGCGCAGTGCGTTATATTTGTCTAAGTTGTGGTTATCAGGATCGAGTTTAAGACCAAATAGTTCACATGTCTTCGAGGTCAGCTCAGGGTGCCGGCACAGAGCTTCTTCGATGTGTTCGATCCGGTAGAGATGGCTGTCGACATGTACGAGACCTTGGTGGATAAAGCTCACCATCGCACGTACGAGGTTCCCCATGTTTCCAGTAAGGACTCCAGTGCTGACAAGGGCTTGGTCGACAAGGTCGAAATCATCGAAGTACTTGATGGTGACAAGCTCGCGCAAGAAATCGACGATATCGGCAACATCCCAAACGGCACGTCCGTCGCTTCCGTGTAACCCTAAAGCCATGACCACAATACTGTGATTGCCACTTGGGTTGACATATGAGGCATTGACGCCACTCATGATCAAGCCATGCCGATGGACAGTACGTGCAACGCGGTGGAGAAAATTCTGCTTAGGGGTGTTGCGCCACGCTAGCATGATTTGCATCGAGGCGATGTCTTTCTCTTGCCAATCTTCGTTGTAGCGTACTTCGTATTGGCAGTTGTCTCGCGTCTTAGCCCTAAAAAACATGTCTAGCGCCAAACAAAGCCTATCAGTGGGTAGTGCACGCACAAAACGCGAGTTCATGCTGCCCATCAGGCGCTCGAACTCGTTGTCGCTGACTTCAGGGTTGCGCTGCTTGACGAGAACGCGCAGCTCTTCCAATTGCTCTTCGGGAAGCGTCGGCTCAGTACTTTGTGTGGCCTCAGTGAAAAAGATCGTTCCTATACGTAGATTCCCGTTTGCGCCGGGAATTGGCGGAGGAGACACACTGACATAGGCGCGGTAGTTTTTGATGCCGTAGTTGGCATAATTTTCCAAAATACGCAGGTCGGCATTAGCGCTATCTAAGCAGAGGATGATGGCGCCTCTGTGAATTTTGATGGTGGTGAAGTAGTCCTGGAGGTGGAAGCCCATCAGGTTGTGGGCGATCAGCATCATGTACTCTTGGCTGACCTCTTTGAAAAAGATCTCGGGCATCGCTTTTTCAAGCCATAGGTAGTTTTGTTGGAACTTACGGCTCTCATCCTGAATCGCCATCATCAAGTTTTCGTGTGATGAGATGATAGACTGCCGGTCCTCTGTAGTCATAACGCTCCTGATGCTAAACAGCGGATTAAAGAATTAGTTCCTCTCTCTAGAGATAGGACAATTCCCAGGCAAAATCAACGGAAATATGAGCTCGTTCCTTCTATACGGCCGATAACGTCGTTTTTATGTCATCGTCTCAAAAGCCTTAAGGCGTTGAGGCCGACGAGGACGGTGCCTCCCTCGTGCATCACGACGGCGAGCCATAAAGGGATAATGCCAAAGAGTGCTGAAAGGCTCGCGACGACGATGGCTCCGGCTGCGAGGATGAGGTTCTGTTTGACGATGACCTGTGTCTGGCGTGCCTTGGCCATAAGCCAATCGAGTAGGGTGAGGTCGTCATGAAGAAGCACGACGTCTGAGGCGTCGACAGCTGTAGAGCTTCCCACCTTACCCATGCAGATACCTACGGTCGCTCTCGCTAGGGCGGGCGCATCGTTAACGCCATCGCCTACCATGGCAAGCCCCGTCTCACTAGCGA
>JAJFMA010000058.1 GCA_021772415.1 Chlamydiota bacterium
TCGTGCATCTCCTGTATTAAGACCTTCCATTTCGCGTTCAGCCCATTGTGATGTCATAGGAATTCTCTCATTGTTTCGTGAATGAGAAGCAGTCTAATGGAGATTTTATTGGCAATCAAAACTTATGGGTAAAAGTGTGGAAGCAAAGGCGCTAAGGCGCAAAGATAAAAGTATAGTGTTATAGTGGTCCCCAATGTCTAGACATTGGGGACCACTATACTTCACAGTTTTCCTCTTTGCGCCTTAGCGCCTTTGCTTCTTTGCGTTAAAATCTTCGACTTGGGGAACTCCTTGAGTCGAACGCACTACCCGCCACAAACCGTTGGCTACCTTATACAGGCCGTCTTTCACTGAGGTGAGGAAAGACAAAAATGGGAACTAGTCCGCACCTCCTCATCCGAACTCTGCGGCTCTGTGACTCGGTGGTTTCTTTTCTCTGTAGAAAGTAGGCTGCGCGCAGGAGTGCAGACACTTAAGAGCTAAAAACAAAAACTCGCCAAACCTTCCCAAAGATAACCAACAATAAACATTCAACACTCGGCCCTAAAAAAACACAAAGAAAATAACGAAAATACAGAAACAAATAATAATTATTATAATATAATACTAATAGAGTATTAAAAACCGAGGTAGAACATGTTACGCACTCTGATGATCTCTCTTTTCTCTGCCGTTATGATGGCATCATCACTCAACGCCGTAGACACCCCCTCACTCAAAGAATTGGAAGGCAATTACCCCATCACTATGCCTACCTATGATGGAGTGGACCAGTTAATATTCCTTAATCAAACGTGGTTGGTTGTTATCACCAATAACATGACGGATGTAGAAAAGCAGGTAAGAAATCTCTCAGGAGGCGCCTATCCTGGTAACAGTTCAACCATTAAGAACTACTGGGTGCAAGCAAGAGAAAATGCGGGAGAACGAAAACTCGATGATCGTCTTAGTTACACGATCTCCAGCCCCGACGATCCCGCGTACGCTGGCGGACGCAACCCTAACGTAGTCTATCGATGGATAACACCCCTCGATAAAGAGACACACCCCGGATTTGTCTCAGACTATGCACACTACTCCTACCTAGGTAACCATTCGCCTTACAAAAACGGCAAAACCTACACCATAACACTCGACAATGGTAAGTCGGTTACTTTCACCTATGACGAAACACGTACAATTTCCAGAAGTATCGAAACTAATCAAGCAGGATACCTCACCAATTCGACGGCAAAATATGCCTATCTCTCACTCTTCGTTCCAGGCTTCGGACCCATGGCATATGGAAGTTCTCTCACTTTCAGCGTAATCAATGCAAATGATTTAAACCCAAACACTCGTGTTGTCCTTTCGGGCCCAGTTGAGCTTCGTGAAGCGGATCCTAAATTTGAAACGGTCGAAAAACAGTCGATGACAGGTACTAATGTCTACCAGATGGACATCAGTGCATTGAAGACACCAGGCCTCTATTTCATTAGCATTCCAACGATTGGCCGTTCGTGGCCCTTTAAGGTGGGAGACGATGTCGCCAACAACCCGTACAACGAAGCGTTCTACACTGCGGCTAGAGGGATGTATCACCTAAGAGCCAACACCGCCATCGAGAAGCCTTACTCGAACTGGACACACGATAGATGTGACTGGGGCGACATCCTAGAAAGTAATAACGTTCCTTTCTTAGAAAATGTAAAGGGACCGGCAGGATACAAGGTCTTCGATGCCATTGGACGCAGCTGGCACGATCAGAAAGGGAAGCTCGGAAGCGTAAAATCCACTAAAGATGTCGCGGGAGGCTGGTTCGACGCAGGAGACTTCGACAGGCGCCACGAGCACTTCACCAACATTTTAGATCTGCTCTATCTGTTTGAGTTCTTTGGCAATGCCAAATTCAAGGATGGCCAACTCAATCTCCCTGAGTCGGGCAATGGCATCCCTGATGTACTCGACGAGGCTGAATACGGGTTAAGAATCTGGAAAGCCAGCCAAGACAAAACAGGCGGTATCGCCGGCGCTGTAGAAACCTGGGACCACCCCGGATGGTGTGACAAGAGCCGCCGCTGGTTTTTCTCCAAGCGCACACGTTGGTCATCACTGCTCTACGCCGCTGCAGCCGCACAATATGCTCGCCTGGTGGAAGAGTTCGATAGTGACAAGGCCACAGAATATAGAAACTCAGCAATGGCAGCCTATGCATTCGGACTAAATCCCGCTAACTCAATCAAAGGCGAAAAAGAATGGGCCTATTCGATTCCCATGAAAGAGAAAGGAGGCAAAGGCGCCAATTACACGGTCAAATGGGGAGAGAAGTGGGACTACATACTACCGTATCACATTGCTGCACGCATGCAGCTATATCTATTAACCAAAGATGACGACTTTGTCACTGGTAAAGGCATCGACAAAAACAATGACCGCTCTTTGGACAAACTACTCACAGAAGAGCTCGTCCAAAACCATCGAGGTCCCTACCAGAGGCAAGCTTTCCGTGAGACCGACTTCTCGCCATGGCTATATTATGGGGTTCTACATCCCGACATGGCCGGTATGCTCGACGAGGATGTCATCGACGACTACAGAGACAAATACATTGCGAAGGGCAAAGAGCTCAGAGCGCTGAGCAAGTCAGACCCCTACAGACGAAGTAAAAACCGTAAAGACCACGGCAAGATGGCATGGGGTTATGGCACGATGACAAACTACGCGCGTGCGCTACTTATTGCCCATAAGCTTACGGGGACGGCAAGCTATCTCGATGCCGCGCTGTTTAATACCGACTACATGTTAGGAGGTAACCCTATGGGCATGTCGTGGACCACAGGGATAGGATGGGTTTACCCTGTAGCGATTCACCACAGGATAAGTCGTGACATCGACAATATCGACGACCCTGTCCCCGGTATTGCCATCTTTGGTCCAACGGCTAGCAACGAGGGCAAAAACCTAACGCTCTTCAACTTCTTGTGGGCTCCGCAGGATCCTGTGAACAAGGATAGATATCACTGGTTCGTGCCTCAAAAGTCGCTGCCGATCCCGCTGCTACGACGCTGGGTGGCGCACCCTAGCCGCAACGTCATGCAAAATGAGTTCACGATATTTCAGACGATGTCTCCCGGCATCTTTGTCTACGGCTATCTGATGGCCAATGACGGATGGGAACCCAGCGAAGCACTGAAGGAGCGCCAGCCTAGACCAAAGAAAGATCTGTTTGGGCGCTACTACCTGCCATAAGCATGGATTTGATGGGCTCGAAAGATCGGCGGTGAATGGGGCAGGGGCCATGTTCTGCAATGGCCTCGCGATGGGCCTGGGTGCCATAGCCTTTGTGCCGGTCAAAGCCGTATACGGGCCAAGAGTCGTGGTAATCTAGCATCACACGATCTCGCGCAACTTTAGCAAGGACCGACGCAGCAGCAATGGCCTGAACACGCTGATCGCCTTTAATATACTTGCGAGACGGGATGCTAACATGAGGAAGTGCCAAGCCGTCGACAAGAAGCAAGTCGGGACTAATGTCCAAACCATCCACAGACAGCAACATCGCCTGAATCGTCGCCTGAAGAATGTTAATGCTGTCGATGATTTCGGCGTCGACACACGCGATAGCATAATGTATGTCGGGATGCTGAGTAATCGTGTCAAAGAGGCGCTCGCGCTGAAGCGCTGTCAAGCGCTTGCTGTCATCGACGCCCTCGAGAACTAAGCCCGCTGGCAAAATGCAGGCCGCAGCAGACACTGGCCCCGCTAAAGGCCCACGCCCTGCTTCGTCGATGCCCGCAATGACACGAAATCCCTCGCGGCGCGCGTTGTCTTCGATCTCAAGAAGGCTATCTTCGTCCCACATAGCTACCCTCACACTTGCAATGCCAAAGAGTTTGGAGACTTCCCCCTTTTTCTGCAAAGGAGAGAACTTAGCGACTTAGCTACACCCCCTCACCCTACATCCTGCTAGATCTCAGTCCCCCAGGTACGCGTTTTTTTATCTTAGAACAGTATAGTGAATCGCCCTCTTGAGTGAAGGTGTAATTATAAAGAAGCACTCCGATGAACTGAGTAGCTGGTTCCACACTAGCCTTCCACCCTGGGCATACATGCTCGCCATGGCCAAAAGGAAGAAACTTTAAGTTAGGCCAAAACTTCGGAGATCCTTCCTTGGTTTTCTCGAAACGCTCAGCATCGAATTTCTCGGGTTCTGGACCAACAACCGCCGACATATGGGCAAACGACTTGATGGAAACGTACTGTTCGCCCCTATTAATAGAGCTCACAGGTACTTCCCAACGCAGAGCTTCCTGGAGAAGCTGACGTAACTTCACACTAGCTGCAATAGCCTCACGTAGACACTTGCCACGCACAACATGCATGTCAATATCCGACCATATAGTATCGGCAAGCTGTGAGTCCGACACCGCTTCGAGTATGGCGCACCAAAGCATTGGACGGGTGTTGTGGATCATGGCATTTCTCAGCACCAAAACCATGTTTTTAACAGCAGCATCGTTGTGCTTACCCGCTCGCATGGTACTAACGAAGCTTCCATCTATTGATCCACAAATGTCAATGAAGCGATCCTCACCTATTTGTTGTTTATCAATTTCTTTTCTAACTTCATCGCTGATAGCAACTGCCCCCACCGGATCAATCATCATCTGGATAAAGACATCCAAAAGCCCCTCTAAGCAATGTGCTATAATATCACGTAGTTGGTCATCTGATTCCTCACTCCACTTCTTGGTAAGCTCCAGGGCTTTTCTGTACGCTCTTTCCCTCATGATAGGCATCTTGTTCTCATGAAAAAGCGTATTACGAAGAAGCTGACGATAACGGCGCGTGTGTGTACGGTCACAAGTGAGAATGCCATCGTTGTCAGTCACCCTGTCAGAAGAAGAAGCCTCCTTTGTTAAGAGCTTCTGCGACTCCCGATAACGATGAGCCCTTAGCAGTTTTTTAGCCTTTCTTACAGCGTTCAACTCTTCATTCTCTTCTGCACTGCACCTTCGGCTATGACTCCGATCACTGGAAAGGAAAAGCATCACTGCCAACAGACAGACAATCGACGAAACCAGTACACCAGCAGTAAACTGGGACTGCTCGTCATCGCTGTGTATGTGATCACTACATGTAGACACAAATAGCTGACCAGACTCCATGAACCGCCTTACCGTAGAATGGTAAGTTGAAGGACTATCCTCAACCCCTTGCGCCAGTGAGTCGTCCATGTCTATCGTAACTACCTCGACTCCTTGGACAAGCCGAGAAAACGCAGCGTTAAAGCCTGTCACACGTAAAACCTATCAGATAAAAACATCTCTTACACAGAAATATAAACACCTACGAAATAAATCAATCCAAAAAGAAGATTCACTAAAAACTCTAAGCAGCGACGCTCACATAGATTCCGAATACATGTTCAGGCGCACTTACAAGGACCCGGATGAGTTTAGGTAGCAATCCAGGTCATAAAATGTGAGGGCAGTGGCCTTTTCGATCTATACGCGTTTGCTTATTCCGAACGAATACGGTGAATCGCCCTCTTGAGTGAAGGTGTAGTTATAAAGAAGCACTCCAATGAGCTGTGTGGCTGGCACCACGCTAGCCTTCCATCCAGGGCATACATGCCTGCCGTGGCCAAAAGGAAGAAACGACAAGCTAGGCCAAAAGCTAGGAGATCCTCCTTTGATTTCATCAAATCGCTCAGGCCGAAAGTCAAAGGGATCCTCTCCAACGAGAGCAGGCATATGAGCGAGCTCACGAAAAGATACACTACCACTGTGCCGAAAGAGCTCCTTTACAGGAAGATCGATGCGCAGGGTCTCCTGTAAGATCTTTCTCAGTTCGGAACTTTGACTGATTGCCTCCTCCAAACTTAGTCTATCTTCGATGAGCTCGGCAATCTCTGTTCTCACCTTCTTCGATAACTCAGAGTCAGCAGCACACTCTCTGATAGCATCTCGCAGCATCGGAAAAGTGTTTTGTATAAATGCGCCTCTCAAGATACCTATCATTTTCACGACAGCGTCATCACTGTGCTCATCGTTCTTCATCTTGTAGGCGACACTGCCCTCGATCGGCGCGCACAACTCTACGAACTCCGACAAGAGAGCCCTTTGGTCTACCTTAGGCTTTGTGGAAAGTTGTTCTAAAATACGATCTAAGCTCTCAACAAGCGAATCGTCAAGTGCCTGCGTGCGTTGTGGGTTGCAAACGAGCTCAATTAAGACAGCTCGAAGGAAGGATTCACACCCACTCTGCAAAGATAATACACCTTCCTCATCGGTTTCCGTAACCCAATCCTCCGCAATCTCCACAGCCCTCTCATGAGAAAACTGTGTCATGGCCTGGACACTTTTTTTTGTGAATAAGGTGTTGTGGATAAGTTGGCGATAAACCCGTGTCATCTCTTTGTCGCACGTGACAATAAAGGCATTTGGCTCGCCATCATCTGGAAAGGCGCTGCCCGGCATAAACTCAGGCAATGGGGCACCCGCAAAACGGTGTGGTTTGAGCAGCTCCTTTCCGTCCTCAAGCCAGTTACGCTGCTCTGCAAAGCTAAGTCGTTGTAGATCCAAAAGGTCTTGGTTAGGAGGCTCGCCAACAATTCCACCGGTAGGAATCCGTTTGTAGCACTCCACAAGGATTTGCAAAGCCGCAAAAATGGCAACAGCACTAAGCAGCTCGCACGCTACGTATAAGCCCTCTCTCTCGATCTTCATACGTGCCGTGGAGTACTGCCACCGCTCGCTGGTGCACAACCATATCCAGCTCGCTACTCCAACCACAACAAAGCAAGTTCGCGGAAGTATTTCGGCCATGACGCTATTGCCTTCTCGAGGAACCCGTATGTCCCCTTTTGAAGCGCCCATTCCAGAAAATTCTACGTCTAAGTTACCATCCATATATATTACACAATGTTATTTAGGTAGATAATACAAAACATACAAAACTAATCAATTAATATCAATTAAAAACATAATTCAGTAGTGATTTCTTCAATTTCCCATAGCTTGCACGAGCGTACTTGGGAGCTTATGGCGTACAAACGAAGACACCAAGGAGCTGTCCAGCTGTCACTGCGCTGAACTTCCATCCTGGGCAGACGTGAACTCCATGTCCGAGACCTAACCACGGCACGCTAGGCCAAAATTTGGGTGACCCACCTCGAATTGCGTCAAAGCGCTGAGGCCTAAATTTTTTGGGGTGCTCTCCAACCAAGCCTGGCATCTTAGCCAAAGTGCGGACAGCCACAACGTGAGGGTGAAGATCGCGCTCAACAAGGCTAACAGGGTGACTTGTGCGCAGGGCTTCATGAAGGATCTTTCTAATTTCCGGGCTTGCGGCAATCGCCTCCTGAAAGCTCATACTTTCTGCAGCCATAATGCTCTCGATATCCCCTTTAGCTATTTGGGTTATTTTTGGCTGACGGGCACAATGCCTAAGAGCTCTTTCAATGATGGGAATCGTGTTATCTAATGCCGCACTCCGAAGAATGAGGAGCATTGCTTTGATGGCCTGCACTCGATAGTTACTCTGCCTCATTGTGTGTATGAGGCTTCCCTCGATCTCACCCACCCTGTTGACAAGGGTCTCTACAGCGCTCTCAGAATCACTTTCAGGAGCTTGGTGTACAATTTCAAAAGCCTCCATTAGTTCTTGACGTGTGAGCGGATCGATGTCACTTTCACCTACGGGGTTACACAGCATATCGATGAAAGCACTCAGCACATATTGCCGATATTGAGGATAAAGCGACGTTTGCTGACCTGGTCCATATTCATTAGCGATCCAGCCTTGGACCAGATTTTGAGCGTACGCATGAGTTTTGGATGTTAGCTCGTCAATTGCTGTCGCCGAAAAAAGGGTGTTATGGATCAAAGATCGATACTTCCTTGTGTGTTCAGCATCACAGGTGAGCATGAAGTCGTTGGGCTCAATCCCGGGAATAAATGTAGTCACATCTTCCAAGAGGCGAAACTGATCTCCCCCTTGGGCAAAGCGATGAGGCTTCAACAAAGCCTTGCATTTTCCCTGTACCTCACTCTGTTCGGCATTAGACAGGTTGTGAACACCAATATTCAACCCATAACGTCGTCGCAATACCAAATTATCCATACGCCGATCAAATACAATTCCAACAATCACGGCGATGGTCATGAACATTCCTGCTGCCGCGAGATAGAGTGGAACCTTATCTTCAAAAGCAGCTGCAAAGGCAGATTGAACGTACGAAGTACAGCCCTCAAGAACTCGCGACTCGTCCAAAAGAGTTGCAGCACAAAGCACAACCACAAGTTGCGTGAGAGGCGTGACTGTCTGCCTAACAACGCCCTTGGCACCTTTGTAGAGCTGCAAACCTGCTGTTGTCACTGTCTTTGCTTCAAAACACCATGCTAGACTATCTACAAGACTCACGAATCAATTCCTCAGTTTTTAAACATGCTACGAGCCATCACTAATTATGTAAACGAAGCGAGCCCAGGGCGCCGATGCACTAGAAACATGCCGTCCAAACCCGACTAGACCAGGACTCTGTTGCCCGACGCACAGCAATCGCATCATTGACTGAGTTTGGATCCTGGGAAAATTCGTAGCTATAGAGAAGAACTCCTAGCAGCTGAGTCGCGGCCTCGGCACTTAGCTTCCAGCCAGGACAGACGTGTGTTCCCGATCCAAAAGGTAAAAATGAAAGCCCTGGCCAAAATTTGGGAGAACCGCCCTGAACTTCATGCTCAAAACGATCAGGACGAAACTCACCGGGATTATTACCAACCAAAGCTGGATACTTGGCGAGCTTTCCAATATGAATCCGGTCTGTTTCTTGACCAAATCGAAGAGCAATAGGTACCGGAGTAGACAAGCGCAAGGCTTCGTGAAGAATCTTTCTGATCTCAGTGCTATTACGAATAGCATTTGGGAGCGTCTCGCCACCTGCTACCTTTGCTGCAATCTCACGTCGTGCTGTTTTTGTAATGCCTGGATTTTTAGCACACTGCTCTATCACCTTGTTTATTAACTCACTAGTATTTGATAGAGTCGCTTCGAAGGAAATACGTACCATGCCCATCACCGTCAGTGCTGGAAGCTTGTCGGTATTCATTGTGTGCACAAAACTCCCTTCAATCTTTCCTACAAGATTCATGAACTCGTTCCAGCCACTCGCGGGCTTAGTAGCCCCAGAAAAAATACTTGCAACAAGAGTATCCAGTTCCTCCATCAGATCGGCGTCTATAACATCTCCCTGCGGTAGATTACAGATCGATTCAATGGCAACACGTCTCAAAAAGCGACGATATCCCTCGTCAGGGCAGACATCCCCTTGGGCCTTTGTTCCAGCAGTCCATACCTCAGCACATTCCACGGCTCGATCATGAGCCCGCTGAGTCAACTTGCTAACAGCATCCGCTGTAAACAAACTGCTGTGGAATGTTCTACGGAGCTTTTTAGTCGTTGCCTCGTCACATGAAACAATACTGTAGTTATTCTCCGCCTCCAACCCCCTAAAACGATGGTGTTTAAGATGCTCCTGGCACGCTTTCTTCTCTTGTCTTTGCCTTTCGTCGCTAAGACCAAAATCCTCTGACTTAAGTTCGCCGGGCTTCCCAATTTGTCTGTTCCTGTCGTCTGTGGCGTAGAGCCTTATAACTCTCTTATATGCGTAGAAGATGCTCAAGAAGATAGCTCCCCCTAGAACACACAGCGTTGAACGACCGAAGACCATGGATGGCGCTTGCGTATCAGACTCCCCAAAACAAGCTGCTTCATAGAACAGTAATCCACTGGCCATGCCAGTAACAATGCAGCTGACCGCTGGAGGCACCCGAGGCACGGTATGCGCTACTCCACGCCAACATCTCGCTGCCTCTAGCAACGCTCTATCACCAATTTCCCCTAAGCTCATTACGCACCTATATTATTTGATAAATTTTATCTATTACATAAAGTCGTTCAGGTTAATACCGTCATAATATTTAAGACAAACAAACCGAACAACTTGATGATATTATCATAAAATCCACAACAAGACAACTATTATTGTTACTTTAGTTGACCTTTAAAAACTCCAGATACATACCTGGGCTTTACTTATTCACGAATAGATAAATAAACGAAACTAGAGCCGTCGTTATACTTCTTAATTCGCTAATGCTTAAATACGTAGATCCCCTATAGCGCGAGCGCAGCGAGGCAAGGTCTGCCCCTTTCATGAGGCCCAACGGGCCGTCTTATGATAGCCCCACCCGGCAGGGTGGGGTAAAGTGGAATATGAATTTGAGCCCTCTCGGGGCGCCTTGTGGCCCCGATTCATGGATCCGGAGAAGAACGTGCTTCGCATTACTCATGGCATTGGATACAACGCTCTGTGTCGGTTTAATCAGCTGGGACCACAAGCCGCCCCTAGCGGAGCTCAGGACGTTTTTTTTGACTCCTACCCCGGGCTTCGCCCGAGGCTATACATCTACTGGCCTTTCAGGCCGCCGGAAAATGTGCAAACTCATGTGGGATAATGGTCATTCAATCACCACTACCAATTGCTTTACACTCTCGAAGAAGCGACAGAGAGTATCACGAGAATGGATTTCATAATTTCAGTATTCTGTCGCTCCGTTGGAGCTCGATGATCTTTCCAATCTACCTAGCCCTCACGGGCTAGGCTATAAAGCTGTCGGGGCTTCGCTCCTAAAAATGGGTCGAATTTTTCCTTATAAATTCGAATAGGGAGAGTAGATTTGCCTCCCCCCGTGAACATGTACAAGAGACTAGAGTTGTCGATACATTTCTTAATTCGCTAATGCTTAAATACGTAGATCCATTATAGCGCGAGCGCAGCGAGGCAAGGTCTGCCCCTTTCATGAGGCCCAACGGGCCGTCTTATGATAGCCCCACCCGGCAGGGTGGGGTAAAGTGGAATATGAATTTGAGCCCTCTCGGGGCGACTTGTGGCCCCGATTCATGGATCCGGAGAAGAACGTGCTTCGCATTACTCATGGCATTGGATACAACGCTCTGTGTCGGTTTAATCAGCTGGGACCACAAGCCGCCCCTAGCGGGGCTCAGGGTGATTTTTTGCTTTACCCCACCCTCACGGGTGGGGCTATCATAAGCTGCCCCTTCGGGCCTCATGATGGAACTCACTGCGTTTGATTGAGGATATGAAAAGAACCTAAATTCGAATATTTACTTACCAATTTAAGGTGACGACAAGGGCTACGCCCCAGGTTGTACAGATTTCAGCCCTTCGGGCCTCTAAGGAGGACATCACCCTATTTCTTTACATTCGATGCGGGTCTAGTGAAAAACCACTGACAAAAAAAAGCCAGGAGGGGCCGAGCCCTTCCTGGCATAAAGAATGCTGACACAGATGCATTAGCAACGTGCGGCCCCGGCTCGGGACGGCTTAAGGCTTATTCACCGGCTGCAAAGCAACTCTACCAGAAAATTTGGTAGAATCCTGTTTCAATTCGTAGCTATAGAGAAGAACTCCAAGCAGTTGAGTAGCAATCTCTGCACTTAACTTCCAGCCAGGGCAGACGTGTGTTCCCGATCCAAAAGGTAAAAAAGCAAGACTTGGCCAAAACTTGGGAGAACCGCCCTGAACTTCACGATCAAAACGATCGGGCCGAAACTCGTTAGGTTTCTTACCCACCAGTCCCGGATACCGGGAGAGGTCTCTAATGTTAACGAGATCCCCAACTCTTTCAATTCGATCAATATTTCTCACCGGAGGATCCATACGCAAGGCTTCGTGAAGAATTTTTCTGATCTCGGCGCTATTACGAATAGCATTTGGAAGCGTCTCGCCACCTGCTATCTTCTCAGCGATCTCTTGTCGTGCTTTGTCTCCTATGCTCGGCTTCATAACGCACTGGACAATTGCCTCTTGGATCGGCGTACCGGTATTTTGCAAAGTCGCTCCCAATGAAATAAACACCATGGCCTTCACCGCCTCTGGTCGAAGCCCGTCAACGTTCATTTTGTGCACGAAACTCCCTTCTACCTGTCCTATAGTTTGCACGAATTCCTCCAAGTTGTTCTGCATATCAAGGCCGCTAGACTCGCGTATGTTTGCAGCCATAGCATCTAGTTTGTCCATAAGGTCAGGGTCGATGACCTTTCCCTTCGGCAGGTTGCAGATCAATTCAATAAAAACACGCCTGAAAAGACGATCCTCTCCCTTACCGGTGTAGGCATAGCCTTGTTCTTTTGTCTTGAGAACCCATTCCTCAGCACATTCTACGGCCTGATCATGTGCCCTCTGAGTCAACCTACTCACAGCATCCTTTGTAAACAAGACGCCATGAAAAAATCGACGGAGCTTTTTAGTCATTGCCTCGTCACATGAAAAAATGACGTCGTTGGGCTTCACATTCGGAACAGCACCCAAAAATTGTGGGTCAGTATGTACTTGTCCGGTGATGCCGTGAAAACGATGCGGCTTAAGAGTTTCCTTGGTGCGCTTTTGCAACTGTCTTTGCTCTTCCTCATTAGGACCAAAAATCCCAGGGTTAAGTCCATTAGACTTCCGAAAATTCCAGTTCCAGCGGGCCGTTGAGCGTGCCCAATTGAGTCCGTTAACTACGCAGCAAACACCTAGGAAGAGAGCCCCTCCTACAACACATACCGTCAGGTGACTGAAGGGCACGGATTGCGACTGAGCATCCGATTCCTCCGAACCTGCGCCATAGGCCAGTAGTCCCCCGCCCACAGCAGCAATGATTTGGTCAATGCTAGGAAGTACCCGACCCACCCGCGACTTAGCTACGGTGTAAACAACATACTGCACTCTTACCAGGCATATCGCTGACTCTAGCAAAGCTCTTGTACCAATTCCAGTTAAACTCATTACACACCTATACTTAACGTTTCATCAATAATGCTGTAATTAATAGAAATACAGTAACCGCTCCCATTACTTAATCACAATGAAAATTCACAGTTAAATAAATACAAGCACTAATTTAACACACATATTCACGGGATAGCAGCGAGGCAAGGTCTGCCCCTTTCATGAGGCCCAACGGGCCGTCTTATGATAGCCCCACCCGTGAGGGTGGGGTTAAGCAAAAAAGCGCCCTGAGCCCCATTAGGGGCGGCTTGTGGCCCCAGCGGATTAAACCGACTCAGAGCGTTTTATCCAATGCCATGAGTAATGCGAAGCACGTTCTTCTCCGAAGCCATGAACCGGGGGCACAAGTCGCCCCGTTGGGGCTCAAATTCATGTTTTACTCTACCCCACCCTCACGGGTGGGGCTATCATAAGCTGGCCCGTTGGGCCTCATGAGGGAAATTTGAGTGCCTTAGATGATCACGTATTGATTAGGTAGCCTAAGAAGGCTAGAAGAGGGTGACGTTCCGCATTAGGTAGAAGGTAGCGAGCATAACGAGCGCTGGAGGCAGAGCGGCACAGAAGAGATATACAGGGGAAACACCCTTGTCAAAGTAGCGCTGCAGTAGCACCTGGCCCGCAGGGTTTGGTGCATTGGCGATAACGGTAAGACCTCCGCCGATGACAGCA
>JAJFMA010000059.1 GCA_021772415.1 Chlamydiota bacterium
TAGGAAAGGGATCGTGTGCGGGGGCGGCCCTTGCGAGAGTGTCAGGAAATATCACAAGGGCATAAATCACGATAAATTGTTCATAAACGTCTCTCGGCCTCATGAACAAGTACAGGTATTTGGAGTGCTTGCGAGGTTTTCTGATATGCTCTGCAGGACTTTGATCTTCTGTTAATGCCCATCTAGGACTGTGTCCTAGGCTAAGCATATGTCGGGGCTACGCGCCTGAAGCGGAGCTTAGCAGCCTTTTTTTGCGCACCCTTTTATTAGTGCCAGGTAGAGCGCTCGTTTTATCAGTCGGGGTTGCGCAGATGGGCGGCCCCCTGGACGTGTGAACTTTTCAAACAAAGTGATGCTTGTTTGGTAATTATTTTAATTAAATCTTAGTGAAATAGATTCACTTAAATTACATGATGGTATATTGTAGAACATGTTTCTTAATTTAAGATGTGAAAAAGGTTTGGTTAGATGGAATATAGTAAAAGTGAATTAGCGACGTTTGACCCTCCGAGCTATTGGCCGACGTCACTCTATTACAACGGGAACGCTGCAGATAGTCAGGTGCGGTTTCAGACCACGATGCTGGACCTTACCCACACGGTTGAGCGAATGACCAGAGAGAGCCTAGCCGTTTTCCAAGGGAGCGATACAAAGGCCATTTACGTTGAGTACACTGCTATTGATAGTCATTGCCACGAGCAACGTAATGAGCTAGCAGTAAAGAACGGATCTTTTAACGCACACCTTTTCGGTGCGGATAGGCGTAATGTACCTCAATTGAAGGACGGTCAAATGTTGACATTCTTCTTTGATGCACGATATCGAAGCACGGGGACACAGCTTCTTAACGATTTTCTGGCTCCGTTAATCGTTAAGCTGCACCAACACCGTTACAAGACCAGGAATGCTAACGCGATTTTCTCAGAGCAAGATGATTTTTCGAAGATTGAGGTTAGTTTTGTAAGTGACGAAATGCGTAACAAAGATATTTATGTTCGTGGCTTAATTCAACGGTGGATGGAGCTAGTCCAGGCGCGTGCAGAACATATGGAAAACGGACGTTTGTTTTTTGACACCCGCTCAAACCTAGACGGGAAATCTATTTATTATGTGCCTGCAACGTACACACAGCATTCCGATGGTAGAACCGATATTGGCTTTGACGATAACAATCGCTATACGTGTCATTGGGTTGTGGTGCGCCAGTACCTCAAAGATGCGGAAAATGAATGGGTGCCTAGCACATGTTACATGACCTGGTATCCTCAACATACGACCGACATTAAGCTACGGAACAGGGATCTCTCGCTACAGATAATGCGGGACCATGCTCGGGTGGCTGTAGGACACACGCATAACAATGTGTTAGACAAGCTCACACGACAAAGCGCTTTGCTCTACCGCGACTGTGTGGTGTGGAAGAGTGAACTAGGTGCTGGCGAATTGGAACGCCGCGTCAGACGATACATGCATCATTATGCAAACACGATGCGTGTGGCCCGGGGGAACGGTTCGATTACAGATGTACATATCAAAGCGCTTATGTTGTTCCAGAATAGAGGCTTGCCAAAGTACAACGATGTTACGCCAGACCTGTTTGCATTAAGACATCCCTTGGTGTCCCATATGGAAGAGCACGCGGATCAGCTGTTTGTTCGTCCCGTTGTAGATGCGGAAAAATGCACAACGGTAGCTTCATCGTCACCGCAAACTTCCGATGCGTCATCGGCGTAATCCTAGGCAAGGGATCGCGTGCGGGGGTGGCCCTTGCGAGAGTGTCAGGAAATATCACAAGGGCATAAATCACGAAAAATTGTTCATAAGACCCGAAGGGTCGACTCATTGTAGCCCCACCCAGAAGGGTGGGGTGGATTTCGGTAATCGTCAAAGGCCTGTAAGGTCGGCTCATGGTTCATTTGAAAGAGGGAAACGCAGTGCCAGCACGATCTAGCGGATGGGGCCGGAGAAGGGGGCTGCACCTCACGAAGTAAAACTAGGTACATCGAATTACGGAGGAAACACAGCAAAAGTGAATGATGAGACGATTCAGTCTAATTATTGAAAAAATAGTGAATTTTCTATATTATTATTCTCTGGCTATTGCCATTTGCGGAAGTTTTTTAGAATAAACATTTAAGTAGAATTAATAAACCGCCTTATCGATCTATGATATAATTTTTTTAGTTGTAGTTGACTAGATTAGAGGTGTCTAATTATCAATTAGGAGTAAAATAACATGTTCAACGCTAATGTTCAGATGACCCAGCAAGAGATTTCTGCTGGCCTCGAAGACCTTACACCGAGCCAAGCAGGAAAGTACCTTTTTACAATTCTTGTTAACGCAGAGGCTAAGGTGCACGACGTAGCGCAGGTTGCCCTACAGACTACGTTTGCCAGTACCAACATCGCTGACGCCTCTCTCGTTCTACCTGTGATATTCCACCTTCGAATAGAAAGTGGCTGCGAAGGTTTGTACGCTGATTTTCAGCAGGCTGTGAATACGTCCCTTGGGCTTGAGCATTCTCGTTGTGTGATTGACATACATAGTTTCGCGGGCTACTTCAAGCTGCCGGTAAATACAATTATAGAAGAGCAGCTAGCAGCCCGAAAGGGACTAGACGAAAAACTCCATTTTTTGGCCAATGCCATTATCACGAATCGTCTACCAGGTGGAGGTAGTACTAACCACTACTTAGGAACAATGGTCATTACAGGCGCCTTACAAAGCAAACTTGTTCGATGGGAAGGTGAAGAGAATCTGGTGACGAGCCTCCGAGTCTTGCTTGAAGAAATTACTGGTAGCGATAGAGACGTAATGACGGAATTTACGGATGATTTGAACGTGATTCGCGAGGCGCAGAGGGGGGCGGAAGCACCACAAGCTGCTCCAGCAACTGCCGCACCTGCTGCCCCACCTGTTGCTCAAGGATTGAACAGTGACTGGTGCACACTCTCGTAGCATTGATCTAAGGCTAGTTTGATAGGAAGGGGCCATACGTGGCTCCGTTCCTGTTACTAGCTACACTGCCTAGTCTACTTCCATGGTTCATTCGAAAGAATGGGAACGCAATCTAGTGTTGGGTAGCGCGTCTTGTCTATCAAATCGACCCGCGCAGGTGGGCGACTTGCTGCGCAGTGATATCGATGAAAATGTCGATCTCTTCTCTTTGAGTCTTAGCGTCTTTGCTTCTCTTATTTAACTTCCAGGTTTCCCCCAGGGAGTTGTTCTTGTTGGGCATTTCTCAGGTGGGTTCAGGCCTGACAAAGTGACACTTCTCAATATTTACTTTGTGCAGCTTCATTGATCCTGGATATCAGTTTGTCGATCAAAAACGGGAAGTGTCACTTTGTCAGGCCAGACCCCGACGTCTACACTGCGCCTTTTTGGTTAGATCAAGCTCTCTGCGCCTTTGCTTCTTTGCTACCTCTGCGTTGAATTGTTCGGATGGAAAAAGCCTGTATGAGGCAAATGACGCAAATTGTGCAGGCTCCCACTTCTTACCTTTGAATCCACTTAAATTATGCATGAGGAAGGGGACCGGACCTCACGTTGTTGCGTTATGAAAGGGGCCATACGTGGCTCCGTTCCTATTACTAGCTACGCTGCCAAGCCTACCTCCATGGTTCATTCGAAAGAATGGGAACGCAATGCCGGTACGATCTAGTGTTGGGTAGCGACTCTTGTTTATCAGACCGACCCCCGTAGACGGGCGACTTGTTGGGCGATGGTCTCGATGGACGTGTCGATCTCTTTTTGGGTAGTGAAGCGGCTCAGTGAGAAGCGTAGCGATGTGCGTGTGAGCTCGCGAGAGACGCCCATATTGATGAGGATACGCGACGGCTCAAGAGCGCCGGTAGAACAGGCAGACCCGTGGCTGACGGCGATACCCGCCTGGTCCAGGTTAATGAGCAGTGACTCGCCGTCGACGCCCGGAAAGGCAATGTTGCTGGTATTACATAAGCGCGGACCTTGCCCATTGATGACGGCGCCGGGACAGGCGTCTAAAACACTTCGTTCGAAGTGCGTTCGCAGTGCAAGCATCTGCTTAGCGGCTTGAGGAAGCTCCTCACGCAAGATGTCCAAAGCTGTCGCCATGCCTGCAATTCCCGCGACGTTTTCTGTGCCTGAGCGCAAGTTGTGCTCTTGTCCTCCACCAGAAAACGCGGCTTGTATACGGACGCGGTCGCGGACGAATAGCGCCCCTACACCCTTGGGGCCATGAAATTTGTGTCCACTAATCGCCATTCCGGAGACGCCTGGCGGCATATGTATGGGTTCTTTGCCGACAATAGAAACCGCGTCGACTAAGAAGGCGATACCAGAGCGAGTTGCGATAGTGGCGATGGCGTCGATGTCGGTTTTTACACCCGTCTCATTGTTGGCAGCCATCAGTACGATGAGCGAGGTGTTGGGGCGAATAGCCTCTGCAACGGCCTCTGGAGTGACAGCGCCCCACAGCCCCGGCGCAAGGAACGTGGCGTCCCATCCCAGGTTTTCCATCTCCTGGACAGTGGCGTAAACAGCCGCATGTTCAACGCTGGAGGTAACAATATGCCCAGGCTCTTTGTTGGCGCAGAATCCGCGTATGAACATGTTTATGCTTTCGGTGCCGCTACTTGTGAAGACGATTTCACGAGGTTTTACCCCAAGATACGACGAGACAGTCCTGCGAGCGCGGTTTACCCGCTGGCGTGCCTGACGTCCCAAGCTGTGCGGGCTTGAAGGATTTCCGTAATCACGCTTGAAGCAGACGTTCATCTCTTTGATGACACGCGGGTCTGGACCGGTAGTGGCGTTGTTATCCAGGTAGATGCTGTTTTTCATCGCTTGTGTCCACGTGGATTAACACTACAGTGACGTTGTCGTGGCCACCTTTATCTTTAGCTTCGGAGACTAGCGCGCGGGAGGCGGCTTCTAGCGATGCTGATCCTTTGATGGTGGCTTCGATTTCTTCTGTTGTGAGCATGTCAGAGAGACCATCGCTACACATTAGGTACGTGTCGCCAGGATAGACTTCGGTTTGCTGCACTGAAGGCTCCACGACAGGCTCTGTGCCGATGGCTTTGGTGATGATATTTTTGTATAAGAAATCTTCCGCCGCTTGCTCTTCAAGTTGACCCGAGGAAACGAGTTCCCGCAAGAGAGAGTGATCTTCAGTCAGCTGCACAAGTCTGTCTTGGCGCAGACGATAGATGCGGCTGTCTCCAACATGAGCGTAGATGAGACCTCCATCGTGAACATGGACGCAGCAGAGCGTCGTTCCCATTCCACGGAGTCCTTCTTCGGTTTTTCCAAGATGGTAGACGATCCTATTGACCTCTTCGATAGCAAGCCGAATACAAAGGCCTGCTTCGGTGAGAGTGTTGCGCTCTGGAGGTAGGGAATTTAGCATCTGATCGACTAAATGTGTGAGAGCGCTAACGGCTTCTTTAGCCGCAATATCTCCGGAACGATGTCCCCCCATTCCGTCGGCTAAAATATAGATTTTTTGTTTGGGTAGCTGGCCCCATACGTCTTCGTTGCGTTGACGTACAAGTCCGATATCGGAGAGACCACAGGCTGTGACGTTGAATGACATATTTACGTGCACCCTATCGCGGCTATGGAACAGCCTAAGGTACAGGAAAATACCAAATGGCGAATAATGTTGCCAGCTAGGTAAGCATCTTATTGAATCCCAGTCAAAATCATGGCGACGCTGATGCCATTAAATACGCAATGTAGGGCGATCGGCGCTAGTAGACTTCCTTGACGCTCATATAGATAGCTCAAGAAACATCCAAGAATGAATAGTGCTGTCAGCAGCTCAATATTTGAAGCGCCTTGACGCACAGAGAAGTGAACAGCACTGAAAATGAGCGCTGCAATAGGAATTGCCGCTCGGGGGCCAACACGCTTCCTTAACCACGCTTGTATGAAGCCTCGAAACAGCAGCTCCTCACAGATTGGTCCCGCCACAACAAAGGCCGGTAATAAAATTGCCAGCGCCAAGGGCTGGTCTGCGGATTTTAGCAGACGTACGGCCTCCTGATCGACCTCGGGAAGATCAAAGTAGTGCTGGATTAACCCTCTAAGTGACAACGCCACCACAGTCACCAATGGGAAGGCGATGAACCACGAAAGCACCCCCAGCATCAGGTCTTTGTAGCGCTGTGTTCGCGATTTAGGCCACTTCTCCCATACCTCTAGCCCAAGCTTGCGGCCATATAAGGTCAGAGTGGGGATCGTTAAAGAAAATGCCAGCAGTCCACCGACGGCGAAAGTGAGTGGGTTTTCTAGCGTGGGTGTGAGAGCGTCTTTTCCCACTACTAACTGGAGTACAACGGTGATAAGGGCAGGGACAATGATGGCCTGTAGCCCAAAATAGGTCGCGAAGGCAAGCGCAACTTGACGGAGGCGTGGCGTTGCCGACGTCCATGGGGGAACAGAGGGTTGAGCAAAGTAGCCATAGCGTTCAGCGACTAGAAGTCCTATTAGCGCCAAAAGAGATGTTATAGCAAAGGTATGCACACTAAACTCCGTCGAGGGTTTGAGTCATAAACAACGTTACCACCGAGCTTGACAGCGGAGCTCGCGAGGCTACCACAGAGTACACAGAGAGACGCGTTTAACAAGAGGATTTTTCTAGTAACAGCGCCTCCTAGTTTTCCTTACCTTACTTCTTTTCTTACTTTTCTTCTTTGTCAGGCAAGCGAAGCCACGCAAAACAGTGGAGCGCAGCGATGCTAAGTAAATACAGGAGAAATAGGAAAGTAAAAATTAGAGCGGTGTACATCGCCTCATCCGATCCCGGTGGCTCTGTCTCGACTTTCGGCATTTTGATCATAAGAAAAAATAGGTTAATATCTTAGATCGCCCAATCAACACGTGATTATCTATGATACTACGATTTCCCTCATGAGGCCCGAAGGGTCATTTTATGTTAGCCCCACCCGTGAGGGTGGGGTGCGGTATATAATGAATCTGAGCCCCTCTTGGGGCGGCTTGTGGCCCCGACTCATGGATCCAAAGAAGAAGACGTTTTCTTTCTTCCATCGCTTTGTGTCGCCTTAATCTTATGGGGCCACAAGCCGCCCCGAGAGGGCTCAGTGTGCTTTTTTGCTTTACCCCACCCTCACGGGTGGGGCTAACATAAGCTGGCCCTTTGGGCCTCAGAACCAGGCAAAATACATGTTACATTTTCAGACGTTCATCGATATGTTAAGTTACTGATTATCAATGAAAATATTTTTCCTCACCACAGTCAAAACAGGCCCATGAGGGAAAAAGCTATTTACGATCTTCTTATCTGGGCAATGGCTGGTTGAAAAATGCCGAAAGTCGAGTTTGTGCCTCTGTGAGCTCGGTGGCGAAACCTTTTCACTATATTATGGCGCATTAGGACAAAAAAAGGCCCTTGTACTCGAAAGTACAAGGGCAAGCTTTGCGATAAAACGTGTAACGAGACCGAAATCTTAACGTT
The DNA here is from genome assembly GCA_021772415.1 of Chlamydiota bacterium. Taxonomy (GTDB): domain Bacteria; phylum Chlamydiota; class Chlamydiia; order Chlamydiales; family JAJFMA01; genus JAJFMA01. The sequence goes on from JAJFMA010000059.1 coordinate 7,464, forward strand.
TCGAGAACTGGAAGCGCTTACGTGCTCCAGCAAGACCGTATTTCTTACGTTCCTTCTTACGTGCGTCACGAGTTAGGTAACCTTCGCCTTTGAGATCCTGGCGACGCTCTTCAACCTCAGTGACCAATGCGCGAGCAAGGCCCAGGCGCATCGCGATCACCTGACCTTCGATACCTCCGCCTTTAACGCGGATAACGAGGTCGTAGGAGCCATTTCTCTCTAGTTTCCCTAGGGGAGCGAGAACAGTTTCGCGCTGAACCTCTAGAGGTAGGTACTGCTCGAATGGACGTCCGTTGATCTTGATTTTGCCGGCGCCAGGGCGTAAACGCACAGAGGCTACAGCAGTCTTACGGCGACCAGTTCCGAGGTATTCTTCTATCTCTTTCTTCGCTTTCTTCATCTTAGACGTCTGCCTTTATGGGTTGTTGCGCTTCCATATCATGCTCAGTTCCGGCAAAGATGCGGAGACGTTTTAGCTGGGCACGGCCTTGACGCGTTTTAGGCATCATCCCTTTCACAGCGTGCTCTAGGATAAAGCATGGTTTGCGCTCTAACATAGTGCGGTAAGGGATTTCGCGTAGGCCACTCATGAAACCGGTGTAGTAACGGTAGAGCTTCTGCCCTTCCTTGTTACCGGTGACTTTAACTTTGTCGGCATTGACCACGATAACGCCATCACCACCGTCAGTATGGGGTGTGAAGTCGGGGCGGTGCTTGCCACGTAGAATTCTTGCAAGTTCAGTAGCAAGTCGACCCAAGGTTTTTCCTTTGGCGTCGACGAGGAGCCACTTACGTTGCACCTGCTCTTTTTTGAGCATAATAGTGTCTTGTCGTTTGTACATCTGATCAATACCTTTGCGCTATCAGCTAAGTGCCATATACGAAGCTGCTATGATACCGTGTGCAAGCCATTTTTGCCAAGGGGTTTCCAGATAAAAATTGTCGTGAAAGTTCACCCAAGGGTGGCAAGCGGATTCTTCCGACAGTATAACAGGCTAGGTGCTTGAAGGAAAGGGGCTATAGCCCCTACAATCTTTGCCTAGTGAGACCCCTCTAACCCAGATTATTGCGATGACCCAACAGCCTAAAAGTTTTTTTATCCGGACATACGGATGCCAGATGAACGAGAATGACACCGAGGTCATGGCCGGAATGCTGGAGCGCCGCGGGCTGACTCGCTCCTATGATGAGGAGCGGGCTGATGTCCTGATCTTCAACACCTGCTCCATTCGTGACCACGCTGAAAGAAAGGTCATGGGTAAGCTCGGTCTTATTGGCAGGTCCAAGAGACGCAACGCCATCATCGGAGTAACAGGATGTATGGCTAACGCCAAAAAAGAGAGTCTCTTTCGAAAATTGCCTCATGTCGACTTCGTATTGGGTACGAGTAACATCCATGAACTCGATACCGTTCTTGATCAGGTGATTGCGGGAGGACAGACCGCAATACGTACAGATACGCGTTTTACTCACGAACTCGACTACATAGGCGCTTCACGTGATAGCAAGCTGAAGACGTCTGTTTCGATTATTCGAGGCTGCGACAAATACTGCACTTACTGCGTTGTCCCTTATACCCGTGGACCCGAGGTGTCGCGTAACCCCGATGATATCGTCGAGGAGTGTCGCCAACTGATCGATCAGGGTTACAAGGAGTTGACTCTGCTCGGTCAGAATGTCAACAGCTATGGCAACGACCAGAAAGATTGGGGTTGTCATTTCCACGACCTTCTATACCGCCTAGATAAGCTCCCGGGAATGGAGCGTATTCGCTTCATGACGAGCCATCCCGTCGATATCACACGCGAGCTGATGGAGGCAGTGGGAAGCCTCGATAGCCTATGTGAGTTTGTGCATTTCCCTCTTCAAGCCGGCGCCGATCGTGTCCTTAAGAAGATGCACCGTATATATACTGTCGATGAGTACCTGGAAAAAGTCGCGACGTTCCGAGAACTCGTCCCCAATGTCTGCCTAGGAACGGATATCATTGTCGGTTTTCCTACAGAGACAGATGCTGAATTCGAGGAAACCTACAGGCTCATGAAAGAGATAGAATTCTCCTGCGCCTTCCTTTTCGAATATAGTCCGCGCAACGGTACGCCGGCAATGCGCTGGCGTGACGATGTGTCGGAAGAAGTGAAGAATGAGCGCCTTCAGCGTCTACTATCTCTACAAGAGGAAATCTATGCCAAGCAGCGGCAACAGATGCTAGGCACTGAAGTCGAGGTGCTTGTGGAGCGTACGACGAGTCGTGATCCCAAGTACATTAAAGGACGCACGCGCTGTTGGAAAAGCGTCGTCTTCGAAGGGGCAGAAGATCTTGTAGGCACCTTCCAACAGGTTAAACTACACGGGTATAGCCATCAAACGCTGCTCGGGGATCGCGTAGCAAGCCGTAGTTAAAAAAATGTTTCTTTGTAAGCGTCTGATACCCATTATGTTGTGAAATCGCGCTCACAATACGTCTAAAAACAGCTTTTACAATAATTAAATATTTAGTAATATTAAATTGTAATAGTTGTTAGTATTTTGCATAAGTAATAACATTTTTGATATTTTTAATAAGAGTGTGTCATGTTTAACTATTTGCGAGCTTTGGTAGCTTCTGCTGCCATCGTATCTGTGAGCGCTGCCGAAGCGATCACTTTAGACTTTGACAACGATGCAGGGGGCAACCCTATCGTTGCAGGTCAAATCATCGATAATGAATACGCCGGTTTTGGCGTAAGCATCAGCACCGTCAATCTCGGTGGTGGACCCAACCTTGGTGTCGCGTTTGACTCCATGAATCCTCCTCCAGCTTCTGATGATGGAGACCTTATCACTCCTGGATTTGGCTTTAACAATAACGAGGCGTTTAAAAACGTCTTGATTATTCAGGAGCACGGTGGAGATGGTAACAACGACGGATTCTTGGACGGTGTCACCGACGATGAATCCGGTGGAGGTTTCATTGACTTCCTATTCACCAGCAATCAGCTGTTTGCTGATGTCGATCTTATCGATATCGAGGAGGGCGGGGGTACTGTTCAGCTATTCCTTAATGGCGGCTTGCAGAGTACGCAAGCTATTGCCAACTTAGGCAACAATAGTCACCAAAATATCAGTATCAATGGCATTGCCTTTGACCAGCTTCGCGTAAACCTGGTCGGATCGGGCGCGATTGCTGAAGTGACGACTGTTGGTGTCCCTGAGCCCAGCACATGGCTGTTTATGGGAACGGCGCTCGCAGGTGTCATGTTAGCGACTCACAGACGACGAGTTCGCGTATAAAAATTCCACACGTACACATAAAAACAAAATGCTGGCGCTGGCTCCTTCGGGAGTCAGCGTTTTTGTCTGTGTCTGTACCCAGAAACGCGAGAATCGCAGGACCCGGCCCCAGCTCACCGGCTCACGACCCCAGCTCAAACATGGGTATGAACCGCGACAGGGGAAACGGCAAGGAGCAAAGACGCTAAGACGCAAAGAGAAAAATATAGTGGTATAGTGGTCCCCAATGTCTAGACCAAAAAGTGCACTGCATTTTGCGCATTAGGGATGAATAGGGATGAACACCTAGTTTCTCATAGGGGGGCTCTCCCCTCCCCCGGGGGAGGGGAGTTGTACCTAGCTTCAGTTTTAAGGCCCAATGGGTTATGCTGGCGGCACATAAAATGGAGAGAGGTGTGTCTATGCGTAATTTATTGGCGAAAAGCCTGGTTATCCTGTGTCTTGGTGTTGGAAGTCTTTATGCCACCCCACACAGTCAAAGTGTTGCGCCTCCGGAGCAGTCGACAGAGAATTTAAGCCGCCAAGCGCTAGCGAAATGTTTGAAGATCGACATACAAGTGCTTGAAGCGCATCCCAATTTCGAAGCGTTTGTTTTGAAGAATGGCGTTCACCGTGACATGTTCTATCACGGACATCGGGTATTGGTATCTGATGATGGCATGCCCTCTCTTGTTTACAGAGGCGAGCAGCTTGCGTGGTCCGACTTTCAAGAGATAGTGGATGTGGATGAAGCGGGTGCGGTGCTTGAGCATTTCTACACATACGAGGGTTTTGTTCCTGGGCGGCGTGACGAAAGCTTGCCAATTTTCGAGCTTACAGAGCGTCATGGAGATCGCTATGTGTTGGAGTTGGTGACCAACTGGACAGCACAAGGATTGCTTGTCCGCCCTGCGCATGCGTGGATGCGTTTGGTTGATAACAAGGGTGGCATCACAAGTTTTGGCTTTTATGGAGAGTGCCTACTTTCGGGGGCGTCTGAATTTGTTAGGCTACTCACCCCTCATCCCGGCTACATCCATTCTCCAGACTACTGTGAGGTGTGGTACATGCCCTACGAGACCCTTACAATTCCGATTGAGCTATCGGAAGAACAGTATCACGCTGTACGCGAGTATGTAGCAGAGATGCAGCGAGATCATAGCTACACGTACCAACTTTTTGGAGGCCACGGCGGCGCGAACTGCGCGGGCTTCTTGAACCACATCTTGGAGTTTCTTGGCATCGAAAATGAGGGCACATATTTCGTATTTCCATCACACATAGCGGCGTGGCAAAAGCAGGTTAAAGAGTGGCGCCGGAAAGAGCTTGCTCAGCTGCGTTCAGGCACCGACTATACAACGGAAGACGAGGATGCCATTAAGTACGGACTTCCCGGCGCTAAGGTGTAGGAGGGCTATTTTTGCTATCTAAGTCTACAAGGAAAAGAGGTTCTTATTCAGGGGATAGCCCCGACAGCTTTTCAGCTTAGCGCGTGAGCGCTAGGGAAGTTGGAATGAGTATTAAGCTCTGAAGAGAGTGTAAAGAAATGCAACGTTACCTTTTTTTAGGCCCGAAGGGCTGTAACCTGTATAGCCTGGGGCATAGCCACAGGTAGGCTAATTCAGCTTTTGAGCGCTGTAAGTGCGACACATGTCTC
>JAJFMA010000060.1 GCA_021772415.1 Chlamydiota bacterium
GTAGCGGGTGCTGATGCCGTTGGCGTCAACGTCTTCAGTAAGTAGAGCTCCTTGGTAACGCTTCTCCTCGCTTGCCAGCAATGCTCCCTTGGCACTGAAGGATTCCTTACGGACGGCTCGTCCAAGCACGTCATAGTGATGCAAGGTATAGGTGCCGTTACGGACAACTTCTTTATGGAGGCTGCCGTCGAGATCATACTCTTTACACTCTCTGTAGGGCTACATCCGAGGCTATACAGGTTGCTGCCCGTTCAGGTCTCGGAACTGAACTACAGGCAGTAACAGGGAAAACTGGTCCGCAGCAGATGACGCGCATACATAGTCTCTCATCCAAACTCCCAACCTCTGTGCCTCTTTGGTAATTTTAGGACGGAAAGAGAAAAAATCGGACAGGGGCACAGGCAGGGGCAAGGGTGGTAGCACAACCCACATTATAGAATGAGCATGGCGTCGCCATACGAGTAAAAGCGAAACTTCTCTTTCACAGCCTTCTCATAGGCCTCCATAGCAAGCTCATAGCCTGTAAACGCACAAACCAGCATAAGAAGTGTTGAGCTAGGAAGGTGAAAATTGGTCAGCAGATGCTGCACATAGCGAAAGCGGTAACCTGGGTAGATGAAGATATCCGTATCGCCACGCCCCGCCACAAGCCTCCCACTTTCTGATGCTGCCTCAAGAGTGCGGCAACAAGTTGTTCCGACACAGATTTGTTTTCCATCTGCTGGACGCGCATTCAAGCGCTCAGCGACTTCAGGAGAGATCTCATAGCGTTCGGAATGCATGGGGTGTTGGCGGATGTCATCTTCTTTCACAGGCAAAAAGGTCCCAGGCCCCACATGCAGCGTCACTGTGTCTACCACTACTCCCTTAGCAGCAAGCTTGTCGAGCATAGCTTCGGTGAAATGCAGGCCAGCTGTGGGCGCCGCCACGGCACCTGGTTCCCTTGCAACGACAGTCTGATAATCATTCTTATCGAGTTGCTCCGCCTCTCGGTGAATATAAGGAGGCAAGGGCATGACCCCATGCGCATCGAGAACTTCTAGAAAGTCCCCCGAATAGTCAAAGCGTAGGAGCTTGGAACCATCGGAGCGTTCCTCCACAACCTCACAGCTCAGCGCATCGGAAAATGTCACCTTAGATCCCACTTTGAGCTTACGGCCTGGCCGCGCTAGCGCCTCCCATAAATCATCTCCTGCAGGCCGCGTGAGAAGGATCTCACAGCGCCCTCCGGTCTCACGGGTACCATACAGACGTGCCGGAATCACTTTGGTGTCATTAAGAACAAGACTATCTTGAGGCTGCATCCACGCGGTAAGATCACGAAAAAGCATTTCGGAGATTTCTCCGCTTTTCCGATCGATGACCATGAGCCGCGCGGCGTCGCGCGGCTCACAAGGCTTCTGTGCGATGAGTTCTTCAGGCAGCTCATAGTGGTACGAGCTGAGCTTGTTAAGATCAAGCACCACTACTGAACGGGAAACATGCGTTCGACATGTGCCCCTGGAAACGTATCGTATAAAATGCTAGCAGCATTTTCACCGCTTTTAGCGCGTTTTACCGCATCTGTTAGCAGTAGTGTAGGGCGTTTGTCATCGGGATCCACATGAGACTTACGCCAGTGAGTGCGGAAGAGGTGCACAAATTGCCCTTCAGGATCTTCGGGGTTTTCACGACTGAGAACCATACCTAACGTCGCTGCCACAGCGCGCTGAGCCTGCGCTGTAGTTGGAAGAACTTCAGACCCACGATATCCCACATGACCGGCATCTACGTCCCAGTAGGGGTTACGAGGGTACGTCGAACGGTAATAGGCATTCGTACGCTGAGTAATCGCTACGGCGTTAAGGGCCTCTGGCGGAACTTCGTGGTCGATCTTTGAAGCAAGCGCCGCTACAACAAACTCCTCGATATCGACTTCATTGACAATACTGACCGTTTCACCGACGTCAAAAATGGTGATGGCCCCGGGGTACTGCTGGCCGTTAACGAAGATCTGTGTCGATGGATCTGTAGGAACAATTCGAATCTGATAGACATCCAAAAATTCCTCGCCCCACTTCACTCCGTGGCGTAGCGCATAAACATACTGTTTCTTGCCATGAACACGTCGCCCAAGGACTTTACCACTTCTGGGGTCGATGACGTGATACTTCCCACGCACTTCCACAAGCGCGGACTCCACGTCATGAGCGAGAAGCACAGACACCGCTGGAGTTTCCACCATTTGCGGTCCGGACAGCATTTCCTTCACGTTGTCAACTACGCCAGAATGCATCAAACCCGTAGTACTCATGGCCGCCAAGGCAGCTCCAAAAAGATAGCGTCGAAACATCAGATATCCTCCATAGAATTAGGAATAGGGCGCTGCAAATGCTTATAGGCTAACTGTGTAGCCTCGCGCCCACGAGGTGTGCGTTGAATCAACCCCTGAGTAATCAAAAAGGGCTCATAGACCTCCTCAAGGGTGGTCTTATCTTCACCGAGCGCCACCGCTAAAGTCCCCACACCTACGGGGCCTCCGGCATATTTGTCGACGATGATTTCCAGTATCTTCTTATCGAGCTCATCTAAACCGAGCTCATCTATAGACAGCATTTCTAAAGCCTGCCGAGCGACCACCGCATCTACCCGGCTACCAGAGCGCATCTGCGCATAGTCGCGGACCCAGCGCACAAGATTGATGGCGATACGCGGGGTTCCCCGCGCACGTCGGGCTATTTCCCATGCTCCGTCATCATCAATCTGGACGTTTAGGATACGCGCTGTACGCAGCACCAGCTGCTGTAGAACAGAAGTCTCGTAGTAGTCTAAGCGGCATGTGATTCCAAAGCGCGAGCGCATGGGACCGGTCAAAAGTCCTAAACGCGTTGTCGCACCCACGAGAGTAAATTTGTTGAGCTTAACCTGCACCGACCGCGCACTTGGGCCGCTGTCGATGATGAGATCGAGAGTAAAGTCCTCCATAGCGGGATAGAGGTACTCCTCGATAGCACGACTTAAGCGGTGAACCTCGTCGATGAACAGGATATCACCGTCTTGAAGGTTGGTTAGGACTCCAGCGAGATCTCCAGGTCTTTCTATTACTGGGCCTGCAGTCACTACGATATTGGTTCCCATGGCTTTGGCGAGGATATTCGCGAGGGTGGTTTTCCCTAGCCCTGGAGGCCCCGAAAACAGGCAATGCCCCAAGGGTTCGCCGCGCTGCTTGGCGGCACCAAGGCATACTTCTAAGCGTTCGCGGATACCGTCTTGCCCTTGAAATTCATCAAGAGACTGCGGCCTAAGAGGAACCTCAAAGGCTTCATCCTGTTCGCAGAGCGAAGATTCCACAAAGCTCTTATTCATAACAACCTAAGAAAAAGTAACTAAACCCAAAGCGTTCAGAAAAATCAACAGCATCAACAGCGGCGCGCAATACTTAAAGCACAGCTTAAAGTAGCGGCGTATCCCTGGATGACGCCCCAAAAAGCCGTCGTCCCCTTGCTCCAAATGATGCAGTGCACTGCGTGCACCCCAAACCCATCCAACTAAAATAACCGCAGCAAATCCTCCCAAAGGTATCAGAAACTGGGTCGTCAAGTCATCCATTACGTCCAGGGCATTTAAGCCTCCGATGGTCCATCCACTCAACACACTAAAGGACAACGCACACGGAATCCCGACGATAAAAGCACCTACGGCGCACACCACAACAGCTTGATGACGCGGCCACTTCCACTCGTCAATCAAATACGCGATGGCGGGCTCCATAGCGGAAATTTCCGATGTCAGCGCCGCAACGGTGATGAGGACAAAAAACACAGCGGCAACGACATGGCCAAAAGGCATGTGGCTAAAGGCCACAGGCAGAGTCTGGAAGACGAGTCCAGGCCCTGAGTCCGGCTCAATCCCCACGGAAAACACGATCGTAAAGACCGCTACAGCAGCAAGTAACGACACCAAGGTGTCCATAATCACGGCAGGAAAACAGCTCGCCAATACATTCTCTCGAGAGCGCATGTAGCTGCCATATGTCACCATCGTGCCCTGCCCCAGACTCATCGTAAAGAAGGCCTGTCCTAAAGCCGCGAGTATCGCCTTTGGAGTCAGCGATGACCAATCGGGCTCAATGAGATAGCGCAGTCCAAGCTCAGCTCCCGGCATGGTCAAGCCACGCAAAACCAACACCAGCAGCAAAACAAAAAGCACAGGCATCAAAATTTTACTAAAGCGCTCTATCCCCGCACGCACTCCCAGATAGAGCACCCCCATACTCAGCAGCATAAACGCACCGTGGAAGCTAATGCCCCACCACGGATTGGCAAGCAGGCTGTCAAAATGGCTATGCGCCTC
>JAJFMA010000007.1 GCA_021772415.1 Chlamydiota bacterium
CAGAATAGCTATCGGCATATACTTCTGAAGGCACTTTTCATATCTACGAACTCCACAAAGGCGGCGCGGAGCGCCGCACTCCATGGCCCTCGCTGCGCTCGCGCTATTATCGCACGTATCTGATTATTAGTGTCTTATGTATAGGACGCAAAGTCGCGGCCATTTCGTTACACTCTTTACAGGGCTCAGAAGATGTTTTTGCATTACCCCGGGCTTCGCCCGGGGCTATACAGGTTACAGCCCTTCGGGCCTCAGGATGAATTCCTTTCCAAGATAAATAGACGGTTGCGAAGCCTGCCTCGTCCATTTCTTTACACTCTCAGCGGAGAAAAAGGTCGTTGACTGGCTTGTAAATAAAATTTATCTTGAAATCACGGTCTATTTCACCTATTTTAATTCCTGTGTTTCTTTATTGTAATTTAATGTATTTTTTGTAAAACTAATAGTCACCAAAAATGACTATGAATAAGCTGAATTTCGTCTATTTAATTCCATCTAGTATGAGTCTTCTTCTGTTAGGCTTGGCTTCGCCATGTCGCGAAATAGCTGTTTTTTCTGCCGGTAGGGGGCAGTAGTGGACAAGCTTGGTAGCGGCCTTTCCGCGTTAGATATTAACGGACAGTACGTGTCCCACATCTCTCATTCGATACCCGGAGGTGGGTCCTCGAATGGAGACGGCGCCAGTGCGCCAGTGCGTGTAGTTCCTGACCCTTATGACGTGGTTTTGGCGGTGCTGAGGGACCCAGCCTCTGGTCATGTCGCTCCTTCCGGGAGTCCGTTTCCCACGCGCAATGTAGGACCACTTCCTCCCATCCCCGATGACAAGGTGGCTGCCTTTTATGATTGGTTGGAGACAGACATCCATTTTAGTAGGGATTTTGACGGTGTAGGAGAGTGTCATATAAAGGTTTCGCTCGCGGAGATCCTTAACTATCTCGAGCATCTTCCGGCGCTTGCAAGTGGCGCTCGATTTGACTGCAGTGTTCTCGTGGGAAGCGCCCTCATTTGGTGGCTGGGTGAGGAGTATATTGTTCAAGCTCTTAAGGCATATGGCTTGGATGCGGAGCAGATTGAAGCTGTGATGACACCAGAATTTCGAGCTCGTCTGCGAAAACCTCCTAACGATTTTGACTTTCGAATCTGGATCCCCAATGCGACAGGTGAAGACCTTAAGCAAGCCTATAGCCTCCTTGAGAATTTCTTGATAAACAAGCTGCCAAAAAAAATCTCGGAGCTAGACACATCCCAACCAAGGATTCAAAGCTGCCTCAAGGAGCTGACGAAATCCGATGCCCCCGTCATTTCCAAGTGGTATGCCAACAGGACATTTTTAAGTAGGCTCTGCTTCGATGGCAAGCCCATTGTGGATGGGCGTAAAGAGGATAACCTTCTTCTTCGAGTTGGTCTCAGAGCTTCAGCGCCTTTTGTGTCGCAGGCTCATGGCTCAGATGACGTGGCACCATGTGTTCCCATAGAGCTCGTGTTCGTTTCCAAATTGGCTTTGCCACGTTTGCGATGCGATCAGCTGTCGCTACCTCTATGCAGTGTACGTCCACCCAGCGGAGCTATGGTTCCATTGGGGTCTTATACTCTGGGTTGGCACTATATCTTTAATTTGTTGTGTCGCAATCACCAAATGGAGAATCTCGGAGAAGCTCCTCACGATCACGAAGCTCTTCTACGTCGTTTGGTGGCTATTGTTCTAGGTGAGCGCAGCCTGACTAATCAAGATGCCGTGCTTCTTGATCGGTTTGTTAAAAGCTGTCTTGGCGATGGTTTTGATCTGGAGTGGGTTGTTAAAGAGCTGAGGCGCATTACACGCAAACATGCAGGCGGAAATAGTGACAGAACCATTGCGATGGCTCTGGAGTTGTGCCAAATAGTTCAAGGCACTGATTACGAGCCATTGTTTACAGAGCTGTTTCGGTTGAAGGCGACGAAGGGAATAGTTCCAACTATTGAAGTGGAAGGTAAGAAGCGTAAGCGTATACGCATTGACTGCAGCAAAATAGGCCATCCCCTACTGCAGTGTATTGTTATGGCGCTTCAAAAGGAGGCGCCGACAGATGTGCTTGCCTTGCTGCAGTTGGGAATGATGACAAGGTTATGCTTAGGAGCCTCGCTAGAGTCACAACATGGCATAGGCATGGAGGTTACCGAGCATGCACCCTGGGGGGATAGTCTGCGTGCCACTCTCTCCACGAAATCAGGACCTGTGTGTTTGCTCTTACCAACGAAGCTCGATGATGCCCTACGTCAGCTATTACTGATGATCGAGAGAGGTGACGGGCTTGACTGGGAAGTTGTAGGCGCCCTATCGCGTCTACTTATGCCTGCCGAAGGTGTGGCGAGGAAGCTAGATGGCCAAATGGCAGAATGGCTAGGGTCGCGTATTAGCGACAAGCGACTACTCCATGATGCGGGTCTACGCTTATTGGAGGTTCCTAATCCTCATGCAACCCTTCTAGGAATGCAGCTGCTTTGGATGCACTGGGCGCTAGATGCTAGCCAATCTCTGCCGGTGACGATACTGACACATCTGCCTTTTGCCCTCGATAGCTTCGGTAAGCCAGAGGGCGCCATAAAGGCAATACGCTTTTGGGGACATTTGATTGCGGAATCAGAGCATCGCAACCTACTGGATTCCGGCACTGGCGCTCTACAGGGCCTCATCAACACTTATGAATGTGCTAAAAGTAAACCGCAGCCGATCAACGCGTGGATGGGATGCCTCCACAAATCAGGAGACCCTAAACTGGTTGCTGCGTTGCGTGAGGTCTATGAAATTGCGTGTGGGCGTGGTGTCCGAACAGAAAGCAATGGATTGCTCATTGGACGCTCAGTGCTCTCGATGCTAGCAGAGGTGGATCCTTTTCTTGCTGTGCAGCAGTTGGGGGTCCTGCACGCACGTGGGGATAACAAACTATGGCTTGAAACGCTGAAGTTAGTGCAGCAAGTAGGCGTTCTGCCTGATAGTCCTCAGAAAATGTCCGCCGTATCAACGTTGGTAAAAATAGTGAAACAGAGCCACAGGTCCGGTGGCTCAATCTGTGTGTCAGGCGCAGACTTGGACGCGATGTTACGTCTCATAGCAGCGTTGACGGATGTAAATAGTGTTTCGGATGCACTAGAAATTTTTTCTATGCTTCTTAAGGGGTCATTAGAAGGAAAGGGCGCAGCCTCGAAGCTAGCTACTAGCCTATGCTCAGTATCTGCAGCATCTCTAGAATGTAACATAGACAGTGGAGACGTAGTTCTAGAACGTCTCCTTCAGTCGAGTCTCGATCCAAGGGAAATAGATATCGCGACTTGGAATGAGCTGTTTAGGCAGCTAGAAGAATGGCTAGAGCGTAATGACGGAGCCAGTATCTCTCCGGAAATCATATTGGCCTTATCTGCCCAGCGCGCCTTGCCAGATGGTTTTCGGGGGAAGCTTGATGCAATTCTAGAGCGCCATTTCATGGCGGTCCTGAAAAAGGGAGTTGTACACGACATCCAAAGCACTTTGGCAGGGATGGCTCCCTTGCTTTCACCGGATCGCTATGCGCTTATGCTATCTAGAGCGATACTTTGGGGGATGAGTAGAAAACGCTATGACTGGGCTGCACAGCGCGTTATCGAGCTATCTAAGTTCACAGCATCGAAAGCAGCAGCGGAGATGGTGCGCGAGCATGCTGCGGCATTTTTGGCATGTGTAGACCAAGATGCAGGTCTCAGGTACCTTAAAACACTCCTTAACAAAGCTGCGATACGAAGCTGTTTTGAGGAAGCGCCGCAACGTTTGCATGAACTAGATGTGGGATGCCTACGCCGCTGTTTGGTGGATGTCAAGGCGTTGACTACTCACGAGGTGGTCGGAATACTTGCTCACGTTGTTCCGTTCATCTACAAAGAAGACAAAGAACTTCCTGTTTCAGACGATGCAAGCATAGTACATGATGTCATTCTCGCATTGCTGGCTGCAAACCCCGATGCCTGCATCAAGTCCCACGTCTTTAGGCAATTAATTGGGGAATATCTGGATAGGCTGGTAGAGAATATTGCCCAAAGCAATCCTCAGAAGGTCTTGAGTTTGCTCAAATCAGTGATACCCATAGTAAAAGAACTTGCTACGCCCACTCGAGCAATAGTAGCCGAATGCATGCATCAGTGCCTTGGAGTGGACACCGATGCCGAAACTCTGAACGGGTGCGCAGATATACTATCTCACATTCCTCTCGAAGATGAATCTGATGCTGAACGAAGTGCGCAATTGCTTAGCCTGCGCATATCCCTGCTTCAGCGACTTGTACAGAAGGGGCTTCTGGACAAGGCTATCCCACATGTTAGCGCTATCCACACCGGATTTGGAAACGATGAGCCGCTCTTTCAAGAGGTGGCGCGCGCGCTATCTTGTAGGTTAATGGACCTTGGCAGATGTGAGGATGCTAACGAGGTTCTCTCGTGCCTTCCCGTCGCGTCGTGCGAACCTGAGTGGCTTGGTCTTCTCGATCTATATGCATCGCTAGAGCGCTTTCATGAGTGTGGAGATACTATTTTGAAACTAGCGTCCAAAGCTGACGTGACTGAGGATTTTGTGCCGTCTCTAACAAAGCACG
>JAJFMA010000061.1 GCA_021772415.1 Chlamydiota bacterium
CCCTCCTTACTGGGAGTCCGCACGTGCACTGTTTACTAGCCGCGTTGGAGACCTCGAAACAGAGCGCGCCTTCCTTGAAGAGCGCTCGCCCCTGCATAAGGCGGATCAAATCGAGAGACCACTCCTGATTGCTCAAGGCGCTAACGACCCCCGCGTGAAACAAACGGAAAGCGATCAAATCGTCCGTGCCATGCGTGAACACGATAAGCCCGTAGAGTACCTTGTCTTCCCTGACGAAGGCCATGGCTTCGCGCGCCCCGAAAATAGGATCCGCTTCTACGCCGCCACAGAGCAGTTCCTGTCGACGCACCTCGGAGGCCCAGCGCAAGCCCCCACAGCCGCCGAAGAGTGGGACGAATTCCTTAAGTAAGGCTTGTTTATTCCTAGTTCAGCCACCGCCTTCGTCAGAAGGTGGTGGCTTTGTGGTCCCGGTTCATGGATCCTCGGAAGAACGTGTTTTACATTGCGCATGGTATTGGATAAAACGCTCTGTGTCGGTTCAAACCGCTAGGGCCACAAGCCGCCCCTAATGGGGCTCAGGGTGTTTTTTTTACTTTACCCCACCCTCACGGGTGGGGCTATCATAAGCTGGCCCTCCGGGCCTCATGAAAACGTACTAGTGTTTGGAGCGCCGGGAAGGTTTCTTTGCACCCCTTCATGCATGCCTCTCAGGCGGATATAAGATATTTTCCTTGACTTTAGCGTTATGTTAATTTAATATTTTCGCGTTTACTCGCAATTTTTATCCGTACACATGACTTTGAGGAGTTTCTATGTTTTCGTTTGGTTTTGGTCGTGGCAAACAGGAAGAGCCAATTTGTCTCGGATTGCCGGAATCTCAATTCAACCAGCTCGTCAATGGTACCTTGATAGAGATTTGTACGCGGACTAAGGAAATAGGGAAGGGAAGGGTCGACCAAGCTCTCATAGAGGGATGGACTAAAGTGACCATGTCTGTCGAAGATGCGTTTCGCTCCCTAACGGCTCATCCGATTCTTATGCACACTCCTGGGATTGCAGCGACGACGATGAAACTTAACGGGGCCGTTCCCGAGCTACATAGCTTGTTTATAAACTACGTTGCTAGCGACGATGATGACGATGCTGATGAGTCATTTCTTGCCGATGACGTATGCACCAAAGGTCTGTTCCTACTATGGAACGCCTACCCCAAAGGCGTAGACGTCGAGGATACCTACGAAGTGGCAGTGCCTTCCGATGATACTTTAGGAGAAAAGGATGCGGCTGCCATTAAGGATCTTATCACCCGCACGAACACCGCTCTGGAAGCAAAAGAGAAGTTCGATGAGGGGGAATTCGACGGAGGTATCATCGCAGAGTGGAAACAAGTCATTCGAGATATCGAGGCTCGCATGGACATACTATTCAATGACGATATCCTTCTTCAGCATGAGGCTTTCATCGCCGCAATTATTCATATCACAAGGATTCCGGAGCTAGAAGAGCTGCTCAAAACAGGCGGTGGAGATGATCTAGGACTTCCCGGATGCCGATTCCTCATTCAAGCGATGCGAGAAAATGCCAAATTCCTGGAGAGCCAAAGTGTCGTGAGTGCAGACGAGCATGACAGTGCAGACTTGGCGTCAGGTGCTAGTAGTGTGCTCGTTGGATCCATGTCTCCCCAAGACAGGCAAAAGATGTCATCTCAAAGGTTTCTGACACCTGAAGCTGGGTTAAGGGCACAGAGGTCAAGAATGGGATGTTTGACGTCTCCACTGGGAGCAGGTAAACGCAAACCATGGTTGAAATTGTCTACGGATGCTTCGATGTCATCGTCGCACCTCAACTTGGGCTCAACAAGAATGCTAGAGAGAAAGCTCGCTGCTTTAGAGAGCCTTCTACTCACAATAGCAGGACGGGCGGCTCCTGAAGTGATGGGTGCGGCAAGTTCCGATATGCACCAATCGCACTCTTACAGCTCACCACTTGTCTTGGGTGGCGAGGACGTCGAAGTGCCTCAGGTAACATTGCCGCAGCTGATGGACGCTGTAACGACACTTCAGCAGACGGTAACAGAACTCAAGCCACAAGAAGCGCTTCCGGTCGATGAAGAGATAGAGGTAGTCGTACCACAGCATGTTCTCGAACAAAATGCGCAGCTACAGCGTCTTGAAGAGCTTCTCGGTACAATCAACACAGCCCTTACAAGTGAGGATGCTGCTATAGGCAGTCTGCCGCAAAAGCTTGCGGAAGCGCTGCGATCGGCTCTTGATGATGTACATGCTAAACTCGACACCCAAGCGGCGACGCTTGTAGGTCTACAGCCGTTAGCGACGATGGAAGCTCGATTTACATCGGTACTAGAGCTTCTCCGTGAAGTTAAGGTGTTGCTACAGCCAAAAGAGCCCGTTCAACAGGGCTATAGCTACGCTGCCCATAACGCCGATGCGAGAGGCTATCAGCACATCGATGACGACGCAAGCTATAGATTAGCTCAAGTAGGCGACGGAGAAGTGCGCATAGATGTGAGTCAACTAGTGACGGACGTAAGTAAGCAGGTGTGGGATGATGTTGCTCTCAAGCAAAAATCGGCTTCAAAATGCCCTAGTGCGGCTACTGTGGCAAAGTTACTTGTTGGTGGAATAGTGGGAGCTCTTGTAGCTTCCCCATTGACGTGGCTGTTGCTTAGCCAGGACGGCGAGTAGTCCCGGACCTTATAGAGGGGTTGCCTTTACTCAAGGCGACCTCTCCGTGCTTTGACGTACAATCTATGCGGGCTTCACAGATAGTTGTCGACGTTGTGGAGTCACAGCACCGCTTTCACACGGCACTCTCAGGGGGTTTAAATATGTTTTTCTTGACATTAGCGTTAGGTTAGTTTATCCTTTTTGCGTTTACTCGCAATTTTTATCCGTACACATGACTTTGAGGAGTTTCTATGTTTTTGTTTGGTGGTGGTCGTAAACAGGAAGAGCCTGTTTGTCTTGGATTGGCGGAATCTC
>JAJFMA010000062.1 GCA_021772415.1 Chlamydiota bacterium
TCGAGTGCCGTGGAGTGCGTGCGCTTTGCGCCGCCTTTTGGAGTTCGTAACCATGAAAGATGTCTTTAAGGAGTATCTGTAGATGATTGTTTTGGCGACACATCCATGCGAAACATGTGTCGCACTTACAGCGGTCAAAAGCTTAATTAGCCTACCTGGGGCTGCGCCCCAGGCTATACAGGTTACAGCCCTTCGGGCCTAAAAAAGGTAACGTTGAGTCCCGCTAGGGGCGGCTTGTGGCCCCAGTAGCTTAAACCGACGCAGAGCGTTTTATCCAATGCCATGAGTAATGCGAATCAATTACCCACTCTACTTCAGGGCATCGAACAGCCTTTTGGCGCCTTTTTTGAGGCTTTGTTCCAGGTTGCGCTGGACTTCCTTTTTCAGAGTGGCCTTTTTCGCTTTCTTAGGCTTAGGTCTTGAGCCATCGTCCCAAGGGAGCTCGGAGGATGGAGGAGGCACGCGCCATTCATCGATGCCGCCACCGACGAGATCTAAGACACCTCCAAACAAAGTCCCTTCCGGAGTACCTTGGGAGTGCGCCACAAGCGCAGTGATACGGGCTGTGGCTTTAGTTCCATCGATTTCAGCATGTGACGTCGTGCCACTTAAAGGGATCTGTAACATGTATGAGTCATCGAGGTTATCGATACCGTAAGCGCTTTCAAGAGCCTCGGCGCTGATGCCTAAAACAAGACGGACGCGGTCTTTGATGAGATCTACCTTACCCCAAAGGGCCATGGGGAAGCCTCCAGCAATCAGGGCATCGACCCTAGAAATATGAACGATACCTCGATCTAGAGAAAGGTGCAGAGGTGTGAACCACGCGGTGAACTCTCTAGAGCCGCTGTTACGACCGTCTAGCAGCTTAAGCACATCGGCAAGCTGCCCTTCTGGCCCGAAAGAGACCTTACCAAGTTCTAGCGTGGCACGAGGAATCTGTGCCTTATGAAGGTCTGCCTGATCCAGAGGGATGCGGACTCCGTCGTCGGGGACAGTGAAGCGCAGTGGCTGTTCAGCACCTATAGCGTCGGCCATGAAAGGTACAAAATCGCGCAGTAGCCCTTCCTTCAGCTCTGGGGTGACCGCCACCTCGAGAGTAAGGTCTTGATCCAAGGTCAGAACTTTGTCCTGGACGTTACCATGGAAAGCTAGGTGGCCAGTATCGCCGCGCAGGTCCATAGTGACGACACCATCATCTTGGCTAAGCTGCAGGTCGATATCCCCAGAAACACGCTCGCCAATAAGTTTTGGAAGCTGCTCGCTAAGCGACAGAGCATGCATTTGCTCACGTAACAGCGGCGCTAACGCCATCCTGTCGCTGTGAAGTTTGAAATTGATGTCGAGGTCTTCGCTGTTAAACCACTGCCCATTATGGAAAGGGTGTTCCATACGACCCTGGAGGCTAAGCTGGGTAGCAGCTTCTTCAGCTTGTGGAGGTTCTCCTATTGCAGAAACATCCAGGACCAGGCTGTCGCGCAAGCCTTCACTGTCGAGGTTTAGAACAACACTCTCAAAAACGGTTGTATCCCCGCTTTTAGCGTGCCTGAGGTGCAGGGCTTCACTAGCAATATGGAACTTGAGAGTGGAGTCTGCCCAGTCAAAGTCGCTGTCGTCCTCAACTTCAGTGTCGGCACTCCACGGGACGGAGATGTCAGAGACTGTCGCGGTGATGGTGCTGTCTTGCGTAAGGCCCCAAAATGAAGGGTGCTCTCCAGTGAGTTGCGCCACCATATTGGTGAAAGCCTCAACACGCTCAGGTGTAGCTTCCCATGAGACTTTGACAGGCTCCAACGATTTAAGGGCTACTGTTTCGTTGGCGAGTTCAAACTCTCCCGAAGCATCGATGCCATCGCCTTTAATGCTCAGCTCAACGTGTCCCGGCACTCCTTCGTCGCTGTCCTGCCCAAAACCGCCAGACAACGTAACGTCGACCGCGTCACCAGCAAATTCCTTGAGGTCATGTAGGCCTGAAAAGGCACTCACAAAAACGGTAGGTAGCCTCTGTGCCTCAGCATCAAGATGTATAGATGTGTCACGCCAGCAGTGTGACGCGTCAGCGCCCCATCGCTTGACATTACCACTGAGATCGATGCTTCCGCGGTCCGCATCCCCAGGAAGGTAGGTCTTTGCACGCGCTGTAAACGCCGCCTCTCGCTCAAGGGTGTCAATATGCCAGGTCACCAGCATATCCCGCGATGTCGCCAGGATGTCTTCACTGTGAGGGTCGATGGCGTGGAGTTCTCCAACTGTTGCTCGACCTGAAGAGATCACACGTGGCTGCGTAGAATCTGCGAGATCCAGGCTGAAAGTGTCTAAGCGTATCTCCGCAGGGATGTTCTGTGTAAGCTGTGGAGCTCCAGGTTTCAAAATCCCTAACGCAAGCAGTACATCGGGCTGAATCTTATAGCGCAGTGTGGCAGGAGTCGTCAGCACAAGGCGTTTGTCCGTGGAGAAACGTCCCACAGCTCGTAAATCGATGACATCGCTTTGTACACTCAAGCGTGTCTGCCCAAACTGGGGAAGACCAGCATCGGTGTTTTCGACGCGCCCTTCAATTTCAATCGTCGACACACTGCCCAGAGCCGCAGAAAGTACCGCAGTGACGCCATCAGGAGCGACGTCAGCAGCAAGGGCATAGCGCCCATGTGCTAAGTCACGTCCTTTGATTTCTCCGCGGACATTGGAGAAGCGCGCACGTGCAGGATTCGGTCCACGCCCCGACAGGACAAACGGTGCCGAAGCAATATCTGCGTCAACAATGGCGTCACTCCAATTGCTTTTAGCAAACCCTCCAAACCACACGGGGGTGGGGACATCGAGAGTTTTAAGTGTAAACAGAGTGGGTACTTCTTCGTCGAGAAATAGGGCGGCATCATCACCTAAGATCTGCTCAACAAAAGCTGGAGTTACCTGATAGTGAAGTTGTGTGGGTTCTACAAGGCGAATGCGCTCCCCAACTTGCAGGTGTAGTGCTGGCAGCGAGACGACGTCGGAGCCCAGCTGGAGCTTGACGTTGGTAGTGGCTCCTGATAGCGCTACAGCAAGGTTAATGTCGACGTTGTCACCTAAAGTGTCAGTGAGAGTGCGTTGCGTGTGCATAAGGTAGTCGACAAGTGGAGTGGGGACTTCCTTCACAGCAAGATTGAGGTCGCCATCGCGGGTCTCGCTTCCAGCCAACTGATCATGAAGCTTGCCTCCCAGCCGTACAGATGCTAGACGCCCTCCTTGGAAGAGCTCTCCATCAAGGCTTAAAATAAACGATTCACTCGCTTCAAGGCGCTCGACAACACCGCGGATACCTTGGAAGCGGACGAGGCCAAGATCGTCCCCAGCAGCGAAATCTGCCTGGTCGACACGAAGGCGCGCGCGCAATGTCGCGGCGGCTTCAGCAACGGGATCGGCGAGCTTAGTGGGAACATTCATGCGCTCCAGGACAAGCTCTATTTCCGTGTCTTCTTTAAGACGCAGTAGAGGAGTCGAATCGTCGCCGCGGGAAGGGCCCAAATGTTCAAAGAACTCAGGTGTAACCCTCAAGCCTACGCGGCCAGGGCGATCCAAAATGAGTTTGCCGTCACGCACACTTGTCGCTAGGTCCGTCTTAAGGTTGGGGCTGCTAGCAAAGATGCGTAAAGCTGCTCCAGATTCGCTAAGGGTATTATCCAAACGCAAGGTCAGTGTTTCACCTAACGCATCAGCAAGAACCCCGGTAAATTTGGGATTGTTGAATGTCAGCAGCTGATCAAACATGTCGACAGCAACGTTCTCCATGTCGACTTTCAGCTCAACGGCGCCGTCGCCTTTAGGCAAAGGCAAGCTACGGGGAGCCCTAACAAACTGAAGGCGCCCGTCAGCGTCTAAACCCGAAAGGGTGCAGTCGATCTCAAAATCACCCGCCAAACCCTCGCGGTGTGATAGCCCTTTCATGTGGAAAGCAATAGGTCCCGAGCGGTCAGATGCCAAAACATGGGCATTCACCTGGTCGAAAACAATAGTGTCCAGATCATGCGCATGCAGAGTGATACTAGCACCTTCCAAACTCACTGCACCGGTAAAGGGTACTCGTACGCACCATGTGTCGCTTTGTTCTGAAGAACACTGATGCGGCTTGGCCGCGCCACTGGCAAGCTCCTGCTCTGCTTGAAATATCAGGGCACGATGCACATTAGTCAGGCCATTCTCTTCCTGCACAATGTTGAGGTTCAATCCTTCAATCTCAGTATGGCCCCAGTAATCGCGAGAAAAGGCGAGGCGCAACGGAGAGATATTCGTCTTCAATGTGTCAAAAGCCGCCACAACTTTGCCGGCAGGGTCGCGAAGCTCGCCGTGCTTGATCTCCTGCCCACCAAACCAACTAAAGTGGACGTCACCCATGGCAACGGAACCCGGAACGCTTTCGTCTACCCAACCGCGTACCTTGCCCTTGCCCCACTCGGTATTAAAGAGTAGCGGCAACGCCAACACAGTAAGAAATAGAACGAGCAAAGCTCCCCCCACCGGGGCTATCCAACGTCTCCAAATAGGCGGTAGTTGTTCAGGCTCAAGGGGAGAGAAGTCATCATTTTGGGGCATCGGAGCCTCCCTAGGCTGCGGCAGTTCTAAGATCCATCAATATAGCAGGTTAAGATTTCTAGAATGATAATTTTTTTTAAAGACTAATCTCAACCCGAAAAAATAAAATGAACCAGGATCCGGAATGCCACCCAAACCTTGTGATGTCGTTCCTCAACTGCTGTGAATTCGGATTTCGCAGGAAAGGAGGAAAGAAAGGAAGTAAAAAAAGAGATTCTCTGGACCCAAGAATTGTAAATATTTATTTAAAGCAATGAATGCGCCCGCCTTAACTAAACTAGAAATATTGGTAAGTGATTGGTTCTAAGGCCCAACGGGCCGTCTTATGATAGCCCCACCCGTGAGGGTGGGGTAGAGCGGAACACGAGTTTGAGCCCCAACGGGGCGGCTGTGCGCTTGCAATGGAAAACAATTAGCCGGGTGAAAGTCCTGGTTAAAGGAGGCTAC
>JAJFMA010000063.1 GCA_021772415.1 Chlamydiota bacterium
GATGATGATGACGCCTTCGCTGTGTTTATCTCGGAGCTGGTCGATGATGATGACGACGCCTTTCTACGTTCGGACCCTGTCTACGACAATACCTTTCCTTTTCCCCCATTAGGGATAGAGGGGTCTTCGACTCCGTTGCATACTCCGCCGACCTCCAAGCACACTGCCAAACCTAGCCGTAAAAGAGTATATCGAGAAGACGCTGAATACAGCACCCCGAATAAAGTTCAAAAGCGCCGGGAGGGTCCGGAGACAAGAAGAAAAGTAACGGTAGGTGCTCTTAATATTCTGGTGACCTCACCGGGTTCAGTACCTACGCCATCAGCGAGTCCCATGAAAGACCCGAGAACCTATCTTCCCAAAGGCTTCATCGAAGTGGCTCGAACCGACGACGGGGAAGCGGCAATCACATGCCCAGCCAAGTGGGAGGGTTTGGGGCCATGTATCTACTATTGGGTGACAGAGAGCGGCGATCTTCTTGTTGGCAAGACCGTCGACATGGAATCTCGTCTGGCGTCGTACCAAAGTGCTTTCAATGGTGTGGGCGACGCCGCCCATCTGCCTCTACCTACGTTGTGGCGTGAGGGACAGCGCGTCTTTGTTGGTGTGCGCCCCTGCACAGATGAAATGACGATGGATCAGAATGAAACATCACAGATTGTAGGTAAAGCCACACTGAATCAGAACGTCGGCAATGGGGACCCAAGTATTTGGTGGGGAAGTCCACGCCACGGAGGAACAATTCCTAAAAAAGTTAGAGACCGGCACACGAGTACCACCCATCATCACAGCCTTCCAGCTGTCACAGATATCCGTACCCTGACACCCAAGAAGACGTTCGATGTCCAGTATGACGAAGAACATGACGAATTCTTTATGGAAGTGCCCAAACGCTTTGGGGAGCTTCCCTACGATGGGATGGTATACCGCTTCAAAGATGCAGATGGACACGAACTCATCGGTGAGACAGGTAACCCTCTACTCCGCTTGCGCGCCTATATGAGTAGGCTCAACACGGGAAGAGGCGGTCGGCTAAACCTAAGCATCCGTGAGGGGCTTCAGTTCAACTTCGGACTTCTTGTTGCCACATCCCGGGAGAACAAACGTGCCGCTGAAGGACAACTTCAACGCGAACGGGAAGCTAATCTTAACGTACGCCGTGAGAAGGGAATTCCTAGAAGTCCTTTACGCGACGTGACGCAGCTGCCTCTCTCTCCATCTACACCTAGTAAAATGGTACGCGTTCCTAGCCGACGAAGGAAAAAGGCAGTGAGAAAACTTAGCTTGGAGCGGTGTAGCGACGATAAGGAAAACAAGCAGGAAGGCCTTCCTTCCTTTAGCATACCGAGCCACCTCCCTAAACCCCATCCTAGCGGATTCCCGCGAGACGTGGTGTTCGGGTAGATTTTGCTACTGAAAGAGTAACAAATTAAAGACTCCCTCAAACGCTACGAACGCCCAAAAGGCGAGGCGGAGCCTCGCACTCTATGGTGCTCGCACGCTCGCACAGAAGGGTGAAGCATGTAGATATATGTAGTTTATGTGTCCGGAAGGATGGCTGCTAGCGAGGTGGCAATCTGTACATTTGACGTCGCATAGCATCAGGCCTCATGGTGCGAAAGGCAATAACTACCGGGTTACCGTCGCCATCTAAGGTCTGCGCAACGCAGGAGTAGCCGCCCGAGGAAGAAGGTGCCTTTGGCTTGTTCAGAACTTCGTCTCCTACACTGTGAGTCTTAACGACTGCGCTGCTGTCTAATGGAGGCGTAGTAGTTCCTGAATTTACTTCAACAGCATCGCCTTCGTTTCCGACGTCAATTGAGCTATCAGATTTTGCTTTTACAGATGGTGAGCTATCCATTTTTTGTCCTCGCTGTGGTTTTGAGATAAAAAAGGATGGGCGTGAGGCCCATCCTTTGTGAAATGCTAGAAGAGGCTATGCGTTAGCCATCTATTGCTATGCAGCGTCCTTATCCCATCCTGGAGGATGTACAAACCCGTCAAGAGTCACCCAGCGACTCACTAGAGCAGCAATTCTGCCTGTCAGGTCTGTTTGGAAGTGTCCTACTTCCGCTGTCATGGTTCGTAAGCGTAGCTGCTCAGAGTCATTGAACGCCATGCGCGCTGCATACTCTTTAGGATCTGACAGTCCGAGAGTTCCAATGAGCTTTAGGGTTCTATCGGATGGATGAGGAATCTTGTGCCCACCACCGAAGATGCTGCCTGCACCCACGTCAAATTCGCCCCAAACATGGTTCAAATAAGCGGCGCGTTGCTCCAAGCGCTCACCTAACGATATCCAGCGAGCATCGATCTCTTCTTTTTCTTTGCCCAATGTTTCGGCGCTCTCGCGGTCCACTGGTAAAACTCGCGCAGATCCTGCTGGCTCAATGCCGACATATAATTGACCGATCTTTCCCGTAAGAGCCCGGGTGTCTTGAATCAACTGCTGCACATCAAAGAGAAGCAAGATTTGATCGCCGAGCTTTCCTCTGGTTTCATCATCAATGTCGAGTTTACGGAAATTCTGTCCATTGATGTCCACTTGTTCGTCTGTGTGCACATCTGTTACCACAGATGGAAGAGCGGTCAGAGAAGTCAGCACTAGACCGACATTGATTTTTGCTAAGATAAGGTCTTCCGCTGCTTCCTTCTTCAGCAGGGCAGCCTTGGCAGCATCGTCATCTCCCAATTGACCAGCTTCTGTAAGCTTCACTTGTGCAGCCTGGACCTGAAGGTGTGCTGCACCGAGGAGCTTGTTTAACACACGTTCCCTCGGGTTCCCGTATGCAGTGTCTGAATATTTGCTACGCACGGCTTCGATTGCAGCAAGGGTGCCATCCGGTTCACCTTTTTCAAGAGCTACAAACGCTGGATAGAGAAGATTCGCTTCTACCTGATGGCGAGCTTTTAGCTTTGCAGCAGCCTCTTGTTCAGCTGCAAGTTTAGCGGCCGCCTCAGATTCTAGGAGTTCCTGTTGAAGCCGCTGTGCTTCCAGTTCTTCAGCAGTAGGCTCCTTCTCCTTGACGCCGTCACCTGACGCTGCGGCTAGGTGCTCAGGCTTTACACCCTCAACCTTGCCGGCAACGTCTGCACTATCGCTGTCGTCGTCGCCGCCTTTGACTATCTTTTTACCATCAAGATCTTTCGTTTCTTCATGGACAATCTCTGACGGGATTATTTCGCTTCCCACGCCTTCAACTTTTGTCACTTCATGTGGTTTTATTTGAACATCTGGTGTTGGTGACTCGTCTCTTTTCAGTTGCTTTGCTAGCTTCGCTGCTGCCAGTCTAGCGGCTAGATCGTCTAATACTACGGTTTCCATACTTTGTCCTCCCTTGAGTGGATCGGTATGTTTTAAGATGAGATCAAGGTGCACCCTTGGCACGCCCTTTGCGTCGGTTTTATGGGAAATTAAAATTTTTAATCCAACATAATTTACACTCTACTGAAGTTCATGCTAGGATGTCGTTAAGGTTCAAGAACAGGTGCAACCATGAAAATTCGGGCTTTCTTCACTTCTGCGCTAATAGCGGTCTCGTCTATGCTTGCTGCCGACACAGACTTGCGCTCAACGTTAGCCGTAACAGGGACAGGCGTAGTGCGGGTACGTGCCACGCGCGCCGAGGTCTCTCTTGCCGTTGAAGACCAAGGGCGTACAGCGTTAGCTGTGGGAAGATCTCTTGCGGGGAAGCAGAGACCCGTCCTAGAGGTGCTCGGTAATATGGGAGCAGAAGATCTAGAGTCTGGGACGATGAACATCTACCCTAGGTACGACAAAAAAGACAGCCAAAAAGTCGTGGGGTACCAAGGTAGCCTTACAGTATCCTTCGCTACGACAGTGGAAAATGCGGGGAACATGATCGACGCTGCTCTTCGCGCTGGAGCAAACAAACTCTATGGTGTAAATGTTGTCGTAGACGACGAAACTAGCACAAGCGCACGTAAGCAAGCATTGAAGTATGCAACCACGGATGCTTTAGACGAGGCTAAAGTGGTCTTCGAGGCCTTAGAACTGAGACAGGGATCTATCTACAAGGTGGAGATTATTCCCGATGGCCACCGAGGCGCTGTATACAGCTACGCGTACAAAGCGTCAGCATTTGAAAGCGCGGCGGCGGCTGTGCCTGTCGAGGTCACAGAAGGGCATGAAGATATCAGCGCCTCACTTACCTTGCACATCGCCTACGAAGATTAGATCGACATCCCACCCTTCCGTTTTTTTTTGAAGCCCGAAGGGCTGACGAGCTGTATAGCCCCGGGTAAACCCCGGGGTAGGCATAAAAAGGATTTTGAGCGCTGTAAGTGCGACACATCCATGCGAATCATAGGTCGCACTTACAGCGCTCCGGAATTTTCTATGCTTCACCCCACCCTTCCGGCTTGTCCTTACCCAATATTTGTAAATAAATGTTCGAACTGCGGTTCTTTTCATATCCTCAATCAAACGCAGTGAGTTCCATCATGAGGCCCAACGGGCCAGCTTACGATAGCCCCACCCGGCAGGGTGGGGTAATGCAAAAAAGCACTCTGAGCCCTATTAGGGGCGGCTTGTGGCCCCAGCGGATTAGACCGACACAGAGCGTTTATCCAATGCTATTAGTGACGCGTGGCACGTTCTTTTCCGGAGCCATGAATCGGGGCC
>JAJFMA010000064.1 GCA_021772415.1 Chlamydiota bacterium
TGTGTAGTCGACCTCTGTCCTCAGAAGAGCCTATTAAAAGGAGGACCGCTTGGATCTGTTGCTTGTTTTGTTGCGACAAGACTTTTAGCGTAGGTTTTTCCGCCTGCTCTTGAACAGCGAGAAACATGACGGCGATAAGTAATAGTTTTAATATCCTCATATATAAACCTGAATAATTTTACTATATAATTATGATTATATTAACTATTGTATATTTTAATATTTTAATTATCTATAGTATTTATTTCATTTCAATGAATTCACTTAACAGAAGTAAACGTCTGTTGAGGCCTGTGTTTTGGAGCCGAACCCTGTTTTGGGGTCGGACCCTGCGATTCTCGCATTTTTTGACACAAAAAAGCGGGTGGAAGCTCGAAAGCTTCCACCCGCTAAGCCAAGAGATGCTTGCTTTATAGGCATGATGTGTTGTGCATATTCTTGTTTACTATGTAGTGGTTAGTTTTTTAATAAAAAAAAATTGAACTATATTTACACTTTCTTTACAATACTTGTACATATCACATTAAACAACCAAAGGTTTAGTTATGAATATTTTAAAAACTATCGATTTATTCAATAAAATGGATATATCCCGTGTAGTTGAACAAAGTCAGCAATTCGCCTCTTCGGGCTGCGAATCACTAGGATTGTTTATTAATGGATTCGAATTTTTTTCTTCCGAGAACACGATTTTAAATACTACAGTGGCTATTTCCAGCGTGATAGTGATTAGCGGTATTGCTATCTCATGTGGGGTGAAGGTCTTTCGAATGATGAGGGCCTCACAGAATGGTGTTGTTGATGAAGCTCTTAGAGGTGATGGTCGCTCAGTTGACGCTCTTAGGGCAGATGTTCCCCCAGTACCTACCTTGAGTGCTGCCGAAGTTGACTCGCAGTTGTATGAGCTAATAGAAGGGATTTTTACGAACGACTGCTCGGATGATGTAGATACCTTCCCCGTTTCCCAACTTTTCCGCAGTGTGAGCACTGACCAAAAGAGCAGGTTTATGGCAAATCTTGTGAATCTATTACTACAGATGCATGGTCAACATGGTGTTAATAGAAACGTATTCTTGTTTATTCGGGAGACGTTGTGCGAATATCGATCAATGAGGTCGAGTTTGGATGGTGCAGATCGCGCACGGTTAGCTCCTATAGTTCAAGCAGGGTTAGGGCAACTTGGCGCGACTGCTAGTGTTGTTGCCTCTCTCCATCTCTTATTTAGCAAGCGCAATGAACTACCAAGTTTGAATGCTGGGTACCTTTATACAGAGTGCCACAGCGCAATTCAAAACGCGCTTAACGGTGTGGTAGTGGATCAGGACGAGGACCACGACGACGAAGTTGAGCTTGTTATTCAATACGGTCTTCTCGTGCTTAGCGATCTTGTGACCTACACAGAGAACATTGAAGATGGACGTGCAATCACAGAAGGTGCCATGGCTTTGATTAATCAGTTGGCCAATGGACGGTGGGAACGGGCTGCAGAGCTATCGTCGCTACTTAAATCACTACAAAATAAGGGCTACCGTATCGACCGAAGCCTGAGGATGGGAGACGGTCAGTGCACGTATAAGTTTAGTTTGCAAAGTGAAGGCAACAGTAAATGATTTTGCATTGACATGAGGTAACCTCGCAATATCACATGCACTTTATACTGCCACCCATCTCTCTGTTTGGGTGGCAGCGAGTACTGCCTATGAGTTTTTTTGCAGGGAAACCAGGAGTACCAGGATAAACAGGAGAAGGTACATGTTCACGGGGTACCACCCATATGAGGTCTGGCCGTTTTCATGTATCGATTGACAGTCCATACTGCCCGTGGTCTACCTTGAAAAACGAGCTTAAAAACGATAGGGTGAACTCCAAAAACACCTTTTCTAAGGGCGAAGTCCCGACAGCTTTACAGCCTAGCGCGTGAGCGCTAGGTAGGTTAGAGAGATCATCGAGCTCCAACGGAGCGACACAATTCTGAAACTATGAATTCCATTCTAGTGATACCTTCTGTCGCTCCTTCGAGAGTGTAAAGAAATGCCAATCCGGTGAATTCGAAGTGGGGTAGCTTCGCTGGCTGCGCGCAGGCCTGACAAAGTGACACTTCTTAATGTTTGTCCCTTGTAACCCAAGTTGATTTTTGGATGAAATATGTCAAATCTTAACGGGAAGTGTCACTTTATCAGGCCAGACCCCTTGCGCTGTCCTAATTTCTTTACACTCTCTTCAGAGCTAAGACCCTCACCTATGTCCTCCTAGCGCTCACGCTCTAGGCTGCGTTTTGGGGCCGTAATGGGGGCGGAACCGGCGATTCTCGCATTTTTTGACACAAAAAAAGCGGGTGGAAGCTCGAAAGCTTCCACCCGCTAAGCCAAGAGATGGTTTCTTGCGCTTTAGGGCGTGTATTACGCCTTAATTTTGATGTCGACACCCGCGGGGAGCGTGAGTGTCTTCAGTGCGTCGATCGTCTTTCCTGTGGGATTCAGGATATCGATCAGGCGCTTGTGCGTGCGGATCTCAAACTGTTCGCGTGACTTACGGTCGACGTGAGGCGAACGTAGCACGGTGTAGATCTCGCGACGCGTAGGTAGGGGAATCGGACCTGCAACAGCGGCGCCGGTACGCTTGGCGGTCTCGACGATGTCGAGAGTCGAGCGATCGAGCAGACGCTGGTCGTAGCCTTTAATCCGAATACGGATCTTAGACCGCTGGCGGCTTGTTTGCCCCTCTTGTTTTTTTTGCTGCTTAGCCATATTTCCTACTTCTTGATTATGTCTTCTTGAATTTTCTTAGGCACGCGCTCGAAGTAACTAGGCTCCATGGTGTATGTAGCCCGGCCCGACGATAGCGAACGCAGCTGGGTGGAATACCCAAACATTTCGCTGAGGGGCACCTCAGAGTGGATGACAACAGCGCCCTTGTGGGACTCTTGTCCTAGGATCTTACCGCGGCGACGGTTAAGGTCACCGATGACGTCGCCCATAGAAGCTTCAGGGGTGTTGACGTCGACCTTCATGATCGGTTCAAGGATGATCGCGTCGGCCTTTCGGCACGCTTCCTTGACGGCCATGGAGCCGCAGATCTTAAAGGCCATCTCGGATGAGTCAACTTCGTGGTACGAACCGAAGACGATTTGTACTTTGACGTCGACCATGCTGTTGCCAGCAAGAACACCCGATAGAAGACCTTCTTCGATACCCTTGATCACCGCAGGGATGTATTCCTTAGGAATAACGCCACCGACGATCTTGTTTTCGATCTCGATGCCCTTGCCGCGCTCGTTAGGCTCAAGCTTAAGCTCAACGTGGGCGTACTGACCACGACCACCCGATTGCTTGACGAACTTCGTCTTCACCTCAGTCGGCTTAGTGACAGTTTCCTTGTACGCTACCTGTGGCTTACCTACGGCAGCGTCAACCTTAAACTCGCGGATCATACGGTCACGCAAGATATCAAGGTGAAGCTCACCCATCCCTTCGATGATGGTCTGCCCAGTTTCTTCGTCAGTAGAGACGCGGAATGTGGGGTCTTCCTCAGAAAGGGCGCCTAGCGCATTGGCGAGTTTCTCGCGGTCTGGCTTGGACTTAGGTTCGATCGCCATCGAGATAACGGGTTCTGGGAACTCCATTTTCTCGAGGATCAGTGGCTTGTCAAGGGAGCAGAGCGTGTCACCTGTGGAGACTTTCTTCAGACCGACACAGGCGCCGATGTCGCCAGTACGGAAGACGTCACACTCTTTACGCTGGTTGGAGTGCATTTCCAGTAGTCGGGAAATACGCTCTTTACTGTCCTTAGTGGTGTTTAAGACGCTACTACCCTTTTCTAGTACACCACTATACACTCGAATGTATGTGAGGCGGCCAACGTAAGGGTCAGTTACGATCTTAAACGCTAACGCAGCAAAAGGCTCGTCGTCGCTAGCTTCGACATGGACTTCTTCTTCACTATCGGGCACGTGTGCCTTAACAGCGCCTCGGTCTAGCGGTGAAGGGAGCCAGTTTACGATCGCATCGAGAAGCTGCTGTACGCCCTTGTTCTTGAAGGCGGTACCACAAAGTACTGGATTGATCTTGTTTTCACAGACGGCCTTGCGGATGACGGCGTGGATCTCGTCAGCAGTTAAGCTGTCGGGATTCTCGAGGACTTTCGTTAGAAATGTCTCGTTTTCGTCGTCACACGTTGCGAGCTCGTCGAGAAGCTCAGCGCGTAGCGTTTTGCACTTTTCAAGGAGGTTTGCAGGGATGTCTTCCTCTTCCCACTTCGCGCCAAGAGTCTCATCTTTGAAGATGAGTGCGCGCATTGTGATGAGGTCGACCATGCCAATGAAGTCGCTTTCGGCACCAATAGGACAGTGTACGGGGATGGCGTTAGCGTGAAGCTTCTCGCGCATCGTATCCACAGCGTCGAAGAAGTCGGCGCCCATACGGTCCATTTTGTTGACGAAGGCAATACGTGGCACGCCGTAGCGGTCAGCTTGACGCCATACCGTTTCGGACTGTGGCTCAACACCTGACACAGCGCAGAATACTGCGACCGAGCCGTCGAGGACGCGAAGTGAACGCTCCACTTCTACAGTGAAGTCAACGTGTCCGGGAGTGTCGATGATGTTAATCTTCGTGCCGTCCCAGAATACTGTGGTCGCAGCCGAAGTAATGGTGATACCACGCTCTTGTTCCTGCTCCATCCAGTCCATGGTTGCGGCACCTTCGTGCACTTCGCCCATTTTGTGGAGGCGTCCAGAGTAGTATAGAATACGCTCTGTTGTCGTCGTCTTACCAGCATCAATGTGGGCCATGATGCCGATATTGCGGACGTTGTTAAGTTCTTCTTCTTTGGGTCTAGCCATCTCAAAAGCCTCCTTTACCAGCGGTAGTGGGCGAAAGCTTTGTTGGCTTCGGCCATGCGGTGTGTGTCGTCTTTCTTCTTGATGGTTGTCCCCTGATTGTTGAAGCAATCAGAAAGTTCCGTAGCAAGAGCTTCTGCCATCGAGCGGCCGGATTTAGCACGTGAGTGCTTAATCAACCAGCGCATCGCAAGAGCTGTTCTGCGGTTAGGAGCAATCTCAATCGGAACCTGATAGGTGGCACCACCGATGCGGCGCGACTTAACCTCGAGGGCAGGCTTTGCGTTTTCAAGAGCTTCTTCGAAAGCTTCGAGAGGGGTCTCAGAGTTGACACGCTTTGAGAATGTCTCTAGTGCGTCATAAACGATGCGGCGGGCAGTAGATTTCTTGCCCTCTTGCATCACCATATTGATGAATTTGGCGAGAACGGTACTCTTGTACACCGGATCGGGGTCAATTTCTCGCTTCTCAGCGCGACGTCTTCTCGACATCTTGTCCTCATTGTCTTCGTTTTTGTGATCAATAGTGTCACTTAGAAGACCGAAATTCTTCACCTGGGCTGGATCGTGACTTTCCAGCTCCTGCGCGTGGTCCGTGCTTGCTTAGTGCCAGCACAGATCACGGGCCAGGACGTTCATAAAGGAACGTCCTAGCGTTACTTAGGCCGCTTGGCCCCGTATTTCGATCTTCTCTGCTTACGGTCCTTAACGGCCGCACAGTCTAAAGCACCGCGAACGATGTGGTAACGTACACCTGGCAAGTCTTTTACACGACCACCGCGCACAAGCACGATACTGTGTTCTTGCAAGTTGTGTCCCTCACCACCGATGTAGGCGATAACTTCTTGTCTATTTGAGAGGCGCACCCAGGCGACCTTACGCAAAGCCGAGTTAGGCTTCTTAGGCGTCTTGGTCTTAACCTGAACACACACACCACGACGCTGCGGGCAGCGCTGAAGTGCAGGTGATTTGCTACGCTTCTTTTTCTTTACTCGCGGGCAACGCACGAGCTGATTTGTTGTTGGCATCTAGGCCATCTCCGTTATCAAGATTTCTTTTGGATATGAATATCCTGACAGAGCGCTACTCCGTCACTAAGCTAAAGGAGATTATAGAGATCAAACCCATTATTCGCAACGCTAGGCTCTCAGGGCACGAGGGTTTTACGCCCTCTTCTCCTATTCCTACATTTCCTGGCTAAACGGAAGGGTCAGGAAGTACATGTTTATGGAGTAGGCAAATCTACTCTCCTTATTTGAATTTACAACGAAAAAGTGGACCCATCTTCAGGGGCGAGACCCCGACAGCTTTACAGCCTAGCCCGTGAGGGCTAGGGGGACATGAAAATCGGTTCGAGCTCCAAAGGAGCGACAGAAGTGATGACGCCCACGTTGAAACAGCAGCCTTTTAAGTTGACGTAAGAGGGTCCGATCTATTAGTTGTAATTGAAATTAATTCATATGTTTGTTAAAAATGCTAGGGCCTAAACACATCATTATGGGGTTTCATTATGTTTTACGGAAAAATTTATAAAGTTGTAATTGCCATCGCTTGTGCTGCATGTCTAATGGGGTACGATGGATACAGTGCCGTGGAGGACAGAGTCTATTTTGAAGGGACCTATCACCATGATCACTGGGCGTTGCAGTCATACCACCTAGACGATCCTAAGGTTGTCGCTCTGGTATACTATGAGGACTTAGAGTACGCCGTTTATCTGAATCCTCCGGGAAGACGGGGATATCATGGACTGGTTCGATTCATCGATAATAGCGACATGGAGTCCACATTAAACCGCGATTATACGGCTCGTGAGCGTGCGGGGCTCGGGATGGTACTTCAGCTCGTCGCTGACGCCTATACCCGCATTGTCCCGATTGCTCAGACTTCTGTTCTTGGTAATAATGCTCATGTCTTCCGCGACGGAGTGACGTTTATGGGCCATGAAGGCGAACCTAGCTTCCTTCATGGGCATATCATTGGGCGAGGGAATCCCGACGCTGAATATGTCGAAGGCCTAGAACTTGGGGGGCCCATACCTGGAGAGGTCTTTGATTTCAGAGCAACAAAGCCAAGCATTCCTGGGAATGGAGCTAAATTGCTATGGGAAGAGGGGCAAATGGAACTTGTAGTACCTCGTCTTCGGGAAGCTATCGAACAGATCAGAGGCGACTATGAAGCCTTAGGTCTTCGTATCGTCAATTCCTTGGGCGAAGAGCTTCGAGGCGCAAACAAAGCATAGAACGAAAAAGGCCGGGCCCAATGGCGTCAACTTAAGGACAACTCACTAACGTTGTGTGATGAGCAATAGGTCAGCGATAGGGGTCTGGCCTGTCCAAGTGACGCTTCACGTGTATGGTCGACAAGCTGGTGTCTAGGTTGGATGAAACAATACGGAATAGATGTTACGAAGAGTCACTTTGTCAGGCCTGACCCCACCTACAAAGAGGTCTAATAATCAGTAGTTTATGCCTTAAGTTGACGCCATTGGGGCCGGGCCTGCAATTCTGCATGATGAACGAGGGAAAAAAGGTTTCGTTGCAGTATAGCAGTAGGCCTGTGTAGGTGTTGCGATAGGGTAAACGCAAAGGCGTAGCCAGCACAGCTAAGCAAAGACGCAGAGGCGCAGAGAGATAGACCTTATTTTTTGCGCCTCTGCCCTTCTTATCATGTAAGTCTAACGGGCCTCAAAATTAGACTAAGAAATCAAAAGAGCCTTTAGGAGCCCGAAGTTGGGCCTCGATCAGTGCGGGGATCGCCCTAGTGCGGCGCTGTATGTCCTCGTGGCTACACGGATAGCAGCCGACGTCGGTGAGAAATTGGATGCCTGCCAGCAGGAACTCCGCGGTCTCTAAGGGATGCTCACTTGTAAAGACTCCTTCTTTGCAGCCCTGTTCAATTACACCTGCATACAGAGGGGCTAGTTGCGAGAAGACGGCGGCGAGCTGGCGCGCATGCAGTCCAATGTTGCCAGGGCGATGCATCTGCTCCAACAGTTCAGACTGGTTCTCAGCGACAGAGCTGGACTCAATTAATGCACGCATACGCTGCATCGCTGTGCCTTCAAGCTTTTCTAAAGAGGACTTAACACGCGCAATGTATTCGCCGACGATGTCGCTAACCACAGCATCGAGGAGCTCGTCCTTAGACTTGAAGTAGTGATAGATCGTGCCCTTGGCGATGCCTACTTTTTGCATCACGTCCTGCATGGAGGTCTTCTCATACTCCTGCTCTAAAAAGAGCGTCCGCGCTGCAGACACGATTTCTTTTCGCCGTTCCTCAGGCTTCTTCACCGTTCGCACCATAGTGCATCTCCTTGCCTCGTTTCTGTGTATGGAACGTGTTTTAGATTATATTAACCGACCGTCGGTCAATAAGAAAGGGTTTCTATTGACCGACGGTCGGTCGATGTGATAGAATGTAGCGAGAATAAACGCAGGAATGTCGTCATGAAGAACAAAAATATTTTGATTTCGGGTGCCGGTGTTGCGGGGTTGACCCTTGCCTATTGGCTGAAGAGGTTCGGATTTTGCCCGACCGTGGTGGAAAGATATCCGACTTTGCGCAGTGGGGGATACAAAATCGATCTTCGGGGGGCGGCTCTAGAAATTTTGAAGCGTATGGGTATCTATTCGCGGGTGGTTGATGAGCGGACGGCAATACTGCAGGCGATCTGTGTGGACAAGGGTGGTAGACGAGTTGCGGAAATGAGTGCGGATCTTTGCGGTACACGCTTGGAGGGTGTTGATCTTGAGATTATGAGAGGTAATCTCTGTGTCATTATGAGGGAGGCCCTTTACGACATTGAGTATCTATTTGGCGATTCTATTGCGAACTTGTCGGAGAGTGCAGAGGGAGTGCGTGTTGAATTCGAGAAGGCGGCGCCGCGCACTTTTGATTTGGTGATTGGGGCGGACGGTCTGCATTCTT
>JAJFMA010000065.1 GCA_021772415.1 Chlamydiota bacterium
GTAATTATGTCGCACCTACAGCGCTCAGAGTGTATTTTGACCTTTACCCCGGGCTACGCCCGGGGCTATACATCTTGCTGGCCTTTCAGGCCGCCGGAAAATGTGCGAGATCATATGGGATAATGGTCATTTCATCATCAAGGTGCTATTTCCTTACACTCTCTGCAGAGCGGCGGCAAAGAAGCCATCCATCCCACCATCCGTAGGCAGTGACGTAAACGGGGTCCCTACAACTTCAAGGTTGTGGGCTTCCGTTAAGTACTCAATCTGGTGGATATTCTCGTCTTTGAGAATGCTACACGTAGCATATACCAATGTGCCACCGGGTTTAAGATAACGTAGCGCCTTACCCACAATTTCACGCTGCAGAGCGACAGTAGCCTCAAAAGCATCGCGGCTAAAGCGCCATTTCATGTCTGGATTACGGCGCAATGTTCCTGTGCCGCTACAGGGGACGTCGGCAAGGACCCAGTGACAGCGCCTCTTAAGCTTGGCCAACTGTGGGCTTTGGGGATGGAGAATTTGAATGTTCTGCACGCCAGCGCGCCGTAAGCGCTTTTTCGCCTCCGCCAACGGCCTTTCACGTACGTCGTGAAGGTACAGCTGCCCCTGATTGTGCATGCCCGGGCCAATAGCAAGGCTCTTGCCTCCGGCCCCAGCACAGTAATCGAGGACATGCTGATTCGGCAGTGCCGCCACTAGGGACGCAACCAGTTGGCTGGCCTCGTCTTGGACTTCGAAGAGTCCGTCCTTGAACTCTTGCATTCCCAAAAAATTGAGCCGTTTCTGGAAGGTCATGCCAGCCGGAGCTTGGGCCGTTGCAGTGACGGCGTAGCCCTCCCCAAGAAAATGTTCTAGCAGCTCGTCACGCGTGGTTTTCAGAGTATTGGCTCGGATTGTCGTCGGAGCAGGAGTATTGAGGACTTGAGCAAGGGCTAAAGCTTCAGCTTCCCCATAATCATTGACGAGCAGCTTATATAGATTTTTTTGGCAACTTGCCCTGATATAAGCGGGGATGTCTTCCTGCTCAAAATAGTGCTTGGGGTCTGCGTTAGCGTATAACGCAATGCGCTTGTCCCAGGTAATCGGTCCGTCGAGAAGATAGTCGAGAAGTCCGCGCCAGCGCATAATACCATACGCTGTGTCGGCAAGGTAGCGACGGTCTTTGGATCCCAACGCCTTATGACTGCGGCAGTAGCCGCTTAAAAAGCGATCCAAAGGTCTATTTTGAAGAGAATAACCCTCAAAAATTTTTAGAAGATGCTGATGTCTAAAGTGTTCTGATGACATAGCCCCTATTGTGACGTTTGGCATAGATTATGTATAGATACAGAAAGAAATTGTATTGAAATTAGGAGGGCAAGTCATGAAAAGTCTTGCGATGATGTTGGGGCGCTGGCTCCTTTGCGGCATCTTTCTATATTTTGCCGTCGACAAATTACAGCACTGGGAAAGCACTTCTTCGATGCTTGCTTTGCGCGGAATCCAAATGGTGCCTGTAGTGCTTTCAACCGTAGTAGTGATCGAATTAGTGGGAAGTCTAGCGCTATTTTTGGGGTCGTGGACACGCTTCAGTGCCATGATTCTAGCGCTGTATCTGATCCCGGTGACCATTCTCTTTCACGATTTCTGGACTTTAGACGGTGTTGCGCTCTATGCGGAACTCGAGATATTCCTGCGCAATTGCGCGATTATCGGAGGACTGCTTTACGTGTTCGCTACCGGTCCCGGAAAGTTCAGCCGCGACTATTCCATCGTGCGTAAGCGCAAAAAAGAAGAAGCATTATACGAAGAACTCGAAAACTGATGATTTTATGTGCGAGTGGGAACCTAAGTGGAGTCAGTCTCGACCCCTCTCCCTCTTGATCTCAGCGCATGCAACTGCTACTCTCCCTCCCCTTACAAGGGAGGGAGATCCTTTACATGAGTTTACCAGTCAGATTTTTATTATTAACAGTCGCGTGGATTGTTGTGGCCTTTGGGCAGCCTGGTATGCTGTGGTGGTTTGGTCCA
Source organism: Chlamydiota bacterium (assembly GCA_021772415.1). Classification (GTDB taxonomy): domain Bacteria; phylum Chlamydiota; class Chlamydiia; order Chlamydiales; family JAJFMA01; genus JAJFMA01. Next base: position 2,014 of record JAJFMA010000065.1, read on the forward strand.
CTAGCAGCATGCGTGGGATATGCGCTCGTGTGGCGTGTAAGCTTGTTTTGGGAAAAAAAATCCCACCGTGCTGTTGTAAGTGGAGTGTGGTTCACATGTGTCACTGCTACGCAGCTGACATGGCTTCTGTCTCACGAATACGGCTACATCTACGCAGTGTGGGTGGCCTTCAGTGTGATGACCGGCGGCCAGTTCGCTGTAGTGAGCTTACTTATATCCCCACGTCGCCTCCGTAGCCTTTGGCTTGCTCCCGTCGTGGGTGCCGCATGGGTTGTCGGCGAATGGGCACGCCTCTTTCTCCTGTCTGGCTACACCTGGAACCCCGTTGGACTGTCCCTAGCAAGTAATGTCTATTCCCTCCAGATGGCATCGCTGTGGGGCGTCTATGGTCTCTCTTTTTGGGTGATGGTCGTCAATGTGCTAGCGCTGCAAGCGTGGATGCTGCCACCGCGCCGCATGCTGCGTACAGCATTCGCTGTAGGAGTGTGCATCCCCTACTTCTACGGTGCCGGGCAGCTTGTGTGGCATCAACAACCCGATAGCAGTGACACCCTTTCAGCACTCGTTGTACAGCCGAATTTCCCCGTTAAACATGAGCCCCCTCACGGTACTCCACACAGACGTATCTACCATACTCTTGGCCAATGGTCACAGATCCTCGATCTCATAGCCCCACACCGCGAAGAAAATATCGATCTGCTTGTTCTCCCTGAATACGTGGTGGAGATGGGCACCGACTGGCCAGTATATCGCCACGAAGCAGTACAGTCCATTTTTGCTGCGGCTTTCGGTAGCGATGTCAAGGAGCGCATGCCAGCCCCACAGTCCCCAGTGGCTGAAAAAATCCAAACCCAGAGAGGGGCGCAGTGGATGGTTAGCAACGCCTATATCGCCCAGTCTCTTGCAGACCTGACCGAAGCCCACGTCGTTGTAGGCCTACAGGATGAAGAGGGCACATCCGAAGAGGACTTTCACACCTACACCTCAGCGCAGTGTTTCGCCCCAGCATGCGGAGATCGCTGCCGCTACAACAAGCAGGTGCTGCTGCCGATGGGTGAGTATATCCCCGGGGCGTGGTGCCGAGGGCTCGCTAAGCGCTACGGTGTCGTCGAGTCCTTTTCCCCTGGGACCGAAACCAAAGTGCTCTCCTGTGGATGCACACCCTTCGGTGTATGTGTCTGCTACGAGGAGACTTTCGGAGACCTGATGCGTCAAAATCGTCTACTCGGCGCGCAGATGCTCGTCAATATTACCAACGACGCATGGTATCCAAACTCTAGGCTCCCACGCGTGCATTTTGAGCATGCGCGCCTACGTACTGTGGAAATGGGCGTCCCTCTGGTAAGGGCTGCCAACAACGGAGTCAGTGGCGCCATCGATAGCCTCGGGCGCGATACTGCAGTTCTTTCCGACGCGAATGGAAACGCAATGCATGAACAGAGTGGCGCTCTCCGTATTGATGTCCCCCTACATCATTACCATACTCTTTATACTCAAGTGGGTGATGGGCTTGTCGTCGGTTTAGCTATTCTAACCCTCTTTCTCGCTTGGCGTATGAGAGGCGTAGCTAAGCTGTAGCCCTTGCCTTTATCAAGCATTTCACCTAGTATGTAGCCTACTTTTCCCTAGAAAGGGGAACGTGACCGGCGGTGACAAAATTATGGGTACTGTGACCACTCTTTTTCGTAAACAGCGTACCGTGCGCTCTGGCGTCAGCTATTCGGGTATTGGACTCCATACCGGCGAGCTCGTTACCTTGCGCCTATGCCCCGCACCTGCGAATACCGGTATCGTGTTCCAACGTCACGACCTGCCCCATAAGCCTCGTATTCCTGCTACTGTGGACCATATCCTTGATACCAGCCGCAGCACAACACTAGGGGTCGGCGACGCCCAGGTACACACCGTTGAACATGTCCTCGCCGCAATTCGCGCCTATGACCTCGATAACGTGATTGTCGAAATTGACGGTATCGAACCTCCAGTAGGGGATGGAAGCTCCAAAGTTTTCGTCGAAATGATCGAAGAGTCCGGCGTCGAAGAGCAGTCCGCATCCATCGCCGTTCGCCGCCTTAAGGAACCCGTCTACTACTCCGAAGGTGATATCCACCTCATCGCCTTACCTAGCGAAGAAGGGTTTAAGGTCAGCTACACCCTTAATTACCCCAATAGTGAATTACTTAAAGCCCAGTACTACACCTTCGACCTTTCCCCCGAAGCCTTCAAAACCGATGTAGCCCCCTGCCGTAGCTTCGGACTCTACCACGAAATAGGCCCCCTACTCGATCGAGGTCTCATCAAAGGATGTAGCCTCGCTAATGCCGTCGTTATCAAAGACGACGTAGTCTTCAGCAAAGGTGGACTCGTCTTTCCTGACGAAATGGTGCGCCACAAGGTGCTGGACCTTATTGGAGATATCTCCCTAGTTGGCTTCCCCTTCCAAGCTCATATCGTCGCTATCCGATCCGGTCACGCGACCCATAAGATCTTTTCCAGAAAACTCTATAAAGCATTCATGATGATGGAGAAACTTGATGGTCAACGCAGCCCTTAAAAAGCTAAAGACCCTAGGTATCAAGGAGATCCTGGAGATCCTGCCTCACCGTTATCCCTTCCTTCTTATCGACAAAATCCTTGATGTCGATACCGAAAAGGGAACCGTCGTCGCACAGAAAAATGTGACGATGAATGAGCCTTTCTTCACAGGACACTGGCCCGAACGACCGATTATGCCCGGGGTACTTATTCTCGAAGCTATCGCGCAAGCCGGCGCTGTGCTCGCTTGCCTACGTGCCAAAGAGGACAAAACTGCTGTTCTCTTGTTTGTTAAAAATGGCAAGTTTCGACACCCTGTCGTACCTGGGGACGTACTCATTATCGAAGGGGAACAACCCCACTTCAGCAGCAAAGGCGGCCGCTTAATCGGCAAAGCCCGTGTTGGTGACAAAATCGCTGCACAAGTCGAAATAGGCTACGCCTTCATCGACCACGACGCAGTGTAAAGGTCTATTTTGGAGAGGAGGGGTCGCTACTAGTAGCGCAGCCCCTCTGTTTATAGTTTTAACGCGGTGGCGGGGAGCCACATTTATGATAGAGGTGTGCTGTCGATGAAAAGATCGAAAATCCATCCGCTGGCTGTTGTCGAAGCTGGGGCGAAAATTGGGGACAACGTCACAATCGAGCCCTATGCCGTAGTAAAAAAACATGTCACTCTTGAAGATGACGTCGTCATAAAAAGTCATGCCTACATCGATGGGTACACCACTATCGGGGAAGGCACTCAGATCTACCCCTCAGCAAGTATTGGCACTAAACCACAGGCTTTGAGCTTTCGCGGCGAAAAGACACAGGTGCGTATCGGTAAGCACTGCGAAATTCGTGAGTTTGTGACGATTAATTCGTCGATTCACGAAGACTCCTGCGTGGAAATCGGTGACCACTGTATGCTCATGGCCTACTGCCACATCGCTCACAACTGCTCACTCGGCAACCATGTCATCATGAGTAACAACGCAACACTTGCGGGACATGTCTCAATTGAAGACTACGCTATCGTCGGCGGCATGACGCCAGTCCACCAGTGGGTGCGCATTGGCCGCTACGCCATGGTCGGCGGGCTAAGTCGTGTGACACATGACGTTCCTCCATACACCCTAGGAGCCGGTATTCCTTTCAAATTTGGAGGACTGAACCTCATCGGGCTTAAGCGACATGGGTTCCCTTTAGAGGTGCGTAGAGAGCTTAGCCGAGCTTTCCGCTTCATGTACCGTTCCCACCTGCATTTCGATGACGCTCTCGCTTCCTGTGAACGTGAACTTGATCCTTGTCCCGAAGTCCAGCACTGGATTCGCTTCTGCCGCGAAACAGAGCGAGGTCTCATCGGACTTCAAGGTAGCGTTGTACACGGAGAAGAAGGGCTCGAGGACGAACAGAAGAAAAAGAAAAAAACAAAAGCCTCTAAAGAAGAAGAGGTCGGGGTGCTCCTCTAGTGAGGATAGTATATTTTGGAACGCCACAGTACGCTGCGGATGTCTTAGACTACCTTCTTGAGCATGATGTCGATGTTTGTGCCGTCGTCACACGGCCAGATAAGCCCAAGGGGCGCTCTGGTACACCTGTGCCAACACCCGTTAAAGAAGTGGCGCTTAAACATTCATTGCCACTACATCAGCCTAAGCGCTGTTCCAACCCCGAATTTGTTGACATTCTTGCGACCTATAATGCAGACCTTTTTGTTGTTGTCGCCTACGGTGAAATAGTCCGCGATAACGTTCTAGAGCTACCTCCTAAGGGTTGCATCAATGTCCATCCTAGCCTCCTACCCAAATTCCGCGGCGCCGCACCCATTCATCGTGCGATCATCGATGGCCAAACAAAAACGGGTGTTAGTATCATGTATATGGTGCGCGAAATGGATGCCGGCGACGTCATTAAGCAAGCCGATATTGATATCGACCCCAATGTGACTATGGGAGAGCTCGAACTCGACCTGCGACGCCTCGGTGGACAGCTGCTTCTGGAGGTCATTAGGGACGTCGAAGCTGGGCCCATCTCTGCAACACCTCAAGATCCAAGCGGCGTGACCTTTGCAGCAAAAATTGAGCTTGAGGAGTGTCAGTTGGATTGGTCACTGCCGGCACAGCAGCTGCACAATCTCGTTAGAGGTACAAACCCCTACCCAGGGGCGTGGTGCACCATACACATACGTGGCCAAGAAAGACGTCTTAAAATTCTCCGTACCGAAATAGTCGCCAACGCCACAGGTAAACCGGGAGAAATCCTCAGCTACGGCAACGATGGCCTTGTCGTTGCTTGTGGAAGCGAAGCCCTGGGCCTCATTGAAATCAAGCCCGAAGGCAAACGCGCCATGAGCGCCGAGTCTATGATGCGGGGCATCCCCCGCGACGACTTCCAAGTCGGCTAACATTTTAGGTTATCCTAGCAACACGTGACTATCTGAGGCACTCAGATTGTCCTCATAAGGCCCTCCGGGCCTCAGAACCAGAGCCGACTCTGTGGGCTCGGTGGAGAATTTTCGAATGCTAAACTCCACCACGCGCAACAGGCTCACACCTCTTTATAATCCGTAAACAATCTTGCGCTACACTACTGTGCCTTGAATACGCTGCGCGTGAGACTAGACAACGATTAACGCTATTTCGCAGCGCACGGAATCGACAAAGCGCACGTAGAGACCAGCTGAGACCTTTACAAGAACGGTTTCCTAAGTTAGACTGCCCTCCTTCGTCTAATGGAGAGTGGGAGAACCATGGCTGTTCAAGCTGTGCTGTCTGGGCTGTACGGGTCGGAAGCATTATTACCAGGAATACCTGGAGGGAGAACCTCGGATTCCTCAGGGCAAAGTAGTTCCTGTTGCGGATACTACTATCGGCAAATGTCGCAAGCCCTAGGGGTGGTGACCAACATCGCGTCGATAAGCGAGTGCTTTCACAGTACTGTGAAATTCCTCATTTGCTTCTCCGCTGCGGTACACCCCAAAATATTTTTGGAAAAGCTGTCGGTGACGATGATACAGGTCGATGAATTCGTCGATGGTGTAAGAGTGTTCGACGACATAAGAAAGCTTGTTGGGCTTGAATATGTAACGAATTTCCGAGAAGAGCGCTATGCCAGCGTTCTAAGCGATATCGCTATGCTCGGATCGGACCTGGGGGCTGCTGTAAGCTTGGCGGGATTCCTTAACATTGTCGACACCGATAGAATTGCTCGGGCAATAGGAAGCGTTAGCGTCTTCGGAGTGAAGATGCCTCAGATTGTGCCCCAAATTATAGTAGGTACTATATCCCTGGAGCTCCAGACCATTGCGTTTTTGTTTATGGGAGTGCAGTCGGCAGTAGACCTATCCAACGGAGATACTAGTCGACGCAACATGTTGTGGCTGGCGACGAGTATCTGCGAAATTGTGCACAAGGTTTTCCTACTGGCATTCACCATCGCCGTGACCACCACTGGTGGTATCGTAGCAGCGGGTGTGCTTGGGATGATCGCCAACGGACTAGGTGTCTGGGCAGCATATGAAGATGTTTTCGGGCCTCCGCCGGCCACACAGAAACAGGCCTAGAGAGGTTGAGGGCTGCTTGGGCAAAGCCTATGCAGCGAAAGAAACGAATATAAGGAAGGAAGATGGGAGTTTCCCTACCGAGAGCATTCGGTGCAATAGCAGATCCACTACTAGGACTCGTAAAGCCCAAGGAACCTGAACCTGACATATTTCAGCAGGTTTGGCTTGCAGGGACCCGCAGCGTCTACGTCGTTGTAGATGCCGCCGACCGTATCCGAAGTGGCTGCGATGGCTTGGATAAAACTCTAAAGCTATTGTCGGGCCTATGTGTAGGTGCGCAGCTCGTCGATGGACTGGACAGCAGCTTCTTTGGTGAGCTGGGTGGCACACTTAAGCATATCGACGGAGTCTTCTCCGGTATTTCGGTCTTTGGCAGATGGCATGACCTCACACGCTTGGATAAGCACGGTCACCGCGCGATTACTCATAAGGGACCGATCAAGCAAGCAAGTGTTGCTTTCCTCACCATTGCTAAGAGTTGTGAATTCGTGCGACTACTTAAGACGCTCGGCTTGGTGACTAGCGCTGCTTTGACAAATATCGACGTGCAATACCTCGGTGGTGTCTGTGGCAAAATGGGCGAATGTGCTGTGTTCAAGGTATGTGTCGACGTAGGCCTAGCTGGGATGAAAAACTTCTTCCTGGTTCTCGCTTCCACGTACGCTATCATAAACGCTGCGATGATCATCATCGAGGGCGACGCCGATAGCTACACCACCAACCGTGCTATTGTCGGTTGCTTGCAGGACATGGGTAAGATCTATCTCTGTTCCGCAGCATTTGCCATTACCGGAACATGGGTAATAATTGCAGTAGCGACGTCGGTATTTGGATTGACTAAGATCCTTATGGACAGCTATCACAACAAGCCTTTTGAGTATCCTAAGGCGATACGAGGCTGAAGGTGAAGTTATTGCTTACAGGAATGTCTGGGGAGGCTTCCTGCTGCCATCAATCGACCAATCAACCAACCATGAATGTGGAAGCAAAGTGCTATTCACAAGGGGTAACATAGGGCTTAAGAATCATGTTGGGACTGTTAGAAAAATTTCCTGGAATTCCTGGTGGAAAGCAAGCAGAGCAGGGCTTCGTAGACGAAGCGCGCAACTTCTTCTGGTCAGGATACAAGAATGGTGTTCACGGTGTCGATACCGTAACAATAGCCACTTCGTACAGTTATGGTGCGCAGTACATAGCTCGCTTGGGAACATGTGTCTCAAGAGCACTCTCGCCGCTTGCAGACCTCAGTACTATGGGAGCTGCCCTCAATCAGGTTGACTGGTTCATCGACGGTACGCGTGTTTTCGACGACGCCGAGTACTTCTTTTTTTCAGATGCACTTATGTACGATCTTAAGCACGGCATCTGGTCGTGGTTAGGGATGCGTTCGTGTTTCACTGTTGCAGACATTGCATGCGCATTGAGCTTCGCCGATTCCGTAGGTGTAGTTGACACCGCTGAGTGGGCTGCTAAACTCGGTAGCGTAACACTTCTTGGCTGTTCGATATTTTGTCCCGTAACCAGCGTGGCACTAGGAACTATCGCCCTTACCGCTGGCACCGTCGGCTACCTATGTATGGGTGTAGACTGCGCTATTCGCATTCATCGAGGCGAAGATTCTAGGATGACCATGATCCTGACAGCACGCTCAGCGATAGAACTCTTCTATAAGATCTTCAAACTCTCTGGCGCCGCCGTCGTCTGTGGTACTGCTGTGACTGGGGTGATCGGTGCCGGAGCTGCCGTTCTTGCTATCGCCGCCGTCCACGAGCAGCTCACAGGTCCGGGACGCCCTCCAATGCCTCAACCCAATGCAGAACACTGGGTCAAGCGCTGGATCTGGGTCTAAAAGCATATTTCACTTGCCTCTTAGCATCGCACGCTTTGCTGTCAAGTGCGTCACCTCTGTCGTGACACCTCTGGCCAAGCAACAGTGAAAAAGTCAGGAAGGATAGGAAGAGTAGGAACGGCGTAGGCTCTGGCTTATTTGTTACTGTTACTCCTTACTTCGTGACTCCATGTGCCACTATTTTCTAAGAAATTGGCAAGGTGAAACAGAGTAGATAAGAACAGCAAGAAGCACTGGATGTCCCTTCCTACTCTTCCTATCTTTACTTCGTGGCTTCGCTTGCTTGGCTCTTTCTCTTTTGTCAGGTGAAGTAGCGAAGCAGAAGCTAGGACAATTAGGAAGAACTGAACAGAGGTTTTTATGCTTACATCAGCAGGCTAGTGAAAGGGGCTGGATCCTGCGATTTGTGCGATTCTCGCGGTTGGGCGCGGATTTTCTTAGTATAGCTCGTAAAAATTGTTAATTAGCTCCCGACACGTTGTGTGAGTGATGGGCCCTTTCAGAAACTCCGTGACTAAGCTATCAATGTAGTCTTGAGTCTGTTCCTGAGTTACGGGTTTGCCTTTTTCTATTCCCAGCTCGCGTCTCACGCCAGATCCTCCTTTTCTTAGTACCTTTCCGGCTTGCATCCCAAGATCCGTACGGTTATTGGCTAAGGCGCGAAACTCCTTCGTTTCATCTATAGTCGTACCCTGGTCCGTTGCTGCTTCTCTCAGCTTCCCTATAAGCAAGTCCATATTATCAGGACTAATTAGGGTTGCATTACCATATTCTCTGACATCAATTAACTTAGTGATGGCCTCTCGTGTCGTGACACTCTCCTCGGCAAGCTCTACCTTCGCCTTAATAATGCTCGCTGTGAGAGAATCGCGCGCAAGGAGACGATTTTCGGGGATCAGATTTTCTTGCTCCACTCCCCTCAGATCACCCTGGTCTGTTGAATTAGTAATGTGTAGCGCTTCCCCAAGGTTCAACTGTTTGATGTGCTCGGCTGCAATTTTTTTGTAAGCCGCGTCACTTGGTTGAGTGGTACCCCGTGAAAAGACTCGTGCTGCCAATCTCCTTAGCCCCCTTGGTCTAGGCGCCGCCGTATCCGCACTCTCCCTTGCTTTCACCAATCGCCCTAGATCCACCATTTGATCGTCGGTTAGTTCGTCGCCTTGGTTTAGGCTAGCCCAAGCATTCCCCCCTTGTTCTCCGAGTCTCTCCATATAACAAGGCCTCCTTAAATAAGTTTATTGAACTCAACACTAATATAATAATAATTATAATATAGTATTTATTTTATTTACAAATATAAGATCGGCCTATTCTAAGAGAACGGTGCCGGTTCTTGCATATGTGCATAACTTTCCTGCTACTTGCCTGAGTCTGGGGGAAAGGGGCCGGATCCTTTCACTCTCTATCTTTACTTCGTGACTCCGTTCCTCTATTCCTCTGTTCCTGCCAAAAAAAGAGGGCAAGGAATAGAGGAACAGAGGTAAGCGAAGCCACGAAGTAAGAAGATGAAACGTACTGTCCTCCCGATTACATCAGCACGTTAGTGAGGAAGATCACCACGATGATGGCAGGGCCCACATAGCGAATAGCTGTCATTAGGTAGCCCCTTACTATCCGTGTTTGGGTAGCTGTTCGTGTTCCCAGATCTGTCGCATCTAGCTGTAGCTTCCTACGCTGTCCCCAACCTAAGAGTAGAATCCCCAGCAGGGCACCTATAGGTATTAACAGTCCTGTGGCGAAGGCGTCACTTAGCTCGAGGATATTTTGTCCCCAGGCTGATACCTGTCCAAGCAAGTTTGTCGAGAGAGCACAGGGGACTCCAACAGCAAAGATCCCCGCTCCTGTTGCCAGAACGGCTTTGCGTCGCGACCATTTCCATTCGTCGACCAGATAGGCGACGACCGGTTCCATGGCCGAGATCTCCGAAGTCACAGCGGCGAGTGTGACAAGCACGAAGAAGATGATAGCGATCAGCCAGCCAAACGGCAGGCTATTAAGCACAACAGGGATGGTTTGGAAGATTAATCCCAATCCGCCCTCTGGACTATGTCCTGACGAGAACACAACGGTATACACTCCTATAGCCGCAAGCAGTGAAATCAGTGTGTCAGCCAGCGCTACCGTTACACATGTCTTAAAGAGGCTTTCTCCCTTCTTGAGATAGCTGCCGTACGTGATCATCGTCCCCTGGCCAATGCTTAAGGTGAAAAATGATTGCCCTAAGGCCATCAGAACACCTGCGGCGGTGAGCTCTTCCCACTTCGGTGCGAAAAGATATTCTAATGCGGGCAGCGCCGAAGGTAGTGTCAGGCCGCGTACGACCAAAGCTAACAGCAGTATGACCATCAATGGGAGCATCCACTTGCAGCCGCGTTCGATACCGTTTCGCAAACCGAGTAGCAGCACTCCAGTACATCCCAATGCAAAGGTTCCATGCCAGACGAGGCACCAAGTTGCGCTGCCAGAGCGCTGTGCAAACAGCGCCGCAGCAGCTTCTGTGCTGTGTAGATCTCCAAGCGTGCCCACGAGGGCCTCACCTAGGTAGCCTAAAATCCATCCCGCGAGCGCGCAGTAAAACGCACTCACAAAAAATGCTGTAAAGACGGGTAGCTTGCCCGCACTACTCCACAGTTTGCTACGCCCGAGCTTTTTGAAAGTGCCGTAGGGGTTGCTCCGAGCCCGGCGTCCCAGCAATACTTCGCTAAAGAAGACGGGGATGCCCACGACAAATAGGCTCGCGATATACACCAGCACAAAGGCGGCTCCGCCATGTTGGCCGACGAGGTGGGGAAAGCGCACGATGTTCGCCAACCCTACTGCGGACCCTATGGCGGCAAAAATAAAGCCAGAGCGACTTGCCCATGATTCTCTCTTCATTAGTATGTCTCCTGATTAAAGTTTAAAGTAATAGCTTGTCCTGAGTGCGATCTGATGCCCTGATGAACGAAGTGGTCGGCACCAAACACGCCATTGATGGCGTTGGTGCTGATCTCCAAATAGCGCCGCGAGCGGTGAGGGTTGGGGCCCACAACAGCACTGCTACCGGAGTAGACAAAAAGCTCACCAGGGGCAACATCACGGAAACTGCTCGCAGCGACCACGTGGTGTGTGACCTGGTTCAACGTCACCTTGATCGGACCTCGGTGCTGGTTTAAGATGCTGGCATCGATGGTGGTCTTAATGTTGCCATAGGCATCGATCCATGCTTTTCCTGTAACGCTGTGAGCGGCATGGAGGTCAAGCTCGCGTGAGTAGTTCCTAAGCGCCGGCAGCGCTAGAAGACGGCGAACAACGATAGCGTTGTCGTCCTCCTGTAGCAGTTCGTTTCGCAAGCGCTTTGAAACAGGCGTAACGTGGATGTCGTCGGGATGATATCCCACAAAAAACGCGGTCCCCAGCCCATTGTTCGGGCCAATGTAAACATTGCCGGTCTTCTTGTTTACGATGGAAATCCCATCGTCGATAGTTTCCACGACGAACAGTGTTTTAGCCCCGGCGCCCTTGTTGTAATGAGGGCACTGCCCGATCCCCAAAAGATACGCCGTCTCGAACAGTAGATCCGGATGCGAGCCTGTTGCCGGAAGATAGAAGCGGTCACCACGCACATTGGTGAACGTGATGGGCCTGAATTTCGATTGTGCAATCGATTTGCAGTGGCGTAGTTGAGTACCAGGGTAGCGCAGACCAAGCTCTTCAAGGCTTGCGTGTCCTGAGCCTACAAGCACCGCAGCACTCAAAAACAGGTCGCGCCCATGGAAGGTCTGCCCCGAACTTAGATCAGCACCAGTAAAGGCGCACACTTTTTGAGCGTCAATTTCCCAGATACTCTCTAATGAGCCGTCAGGGCACACATGTGACAGCGTGCCGTTGTCGGGACCAATGAAAAGAACTCCGTCTTTACGTAGGGCAAGAGCTCGCGGATGCGTTTCCGAGCTATCGCCTTGCGTACCGACGCCGGGATCGATGACATGGACGACGATGCTATGCAGAGAGCGTCCCGCGTCCTCTTTCCGGTAGGGAAAAGTCGCTGCCAGCGCATTCGCCGCAAGGTCGGGTCGCAAGGGTATTGCTCCATCATTGAGTAAAAGCTCGTGCTGCTTACCAAGCTTCCATGCAAGTCCCGCGAGCTCCAGTGATGTTTGTGTGTCTACCTCGCTTTGTCCACCACCGAAGTCGGTGTAGACATAGATAGTAGGTCTGGGTGTAGCTCCAGATAGCTGTGTGCTTAAACTTACAAGGCAAAGCAACGTAAATATAATCTTTATGTGACGCATAAGAGTTCTCCTGATGTGTGCGTGCATACATACGTGTCCACCTAGCCCAGTGCCAGTGGCTCAACAAACGTCAAAAATGTGTGGGTAAAAAAGGGGTACGCGCGCTAGCCGCGCATCATCATGGAGGGGAGGCAAATCACGAGAATATGGATCTCAAATACTTCAGGTGGCGAATCCGCCACATCAAGGGTTACGTACATACGGCTATCCTGGTTGATAGATCTAACGAGAAAACGAATCTGGAATGGGGTAGAAAATATGTGCGCCTAGCGGCGCATGAAACGACCGTCTACCATTGAAGACATCAATGGCATCGCGAGGGCAACGAAAGTAGATGTTGCTGCTGTTTTGGTCATTAGTGCACTAACCCTATGTAGGTTATGTTTGTGTAAAATAGCTATTGTACACGGCGCCATCATTTATTGAAACAAAACGAAAACGGTGCCGGTTCTTGCATATGTGCATAACTCTGTTCCTTGCATCAGGCCTATTAGACTCGCGCGAAAGTGCGTTTCTTCTGTCGTGACACCTTCATATAGGCCCCATACTGTAACGACAGAGTTATCTACAAGAAATCCATCACACTTACCGCAATGCTGGCTTGCCCCCTTCTTCTTGTTCTTTACTTCGTGACTTCGTTTGCCTAATTTCCTCCCTTTCCTCCTTTCCTGTTATTTCTGTACCTTGCGGGCAACTCTATGTGCCTTAACGTCTCCCATTTCTGTTCTTCGGGCGATTGTGTTTTGAGCAGGCGTGGGAGTATAACGGGTGGCGATCGATGTATACGGGAACAGACTGATTAGAGGAGTCTATCTTGGGGACACGAGGATTTGTACGTTCCGGCGCTGCATTTTTGAAGCAGCTACAGGTATTTAGCGCTCCGCTATCAGCAACGTTTTTGGCGATGGCGGGTGTCGGCTATTATCTGACGTTTGTATCGCTGCACTTCACGCATCTCGGGTATGATGTGCGCACGATCGGTGTGATTCAAGCAACGTATTTTCTTGGTCTTTTGGTTGGAGCATGGAATGTCGAAGCGTTAGTGCGGCGTGTCGGTCACATTCAAGTTTTAGCTGCCGCTGGAAGTGTGTTTGCGGCCACAATTTTGTGCCAGGCACTGACGAACAATATTTCTCTTTGGCTTGTCACGCGTTTTCTGGCTGGAATGTCGCTCGCGGCTTTCTATGTCGTGGTGGAGTGCTGGATGCTCGATCGTATCGATGGCAATCAGCGGGGTGCTCTTCTTGCTCTTTATATGGTGGCGCTAAACGCAGGATATGCTCTTGGGCAACAGCTGTTTCTTATCATCCCGATCGTCGGACTTAAACCCTTCATTGTAGGGGCACTGATGGGATGTATCAGCGTGGTTCCTGTGGCCTTGTCAACGCGTCGTCTGTCGATGCCCGATGAGACGGGCTCTTTGAACATGAAACGTATGATCCTTATCTCACCATTTGGAGCCTTGGGGTGTTTGGCTTCAGGATTGTGTATTAGCGCGCTATATAGCTTTCTCGCCGTCACAGGCAACCTTGCCGGGGTCACCGGCGCTCAACTGGTTTTTATTTTGGTCATAGGAGGACTGGTTGCGCAGTGGCCTTTAGGGAGATTATCAGACTTTCTTGACCGTAGGCTCGTCCTACTCGCCATTTGCGTGGTGCTGAGCCTTACGTGCGTGCTTCTCATCCCACACCACGCGCAACAAGCGGAGACGACGCTTTTGCTGGTTGCATGCTTAGGAGGACTCGTCTACGCAATCTATCCCATTAGCCTTACGCAAGTAGCGGATAGACTTTCAATGGCTCATCTGACAGCAGCCACAGCAAACCTTCTCTTCCTGTACGGTGTTGGCAGTGTCTGCGGGCCAATTCTCGCCTCCTTTGTCGTCAGCTCTGGTGTAGCAGGCGGTCTCTATATCTATGTCTTGTCAATTAGCGTGGCCCTCATTGCCGCAGGCTGCTACAGCCTCTGGTTTCGTAAGCCTGTTCCAGAAGATGACCAGGCTGAATTCGTTCTTGTTTCAAGAACAACCCCTATTGCCATCGATTTGGATCCGCGAACGGAATCTGAAGAGTGAGAAAAGGACCGGTTCTCGTAAGAACGGAGAACGGTGCCGGTTCTTGCATATGTGCATAACTTTCCTGCTACTTGCCTGAGGCTGGGGGAACGGGGCTGGATCTTGCGATTCTCGCGTTGAGTTCTTTGTAGCAAAGAAACCAGGATTACCATGGCAGACCGGAGGATGGAAGAACCTCTTTCTCCTGTTGATCCTGGTCCTCCTGGTTTCCCTGCAAGGAAAGCTGCCTAATCGAGGACTAGGCGCTGGTTCGGCGTCAGGGTGATGGCGAGAGCAAACAAAGCATCACCAACTGCTAGCAATAAAAAACTTCTCTATAATAGGATGTGCGCTTCACTAAAAACGACCGTGGAGTGGCGGAGGGCGTCGCTCACGTATCGATGACGCGAAACTACAGATTGATAAGGAGCACAAAATGGAAGCAGGAGCAGCAGTATTAGGTAAGATCCCAGGTCTTTCCGGGATCTTCGGTGCACCACAGGTTCAGGAGCCCGAACCTACATATCTCGGACGCACAATATCTAGTGTGAGCGAGCAAATTACAGCTTTCGCTAAAACCATCGGAAGTACTGGCGGTGCACATGCCCTTGCCCGGATGGCAGCGTCTGTTGGCCACATCACTGTCCCACAAGTCTTCCTCCAAGGTCACTTGCCTACACTATTGGAAGTCGACAACTACTTCAAAGCACTTGGAGTCTTTGCCGACGCAAACTACATCTTCGGTGCGGGGCTAGAAAAGGACATCCAACAAGGGGACTGGGCAGGGGTCACAAGTGCCGCACTATATACAGTGTCGGATACAGCGGCTTTAATTAGCTTCACGGACTATCTAACGGTCGTAAATGCTGAAGCAATTGCCAACAGCCTAGCTGGCATTTCGGTTTTTGGTGTAGAGCCACTAGCATTCATTAACTTCTTAGGACTCAACCCCGTCATTCTAGCGACCGGAGCTACCGCCTTCGCCATCAACGCGTACCACTGCGCCGTTAAAGTTGCCGATGGTGATGCTTCGACGTTGACGGTCATGACTCTAGCGCGCTGCGTGGCAGAAGCCGCACTGCGTATCTTCCTGCTTACTGCCGGCTCACTACTCACCACAACTGGGGGGATCGTCGCGGCAGGGGTCCTCGGTATTGCCGCAAGCTCCACGGCACTTTGTGTGGTCTACCTTAAGGTTAACCGAGAGAAAGATCCCGAGCCACTCCCCGCGCCAATAGCGGCAGTGGTAAACAAGCTTAAGACGGACTAAGCCCCAAGATGGGTAATGTGCCACCAAAGAAAGGAGAGCTATACCAGCACGAATGGCTCACGATTATCGCAATTGCGTTGGGCCTGGTGCTGCTAGCTTTCCTTTCTCTAAATAACAACGAGCCCAATCCCCTAGCATCTATAGAGGAACCTCGTGATCAAACATCCCAAGTGCAAGTATGGGTCGATGGCGAGGTGTCACATCCCGGAGCTCACAAACTCCCCAAAGGCAGTACCATTGAAGACCTTCTCAAAAGGGTGAAACCCCTTCCAAACGCCGATGTAAGGCGTTATAAGCCAAGCACAAAATTAAAAGATGGGCGGCACATCACAGTTCGAACGCGCCCCCTAATTACCGTCCACGTCTCCGGAGCTGTCCACAATGAAGGCCCCATCCAAGTCCCAAAAGGTAGTCGAATCGAAGACCTCATTCAACGACTAGACCTGAAACTTAGCGCTGATACGGACGGAGTGCCAAGAAGGCGAAAGCTCAACAATGGCGAAGAAGTCCATATACCGTTTGCCAAAAACCCCCCAAGAATGGATAATTAGCGCTGGATAAAATACGGAGCGAGCTTCAAAGCAAAACTTCGCATTCCAGAGCTTAGCGATAGGGGACACCACCCATCCGTAACTGCTCCAACCCCTAACGAGCTGGAACTGTTACACGGTCTTCGCAAACTACCTCAGAATTCGCCGCGATAGTCGCGGATCTTAGAGTAGATTTTTATTGTGAATAAATAGACCCCTTTGCTACGCTCCTTGTTTAGCTTTCTGGGGATACGTATCGTATCCACAAACCCAGGTCGCCAAACCGCAAGGAGATAAAACCAACCGAGGTTGACCTCTCCCGATCGGAAGGATTTGTATAGCGTTATACAAATGCCGGAGCCTGGACAGGAACTGGAGAATAATTTTTTGCTGCAAGGACTGACTAATGTCACTTAAGTTGATGGGAACCAAAAAAGGGATGATGCAAGTCTTCGCCGAAGACGGTACCGTCGTTGTTTGCACAGTTATTGAGGCGGAGCCCAACGTCGTCGCACAGATTAAAAATGCCGAAAGCGACGGCTATGCTGCCCTCCAGCTTGCCTACAAGAAGTATCCCGAGAACGAAGAGAAGCGACGCAAAGCGCGATGCAGCAAAGCACAGCGCGGCCACTTTGCCAAAAACAGTGTAGAGCCACGACGTCACCTCTCCGAATCACGCATCGATGACACCAGCTCGTACGAAGTTGGACAGGAGATCACCGTTGAGTACTTTGCCGAAATGGCTTATGTCGACGTGACCGCCCGCTCCAAAGGTAAGGGCTTCCAAGGGGTCATGAAGAAATTTAACTTTTCCGGTGGCCCCGCGTCCCACGGATCCGGCTTCCACCGACATGCTGGTTCCACTGGAATGCGCAGCACACCAGGTCGCTGCCTGCCCGGCGGACCAAGACCAAGCCAGATGGGAGACAAGTTTGTCACCACACAAGGCTTGAAAGTAGTTGAAGTAATCCCCGAAGAGAACCTCCTCATACTTAAAGGAGCTGTACCCGGGGCCAACGGCGCCTTAGTCTACGTCAGCGAAGCTGTAAAACGACCAGGTGTTAAGAAGAGTAGTGGAGTGAAACTGTGCCAACGCTAAAGAAGTACAACCTCCAGGGCGAGGAAACGGGAACTCTCGAAGCCGAAGAAAAGCTAAGCGAGGCCGAAGTCAATAGCCAACTGGTTAAAGACTACATTGTAGCCCTACGCGCCAACGCCCGCCAATGGAGCGCAAGCACCAAGACTCGAGCCGAGGTGAAACACACCACGAAAAAGCCACATGCCCAAAAAGGCACTGGCCGAGCTCGTCAAGGTACACGGGTAGCTCCTCACCATAAAGGTGGTGGACGCGCCTTCGGTCCTAGACCTAAGTTTGACCAACATATCCGCCTAAATAAAAAAGAACGTCGCGCCGTTATTCGCTCTTTGATCGGTGAGAAGATTCGCAACGACAAAGTGCGTATCCTCGAAAACACCGGAATGAGCGACCCAAAAACTAAAACTGTTGCCAAGTTCTTTGAAAAGACTGGTGTCAGTGGTCGCGTACTAGTACTAGGTGAAGGGCTTTATGCCGAAAATCCGAATCGTGAAGGTGCAACTATTAGCGCCCCAACGAACCAACATCATACTTTCATCAAAAGTCTTCGCAACCTCCCCAAGGTAGAATTCTCCTTGGCGAAAAATGTCAGTGGATACGATGTGCTTGTTGCACATGAGCTGGTGTTGACAGAGGCTGCTTACAACGAAGTCGTCGAATGGCTGAGCTAAGGGTATAGGAGAGATGACCGCAAAGAACCCATACCAGATTATCAAGCACCAGCACGTGACCGAAAAGGCACAGGTGCTGGCCGAGCTTAAGAGTGCCGAGAGCAACCCCAGCGTTCGTCGCTGCACTGCTCCGAAGTACGTATTTATTGTAGATGTGAATGCCAACAAACGAGAAATCGCGCTGGCACTCGAAGAAATCTACAAAGACAAAGGCATTAAAGTGGTGTCCGTCAACACCATCAACGTCAAACCTAAGACTCGTAGAGTCCGAGGAAGACGTGGTAAGACGGCTGCCTTCAAAAAGGCCGTTGTGACACTAGAAGAAAACGATAGCCTGGACAACGTCTAAGAGGAGCTTTTCACCAGATGTTAGTTAAAAAGTTTCGACCCAAGACTCCAGGAACAAGGCAACTCGTTCTTCCAACGCACGAGGCCTTGACGCGCGTCGCACCGGGTAAACGTGCCACCGTAAAGCCTACGAAATCGCTAACAAGCGGTAAGAGGCGAACCGGAGGACGTAACAACCTCGGACGTATCACCTGCCGCCACCGCGGTGGAGGACACAAGCGACGCTACCGAATCGTTGACTTCAAACGCGAAAAAGAGAACATCCCCGCGAAGGTCGCATCGATCGAATACGATCCAAACCGCTCTGCGTATATCGCACTACTGCACTACCGCGACGGTGAAAAGCGCTACATTATCGCCCCTGAAGGCCTCAAGGTCGGTGCGATCGTTCAAACAAGCGAAGAGCCTCCCTTTAAAGTGGGATGCTGCATGAAGCTCAAAGATATGCCACTGGGTTCAACAATCCACGCAATTGAAACGCGTCCAGAGCGCGGAGCGAAACTTGTACGGTCCGCAGGCCTTTCGGCTCAGTTGATGGCACGTAGCGCTGGCTACGCCACTATTAAGCTACCTTCTGGTGAAATGCGCCTCATTAACGAAAACTGCAGAGCGACCTTCGGCGTCGTATCCAACTCCGCACACAATCAGCGCGTGGAAGGAAAGGCCGGCCGTAATCGCTGGAAAGGCATTAGACCTACAGTACGTGGAACTGCTATGAACCCCGTCGACCACCCCCACGGTGGAGGTGAAGGACGTAGTAACGGAAATATCCCGCAGACACCTTGGGCAATGTTCACCAAAGGTCTGCGCACACGACGCAAGAAGAACAAATACGTCGTTAAGGATCGAAGGAAGAAGTAATTATGGCGAGATCGCTCAAAAAAGGCCCCTTCGTTGACCACCACTTGTTGGCTAAGGTCAGAAAGCAAAATGAAGAAGGCACAAAAAATGTCATTAAGACCTGGTCGCGACGCTCCATGATCATTCCAGACATGGTCGGGCACACTTTTGAAGTGCACAATGGACGCAAGTTCATTAGCGTTTTCGTCTCAGAGAATATGGTCGGACACCGACTAGGCGAGTTTGCGCCGACACGTCTCTTTAAGGGACACCCGGTGAAAAAGTAAAAGGATTCGTACCGAAATGGATAGAGCTAAAGCTATCAGCAAATACGTTCGCATCAGCCCCAGGAAAGCTCGGCTTATCGCCGATCTAATCCGAGGTATGGCTGTTCTCGACGCCACAAACCAGCTGCAGTTTAATGGCTGTAAGGCAGCAGGCCTTCTGAAGAAGACGCTGGATAGTGCCGTTGCTAATGCTGAATCACAACTCGACCTACGACGCGAAGACCTCGATATCGTAGAAGTGCGCGTGGACGAAGGCCCCCACTACAAGAGGGTCAAGCCAAAGAACCGCGGTGGACGCCACACCATCCGAAAAAGAACTAGCCACTTCACAGTGGTTGTCGGTACGGAATAAGGAGTAATAGAATGGGACAGAAAGTTAACCCGATCGGCTTGCGACTCTCCCGTAGGAAAGACTGGCGCTCCAAGTGGTACGCAAACAAGCAGGAGTTCGGTGACCTACTGGTTGAGGATCACACGATCCGCGCATACCTTAAGAAGAAGTCCAGCCTATCCGGTGCGAGCAAAATTCGCATCCGACGTATGGCAGAGAAAATTGAAGTTACAATCTGCACATCTCGACCCGGTCTCGTTATCGGTAAGAAAGGTGCCGAAATTGACAGCCTAAAGAGGCAGCTCTACAAGCTCACCGGAAAGCAAATCTGGATTGAAGTCGAAGAGATTAAAAGACCCGACCTAGATGCACAGCTCGTCGCCGACGGGATTGCGCGTCAGCTTGAACGTCGTATACCCTTCCGTCGTGCTATGAAGAAAGCTCTTCAGGCAACAATGGATGCCGGCGCCGTAGGGATCAAAATACAAGTGGGTGGACGTCTTGGCGGAGCCGAGATTGCACGCACCGAATGGTACATTAAAGGTAGCATTCCCCTACATACACTGCGCGCTGATATCGACTACGCTCAGGGCCGGGCTGAAACCACCTACGGTAGCATCGGTATTAAGGTGTGGGTCAACCGTGGTGAAGACACACTAGTGCGAAGGGAGGCATAAGCCATGGTATTGCTACCTAAAAGAACTAAATTCCGCAAGCAGCAGAAAGGCTCCATGGCCGGGCTAAGCAAAGGCGGTAACTTCGTCCACTTCGGTGACTACGGAATTCAGGTGCTTGATCGTGGATGGATTACGGCTCAGCAAATCGAAGCTTGCCGTGTGACGATTAACCGTTACTTCCAACGACGTGGTAAAGTGTGGATTCGTGTGTTTCCCGATAAGCCGGTTACCAAAAAGCCAGCCGAAGTGCGTATGGGTAAAGGTAAAGGCAGCGTTAACCACTGGGTAGCCGTCGTCAAACCCGGGCGTATCTTGTTCGAAGTGGGGAATGTCCCACGAGAAATGGCTCAGCAAGCTCTGCGTCGCGCAGCTGCTAAACTCGGCCTAAAGACACGCTTTGTTGAACGCGTAGAGCAGGTGTAGAGAGCTATGTTGAAAGCGAAAGATTTACGAGATCAAACCCTCGAAGAACTCGAAGCAAACCTTCAAGACTTGCAGCGAGAGCTATACGAGCTGGTTAATGAATATAAGACGAATAAGAAGCTGGATAAGCCTCATCTTCTCCCAGAGAAGCGCCGCGATAGAGCACGCCTCCTCACGGTGATTAAAGAGAAGCAACAGCAAGCTCCAGTAAGCTGAGGAAGAGATGGAAGGATCAGAGCGCGGAAAGCGCAAAGAGAAAACAGGCGTCGTCGTCTCAGACAAGATGGACAAGACAGTAGTGGTACGTGTTACGCGCACCGTACGTCACCCTCGATATGATAAAGTCGTTCAGCGTGCTAAGAAATTTTACGCACATTGCGATGACGATAGCATAAAGCAAGGTGACACTGTCACTATCGTCGAGACTCGTCCGACGTCGAAACTGAAACGGTGGCGCGTGGCTACCGGTACAGAATAAGAGACCACGTAGAAATATTGACCCGATCCTATAGCGATAGTGTTGAAGTAGGTCCTATATGTTGCAGCAGGAAAGTAAACTTAAGGTAGCGGATAACTCCGGAGCCAAGAGAGTCAAGTGCTTTAAAGTTCTTGGCGGATCCAAGCGCCGGTACGCCCGCGTTGGTGATATCATCATCTGCTCTGTTAAAGATGCAGACCCCGATAGTAGCACCAAAAAGGGCGAAATTGTGAAGGCTGTTGTCGTCAGAACGCGCCGTTATATCACGCGCAAAGACGGCTCAAAGCTCCGCTTCGATACCAATAGTTGTGTGATCATCGACGATAAGGGTAACCCCAAAGGCACACGTATCTTCGGGCCCGTGGCTCGTGAAGTTCGTGACCGTGGGTTCCTAAAAATTAGCTCCCTAGCACCAGAAGTCATTTAAGGTAGGGGCGAGAGAGACAAGATGAAAATGAAAGACAAGACAAGACATAATAAACGCATTCGCAAGGGTGACAAAGTTGTCATCACCGCGGGTAACGACCGAGGTGAAGTCGGCACCGTCCTGTCCCGAACCGAAGCACGCGTCATCGTTCAAGGTGTCAACGTACGTAAAAAGCACGTCAAGAAGACACAAGAGAACCCCAATGGCGGCATTATAGAGATTGAACGCCCTATTCATATCTCTAACTTGCGACTCGCTGGTTCCGATGACAAACCGGTTAAAGTGCGAAGCAAAACGGATGACCAAGGGCAACGAACCCTCTACTATCGCGATGGCGCCGAAGAGGTCGTGGTCCGTGCAGTAAAGAAATCACAAGGATGATCGGAAGAGAACCATGTCAAGGTTGAAGCAAAGATACAAGGACAAGATCAAAGACGAGCTGCAGAAGAAGTTCGGCTATAGCAACCCTATGAAAATTCCACGCCTTCTTAAGGTCGTGATTAACATGGGTGTTGCCGAAGCGGCGAAAGACAAGAATTCTTTGCAAGACTGCGTCAATGAGCTCACACTGATTTCCGGGCAAAAGGTGAAGATTACCCATGCTCGACAGTCCATTTCGAACTTTAAATTACGTGAAGGGCAAGCCATCGGCATCAAGGTCACCATTCGTGGGACTCGCCTATATGACTTCCTAGACCGTTTCGTTAACATCGTATGCCCTCGTATTCGCGACTTTCGTGGATTCGAAGACAAATGCGATGGACAAGGAAACTACACTCTAGGCCTCGATGACCAGCAAGTGTTTCCTGAGCTTAACCTCGATAAGGTTAAGAGAGTCCAGGGAATGAACATCACATTCGTTACCACCGCTGAAAACGACGACGAATGTGTCGAAATGTTGCGGTTGTTTGGGATGCCCTTTAAAAATCGACCCGTAGTGGTCACCACGACGTCTTAAGGAGCTAAGGAGCCAAACGCATGTCTGTTAGCGATCCAATTGCCGATTTTCTCACCATCATCCGAAACGGGCTTATGGCTAAGCACCGCTTTGTAGATGTACACTGGAGTAAAATCAAGGAAGCCATGACACAGATCCTTAAAGAAGAAGGATTGATCGAAGGCTTTCTATTAAAGAAAGATGAAACACGGGGAACCCTGCGTATCTACCTGAAATACTCACAGGGACGACGTCCAGTGATCCAAGGGATCAAACGTGCGTCACGTCCTGGGCTGCGTAGATATGTCACTAGTGGTGAGATCCCAGAATTCTTCGGTGGCCAAGGGGTATCGATTATGTCGACTTCACAAGGTGTGATGGTCGGTAAGGAAGCGCGTAAGCGTCACGTTGGTGGCGAACTGCTCTGCTTCGTATGGTAATTGTTAGGAGATAAAACGCGATGTCTCGAGTCGGAAAAAAGCCAATCACTGTCCCCAAGGGTGTGGACGTTATCGTCAAAGGCGGTACTGTCTCTGTTAAAGGACCCAAAGGATCACTTGAGCTCGAATTGCTAGATGCTGTTCAAGCTAAAGTGGAAGATGCCCAGGTTCTTGTTGAACTCGTTAGAGAAGGACGACGCCTCAACAGATGGCAAGGTCTCTTCCGCAGCTTGATCCAAAACATGGTCACTGGGGTTACCGAAGGCTTCCAAAAGCAGTTAGAATTGATCGGAGTTGGTTACCGCGCAGCTGTTAAGGGCAATAATCTTGACCTACAGCTCGGGTTTTCACATCCTACAGAAGTGCCGATTCCTGACGGAATCGCGATCAAAGTAGAGAAGAACATCATTACCGTTGAAGGTAGCGATAAGCAAAGCGTCGGTCAGTTCGCTGCAAGCGTACGTGCACTGCGCCCACCAGAACCCTACCAGGGTAAGGGCATTCGCTACGTTGGCGAGTACGTACGTAGAAAAGCCGGTAAGGCAGCAGCGAAGAAGTAAGCTCGCTGGATGATTCGGGAAAAGGAAAACGATGAATAGCAGACTAAAGAAAACAACTCTCGTCCGTAAAAAGCGTGCATGGCGAGTACGTAAGAAGATCCGCGGTACCGCGGAACGACCTCGCTTGTCCGTTCATCGCAGCTTGAACCATCTTCAGGTACAGCTGATCGATGACGAAAATGGTAAGACCATCGCAGGTACAGCGACCTTTGCCAAGGACTTCCGCAACACGGAATTCAACAAGAAGAACAAAGCCTCAGCAGCAAAGCTAGGGGAGTTCATCGGCAAAGCGGCACAGGAAAAGAACATCACTGAAGTCGTGTTCGACCGCGGGTCCTGCAAATATCATGGTGTTATTGCCGAGCTTGCTAATGCTGCTCGCGCTAACGGTCTTAAATTTTAGGTGTAGCGGCATGGCCAAGAATAGAGAAGGTTTCAAGCAGAGTTCTGAAGAGTCTGAACTCGAAGAAAAAGTACTGCACATCAACCGTTGTGCAAAAGTTGTTAAAGGTGGACGGAAGTTCAGCTTTTCCGCTCTTATCCTTGTCGGCGACGGCAAAGGACGTGTAGGTTTCGGATTTGCTAAAGCTAACGAACTTACCGATGCGATTCGTAAAGGTGGCGAAGCCGCTCGCAAGAGCCTCGTTTCCTTCGCGACGGAAGGCACCACTATTCCCCACGAAATCGAAGTATGCTGGGACGGAGCACGCATTTTACTTAAGCCAGCTCCAAGAGGTTCTGGTGTCGTTGCTGGCTCTCAAGTACGTGCTGTGCTTGAAGCTGCAGGCATCAAAGATGTGATGGCGAAGAGCTTAGGCTCCAATAATCCCATCAATCAGGTGCGTGCAACCTTCAAAGCCCTAGAGCAACTTGTTTCTCGAGAGACAATACTCAAACGAAGAGGTGTCGCATGAGCAACTTACACACACTGAAAAATGCCTCACGCGGCAGACAATCTAAGCGCCGAGTAGGCCGAGGCGCAGGTAGCGGCTTGGGTAAGACTGCTGGTCGTGGACAAAAAGGTGCCGGATCCCGTTCTGGCTACAAGCGCCGCCACACATACGAAGGTGGTCAGTTCCGACTGTTTATGAAGCTTCCAACACGCGGCTTCAGTAATGCCCGATTCCGTAAGGAATTTGAAGTGATAAACCTTGAGCAGGTAGAGCGCCTTTTTGAAGAGGGTGAAACCGTCAGCGAGCAGACTCTGCGCGATCGCGGCTTCATCAGTGGAAAGATCCACGGCGTTAAGCTACTGGCCAAAGGCGATCTCAACAAAAAAGTGACCATCGAGGTCCACCGCGCGTCCAAACAGGCGCAAGAGAAGATTTCTTCAAGCGGCAGCACACTGTCGTTGATAGCGTAGAGCACCCACGATAACGCGAACGGAAGCAATGATCGAAGCACTGAAGAGAATTTACCAACTGCCTGAACTGCGGGCAAAGATCATGTTTACACTCATGATCCTTGTCGTCTGCCGTGTAGGCGGATTCGTACCCGTCCCTGGAATTAACGGAGAGCTCGCCGTGAGTTTCTTCCGTAGTCAGCTTGGTGGAGGACAGAATATCCTCCAGCTCGTAGACATCTTCAGTGGCGGTGCCTTCTCGAATATGACGGTTATTGCGCTAGGGATCATGCCCTATATCTCCGCACAGATCATTATGCAGCTGCTGACAGCTGTGTTTCCCGGACTCCAGCGTGAGATGCGTGAAAACCCTGAACAAGGGCGACGAAAAATGAATAAGATGTCGCGTATCGGCACACTTATTCTAGCGTTCATACAGTCGTCACTGTTTGCGCGCTTCGCTCTAAGCATGAACCAAGCGCGTCCAGGGATCGTCGCTAGCGACATCCTTCAGGTGCAGGCCTTCGGCATTCCCCTCCTATACTACGTGATCTTCATCTGCACCATGACCACAGGTACAGTGATCTTGATGTGGCTTGGTGAGCAAATCACCGAACGCGGTATCGGTAATGGCATCAGTTTGATCATTACTTTGGGTATCGTTTCACAGCTGCCAACAGCACTCGGTCTCATCGTCGCCCAACTTAACCTCGACTCACAGATCGCTGGGCAAATGAATTTCGCTAGCGTACTCGCACTAATGGGCGTCTTTGTCTGCGTGACCTGGGGCACTATCATGGTGATTCAAGGCCACAGACGTATTCCCCTACAGTATGCTCGACGCGTTGTGGGCCGTAAAGAGGTGCAGGGCAGTAGCTCTTATATACCTCTTAAAATTAACTACGCCGGGGTTATTCCCGTGATCTTCGCGTCCGCTCTCCTCATGTTTCCCGCTACAATCGGGCAGTTCATGGGAATGGACAGCTGGATAGGTCAAATCGCGTCGTTCCTATCGCCACCAAGCAAGGCACACCTGGTCTTCTATGTGACACTCATCATCGCATTCACATACTTCTGGACTGCGACACAGTTCAATCCAGACCAGATCGCCTCTGACATGAAACGTAACGGTGCATTCATCCCAGGGATCCGACAGGGCAAGCCCACTCAGGAATACCTAGAAAGCACGATGAACCGCATCACGCTTTTCGGCGCTGTATCGCTGGCACTCATAGCGATAACGCCCAATATTATCGGTCAGATTATGGGTGTCCCACCCACCATTAGTTACTTTTTTGGGGGCACCTCGCTCCTCATTATGGTCGGTGTGGTGCTAGATACCCTTAAGCAGGTTGAATCCCACCTACTGACCAAACGCTACGAAGGGTTTATGAAGCGAGGTAGAGCACGTGGCCGCTAAAGGACAAAGAACCAGCGTCCCTGGTATAAAGTCTTTGAACCTAAGTAGCTATTGTGATAACATTCTTGCATTGCGAGAGAATAAGGCTAGGAGTTTTTAGAACATGCCCAGAGTGATTGGTGTTGACATCCCAGACAATAAACGACTGGAGATCAGCCTCACATACATCTATGGCGTCGGAAACACACTTTCCGCCGAAATCATCGCCAAATTGGGACTCGACCCAGGCATGAAGGCGCGTGCGCTCACCGAAAGCGATATCGCACGCCTCAATCAAACTCTCACGTCAGAGTATGTGGTTGAAGGTGACCTACGCCGTGATGTTCAAAATAATATCAAACGTCTGATTGCAATTCACTCGTACCGAGGATTGCGTCACCGTACCGGATTACCTGTCAGAGGTCAGCGCACGAGCACTAACGCTCGCACTCGCAAAGGCCGCAAGAAGACGGTAGCCAGAAAGAAAAAGTAAGAGCTTAACGAGGAGTATCCGTCTTGGCAAAGCAGATGGCAAATAAGAAAGGCGGCAAGACCAGGAAGAAGACGACAAGACACGTCTCCTCCGGCATTGCGCACGTGACTGCGACATTCAACAATACGGTCATTACCGTCACCGATCCCGCAGGAAATGTGATTGCATGGTCCTCAGCAGGTACCGCAGGCTATTCGGGATCTCGAAAGTCTTCGGCTTTCGCTGCTACCGTTGCTGCCCAGCAGGTGGCACGTACCGCACAGAACTTCGGCATGAAAGAGCTCGAAGTAAATTTACGCGGCCCAGGTGCAGGGCGTGAGTCCGCAGTACGCGGCTTGCAAAGTGCTGGCTTACTAGTTACGATTATTAGGGACAGAACACCTGTTCCTCACAACGGCTGCCGCCCACGTAAGCGCAGACGCGCCTAGATATTGGTTTGTGGTGAATAAATTCCTTAGTTCCGCAGGAGTTGCTAAATGGCTGTAAAGTACGGCAAGTTCGAAATGCCTTCTAAAATCGTCCTCGACGAAGACACACTGACGCCTACGTTCGCGCGCTTCATCGCAGAACCTTTCGAAAGAGGGTTTGGACATACGGTTGGTAATAGCCTCCGTCGCATTATGCTGGGCTCACTAGAAGCCCCCGCAATTGTATCCGTACGTATCGAAGGGATACCCCACGAATACATGGGTGTCGAAGGAATCATTGAGGACATGACTAACGTCATCCTCAACTTCAAGTGCGCGTTGTTGCGACGCCTACCTACCGATGAAGAACTCAACTCCCGTGATGTCAGAATTCTGACGACAGTACTCGAAATCACACAAGAAGATCTCGATGACAACAAAGGCCAGGTGATTGTCACGCTCGGTGATGTTGTTGAAAACGCCTACTTCGAAGTGATTAACCCCAAATTACACCTATTTACTGTCACCAAGCCCATGCGACGTCAGGTGGATCTTAAGGTCATGGTAGGTCGCGGATACGTTCCCGCCGAACGTATAGAACTACACGATCGTGTCGCCGAGGAAATCCTTATCGACGCAGCCTTCTCGCCTGTGCGACTCGTTAGCTACGCAGTAGAGAACACACGTGTTGGCCAAGACACCGATTTTGATAAACTCGTCATCGATGTAGTCACCGACGGAAGAGTTAGCCCCGTTGAGGCTCTCTCCTTCGCCGCCCAGATTGGTATTCGACACTACGCTGCATTCAATCAACTTAAAGAACATCTCATCGCTTTCGATGAAGGCGACTCCTCAGGGAATCGCGATCATGACGAAATGATGGAAAAACTCGCTCTTCGAATTGATGAAATCGAACTTTCAGTGCGCTCCGCTAATTGCCTCGCTGGCGCTAGCATCGAGACCATTGCCGAGCTCGTCTCTATTCCTGAGCGAAAAATGTTAGAATTCAGAAACTTCGGTAAGAAGTCTCTTAATGAAATACGTGCCAAGCTCTCCGAAATGGGCCTTTCCCTGGGCATGGACCTCTCGCGTTTCGGCATTACATGTGACAATGTCAAAGACAAGATTCGCGAGTACCAAGAAACTAGGGCGGAAGCTGCTGAAGCCACGATTATAGAAGACGTATAAGGTAGATCCCTATGAGACATCGCAAAAGAAGCTGTAAGCTCAATCGTAACACCTCCCATAGAAGATGCATGTTCGCTAATATGCTCAAGGCACTCATCACTAATGGGCGGATAGAAACAACTGTCGCAAAGGCCAAAGAACTGCGCCGCTATGCTGACAACATGATTACTCTTGCCAAAGCCGACACACTCGCTAGTCGACGTCGTGCAATTGCAAAGCTCATGGTACGTTACAATTCATTGACTCCCAAAGAAGAACGTAGTGCCCGTAACGGAGACACTAGCGCTTACAACGACGATCGTAGGCTGATCAATACGCTGTTCGGCGAACTCGGTCCTCGCTTCCGCGGTCGTGATGGAGGCTACACACGAATCGTGCGCACAAGCACACGCGTCGGGGATAACGCCTCATTGTGTGTAATCGAATTCTTGGGTGAGTAATCCCTGGCTCGGTTGTTGATGTTTAGATGGCTGAGCCTCACTCCCTTAGGGGTGAGATTCACCGTGCTCTTCTAAGATTCTTTACATGGCGCCTGCCGTCCATTATGATGTCAATACACATGCCGCTCTGGTGAGTAACAAGCTTAACTAGCCGTTACTCACCACCTAAAATAGGGTTGGCTTCCATTGCAGGCTACCGAATAGCAGGCAAGTGTGTAAGACTCAGTTGCTTGGAAGCCGCTCACAACCAGGGAAATATGAACTATGGCTTTCAATATAGCGATTAATGGATTTGGCCGAATCGGCCGCCTAGTGTTCCGATTGGCCGCAATGCGCGACGATATTAATATCGTGGCGATCAATGATTTAGTCCCCGCAGATAACCTAGCCTACCTTCTGAAATACGACTCCACACACGGAACTTTTGCCGGTGATGTGCAGGCGCAGGGCGATAACCTCGTCGTCAATGGCAAGAAGACCAGGATTCTCAGTGAACGCAACCCCGCGGACCTACCTTGGAAAGAACTCAGTGTAGACTATGTTGTCGAGTCCACAGGACTCTTCACAGAAAAGGATAAAGCTGCCCTACACCTCGCTGCAGGCGCTAAGCGAGTACTGATCTCCGCGCCTGCAAAAGGGGAAGTGCCGACCTTTGTTCTAGGTGTCAACCACGAGACGTACGACCCAGAGCAACATACGGTTGTTTCTAACGCCTCATGTACTACCAATTGCTTGGCACCCATCACTAAGGTGCTGCTGGATAATTTTGGTATCGAAGAAGCCCTGATGACCACGGTGCACGCCCTGACGTCATCGCAGCCTAGCGTTGATGGTCCCTCAAAAAAGGACTTCCGTGGAGGTCGTAGCGCCTCACAAAATATTATTCCTGCGTCCACAGGAGCTGCAAAGGCCGTTGGCTTATGCATCCCTGAGGTCCAGGGGAAACTGACCGGCATGGCACTACGTGTGCCCACCGCCGATGTCTCTGTTGTAGACCTCACCGTAAGACTCTCGAAGGATACGTCCTACGAAGAGATCTCTAAGGCTATGAAGTCTGCAGCCGAAGGCAATATGAAAGGAATTCTACAATACTGCGAAGACCCAGTCGTCTCTAGCGACTTTATCGGGTGTACCGCTTCATCGATCTTTGATCGCGATGCCGGAATCGCCTTAAACCCACGTTTCTTCAAGATCGTTGCATGGTACGATAACGAAATGGGCTATTCCGCCCGCGTCGTAGACTTGCTAGTGTTTATGGCATCGAAGGAACGTAGCTTTGCCGTCGCATAGGATGACACAAGAATAGGGCCGCAGGACGTGGCTCGCCATTAGATTGCGAGCCACAACATAACGAAAACGAGGAAAGTTTGGTGCAAGCACCGGCACGCAGCCTACGCCGAAACGCTACGTTAGCTAAGGCACGTGCCGCCACGAGGAAGCCCATGGTAACAGTGAACATACTGCCAAGGAGATCTAAAATCCTCCTTAAGCGTCAATTTCAGGCTAACTACAGAGGCTCCTCCCACGCCCATGCTTTCACAGAAATGAAGGATGGAACCAACTCGTGGATTTTACAAGAGAACCTATCATCGAGTCGATCGTCACCCCACGCGAGGGGTTTAAACTGGTTGTTAGAAGCAGCAAAGGAGTCGCTCAAGACGAATACTTTATTGATTCTGTAGAGATCGTTTCTTTCGGAAACGTGCTCTTTTTCCGATCGAGAGAGCGCCCAAAATGCTTCATGGTACCCGTAAGCGATTACGAAATCCTTGAAGTGCGTGAAGCGCGCATGGTCCTAAAAAATGTCGGAGCCGACCGCAGCACCATTAAAATTGGTGGAGGACGCGCCCCCAAGGAAAAGGACAGCCGTTCTAAGAGCGACCGAGAAGAGACAGTCGCACCGAAAACTCCCGCTGACGGTAAACCCGAGAAGAAGCGTGAACGCCGCCGACACAGCCGTCGACGTCGTGGGCGTGATGATCGTGAAGTTGCCAAAGAAGAGGGAGATACTTCAACAGACAGCGTTGACAAGCCAAAGGCACCTCCCCATGAAAGGGTCGAGCTTCCGGCTCCATCAGGAAAAGACGCAAATCAAGATGCTGAGAAAGTGGTGACAGCCATTCTGCCGCCACCAAGTCGCCTGATCTCTCAGACAATTGACAGGTACCGTGAAGATGAACAATTCAAAGGGGTCTTCCAAGAACTGCCCCCCACGGATGTCGCATCGGATTCGGACATCCAAGCCGAGCTTAAAGCACCTGGGAAGGACGAAAAGGCTAGCGCCCCACGCAGTCGCCGGCCAAGAACGCCACGCGCTGATGCACCTCAACTTATTGAGGCGCCTTCGAAATTGGCAGTGCCTCCACCTCCTCCACCAATCGAGGAAAGCGCTGCAGCGCCGGTTAATGAGCCAGCCACGGAAAAAGCTCCGGAATCCGTACCCGAGCCTGCTAAAGCAGCTCCTGAAGCGGAAAACCACCCTGCTGGCGAAGAAGTTCACTAGGAAAAGTCACAAAAAGACCTCGGATTCTATCCGAGGTCTTTTTCTCTATTTATTAGCTCTCAGAACCCTCAACCATCGCTTCCCACTTCGCCATGTTGGCTTCTACCCAGTCTGCGAGCTCTTCCGGAGCGCACTCCTCATACCATTGAAGACGCTGCATGTCGGTATGGCCTGTGCCTTCCCGTTGTGCTAAGTAGTCCTCAAAATCGGCCCAAGCTCCTAGTGTGCAGTCATCGTCCTCGCACACGATGGCAAACAACTCAGCAAACTCATCCCATTCAGCTGGCCACCAGCCGCCGTCGACGCACTCTTCAGCAATTTCGTGAGCCTTGCTCGTGGTGCTGTAGTCCATTAATTCGACGCCTTTTGCGAATTCATCCGTGTCGAAGTCGCACTTAAGCATCAGGAACAGATCTATATATTCTGCTTGTGCCAGACTGGCCAACTCATACAGAAGAGCCGCCGGCTTGTGCTCGCAAGTGGGTGTGATGAGAATGCGACGAGAGCCCACAATAAGCGCAGCACCCGTCGCGCAGCTCTCTTCATCGCCTTCCTCCACACTGAATGCACCTGCGCTCTCAATTAAACCCCAGTAGTCTCGCGCTAAGGGACAGCGAAAGAACTCTTCCTTGACGTTTTCAATGAAGCTAGGCTCGGATCCAAAGGATAGCGCGCTAGTCAAGATTAGTAATGATGTTGCCGCGTATTTAAGCATGGTTCACCTGATTATAATGTAATTACTATAAAATTATAATTTATTTTCGATTTAAATGAAATATTTATTTTGTGATTGAGGATTCGGGAGACGATACTAAATCACTAGAATCGTTCGCTTCTCCAAACGAAATTTAAAGAAGGAATTTTACTTAACCGGTGAGGCCACAGGGCAGGGAGTAAAATAATCACACTTTTTGGTCTAGACATTGGGGACCACTATAACCACTATACTCTTTCTTTGCGCCTTAGCGTCTTTGCTTAGCTGCGCTGGCTACGCCTTTGCGTTAAAATTCTTATCCGAGACCGTGGCATGATAACGGCCGACGTCCTCAATAGATATGAAGAATATCAGACACTCCTGACGCCCAGAGCATCTGATGCACAGTAGGCTGAACAGCCATGAGACGCAGCGAGCGCTGCTGCTGTTCCAGGCTACGATGCAACGACACAAGAAAGCAGACGCCTGTGTTGTCGATGGCATCGCAGTACTTAAGATCAATCTCAACGTCCCCATCGCTTTGGAAGACACCATCTAGAGTATGCTGCGCGTCACAAACTTGCGTATAGCCTAGTGGACCATGACATTTAAGACGTATCGTAGGCGACTGCTCCGAAAAAGACGACAGTAACAAGCCCTGTTCATGGGATTGTGCACTCCCTAATTCGACATCAGCTTTGGTCTCGAAGACATCCCAAACCCGAGCAGCCTCCAGACTACGCCTAAGTGCCGTCGATATGCCCGAAATCCGTATTTGCTGCGGCCGTCCAGGAAGGCTCTGTATGGCGTCGACAACAGTACCCAAATGAATCGGGTTCAAGTGATTCACATGACTCAGATCTATACTTAAAGGACGAAAATCCGAGACTGCTTCTGAATCCAAGTTCAGCAAAGGCACAGGGCTACCCCGTTTCAGACGTGCCTTCCATGTATTTAGTAGCAGCGGAAGCGACATCCACAGCATTTTTGCGCCGCCGATAAAATAGCGCTTAAACAAGCGCCGCGGCTCACAACATAGCCTAAATAGCCACTCTAAACCCCAATTTTGCATCCATTTCGGTGCACGCCTAGTGCGCCCAGAAAGGAAATCGAAAGTGCCACCCAACCCCAACGTGATCGGTACCCGCAACTTTGACTGAATCCGCTGAAACCAGATTTCTTGCTTAGGATTTCCCAAGCCTAACATGAGTACATCGGCTCCGGATTTGTTGATAGCCTCCACAATCTCAGCATCGCGCGCCATAGCGTCTGCAAGCTTGGGACCTGCCACGTCAATCCTTGGCGCTAGGGTCCCCGCAATGCGAAGACCTGGATGCTTCGCCTTTAAGCAGTGCGCAGCCTCCTCCGCTGTGTTGCCTGCGCCACCAAGCAAAAATACCGACTTGCCCTCGCGTGCCAGCGCATCCATTAAATGCACCGCCATGTCCGCCCCAGTGACACGCTCCCTTAACGGCGTGCCCAAGAGCTTACTTAGCCATACCAAAGGCATGCCATCGGCGGTGGCAAGGTCTGCAGAGCGTAGAGCCTTGGCTAACTCAGGATGTTTAAAGGAGTTACGTCTCCACCCCAGAGTGTTCACCAAAAAATCCACATTCACCGTCGCTACATAACGGGCTCGACCATCTATGGAATACGCATGTAGCATATCCATCATAGCGTCAATAGCTTCGGATAAAGTGAGATTGTGCACTGGAACACCCAAAAGAGCCAAACGCTCGAATGGTGGGGGCGGCGCATAAAATAGCCTAGAATCTTGATTTAAAACATCCAACATTAAGTAAACCAAGTAAGATAACCTCTATTAATAACTATAATAGTAATAATTTAATTTGTAAATAACTAACATTACCATACTGTATTACTATTATTTTATGTGGTTGATTTTCATTTACTTGCGAACAAATTTTTTTTTGGAGGTGCAGTCTCGACAGCTTTACAGCCTAGAGTGGTAATTAAGCACTGAAGAGAGTGTTAAGAAATAGGACCGCGCAAGGGGTCTGGCCTGATAAAGTGACACTTCCCGTTTGGGACTAGCATAACTTTCCCAAAAGTGCCTCTGGCAAACAGAGATAGAAAATAAGAAGTGTCACTTTGTCAGGCCTGACCCCACTTTTAATGGGTCAAGGTGTTAGTTCTTTACACTCTCTGCAGAGCTTAGATATTTCTTCAGCCTACCTAGCACTGACGCGCTAGGCTGTAAAGCTATTGGGCTTCGCTCCCGAAAATGGGTCCATCTTTTCCTTGTAAATTTGAATAGCCGAAGTAGATTTTCCCACCCAGTGAATATGTGCTATCGCCAGTAGCAGATAAAGCAAACGCGTCGCGATTACCTGTAGAAGTTGACGATTTCTTCCTGTTGCTCAAACGCGTCATGATAGCCAAGTTCGATCAATCTTTGGGTATATGACGACTCGAACAGAAGGACACTGATGATACCCTCAGCATCCTCTGCGGATCCCATCCCTTTTACCAGGTGGCGCAGCGAACGTGGCATAGATTTTACCTCTTCGCGGGCAATCTCCCCCAAATCCTCGGACGGACGGATGACACAGCTCTCTACTTTCCTAAGAGGAGTCGTGGCACTGTCTGGTACCTGGCTCAACGTGTCATTGATCCGCGTTAAGCGCTCGATATCGAAGTCGACAGCATCGAGTAGCAAGGAGTTAAGCAGGACACTGATCATACGTCCCAAGGTCGGTTCAAAATTCTCACAGGCGGTGTCCGGGAGAGTGTCTTTCCCTACCGGTATGATGAATAGCTTGTCAGCCCCCAGCTTAATCGCCGGACTTAGAGGCGTGTAGTTGCGCAGGTTGCCGTCAGCGTAGTAGCACGAGTCTATTTCCTGAGGAGGAAAGTACAGAGGAATCGCCGATGATGCAATCACATGCTCTTTCGTGATCTTTGTGGGAATAGCCGCTCTTTTGGCTCTAATCCAAGGAGGAATTGTATCGTTTGTGTGGTAAAAATTGCAGCTGCGCCCGTTGCTGTAGTTAACGGAAGTGATGGCAACGCCGCTAAGCTTGCCGTTGACCACGTTCTCTTGGATTCTGTCGAAATTAATCTCCTTTTCGATCAGACGTTTGAGAGGCGTATTGTCTAACAGTGAGCGAGCCTTTTTGGTTTTGATGATACCACCCGTTGTGATCTCTATGAGCAAACGCAGGGCAACACGCGCTAAGGAAATGGGATCTGTTTTGATCACTTGCTTCGAACGGAGAGACCCCCAAAGGGTAGCGAGGCCCGAAGATGCGCTGTACATGTCGTCAGCATGCGCCGCTAAATATGTCAGATTGATGGCCCCAACGCTGATACCTGACAGCACAGAAAAAGGGACTTTTACACCGAGATCACGCGTGATCTTGCATATGCCCTTGAGGACACCCGCCTGATAGGCCCCGCGAGCCCCACCGCCGGTGGCGACGACCCCAATTTTTGACGTGCTCTCCATTATGTGCTCACAATCTGATGATTACGTACAGGGATATGTAGAGAGCTAAACATAAATTATATTTTTAAAGCACTCTCCTGTCAATTTTCCACACAATTTACTAGCAGTAGCTGATGAAAACCCATTCACCGCCTATCTCTGCGTCTAGACATCATCCAATTCACTGTGCTACAGTGTTTCCATCTACAGGCTTTCACAGCCTTCTTCCTTCCCGATGCTCGGATGGTGGAATCGGTAGACACAAGGGACTTAAAATCCCTCGGACATTGCGTCCATGTCGGTTCGAGTCCGACTCCGAGCATGCCAAACCGTGAGAGGGTTATGTCTTTTTCCACGAAGACTTAAGCCCTCTCTCTTTTTTTTGAATGTCGCCATAGTCCAATACTAGTCCAGCAGCGATCACTTCGTGAAAGGGACCAAAGCGACCCAAGGGACAAAAAGGACGGTATTCGCTATGGTGTCCCTCTAACGAGAGGCGTTTGCATGGCTGAGACGTTCATTCCTGCACATGGTGGCTATAAGAAGCTGCTGTCTTATCAGAAGTCAGAGATTGTCTACGACGCCACCGTATATTTCACACAGCGGTTTTTCACCAAATGGGATAGGACCATCGATCAGATGGTTCAAGCGGCGCGGTCTGGTAAGCAAAACATCGCAGAAGCAAGCTTGGCTTCTGGGACCTCCAAGGAAATGGAAATCAAGCTCACCAATGTCGCCCGCGCAAGTTTGGAAGAACTGCTTATCGACTATATGGACTTTCTGCGTACTCGTAATCTGGACGAGTGGCCCAAGGACCATCCGTACGCGCTACGTCTAAGGGAACTTAACAGGCAGTCAAGCAGCTACGACACCTTCCGACGTGGTATTGAGCACCAAGATCCCGCTATATGTGCCAATGTGACCATCGGATTGATCCGCGTGACCAACTATCTACTAGATCAGCAAATCCGACGTCTTGAGCAAGATTTTCTCAAAGAGGGTGGCATGCGTGAACGGATGACGCGAGCACGACTCGCTTCCAGAAAAAGACCATCTTAGTCCCTTAGGTCCCTTGGGTCGTTTTGGTCCCTTTTTTCGGGGGGCCAGGCGTGCACTGTTGCGTTAGTATGGCCCAGTCTCGTTAGCTGGTGTTGTAAC
>JAJFMA010000066.1 GCA_021772415.1 Chlamydiota bacterium
GCTAGCAGTCCCTGCCAA
The DNA here is from genome assembly GCA_021772415.1 of Chlamydiota bacterium. Lineage (GTDB taxonomy): Bacteria > Chlamydiota > Chlamydiia > Chlamydiales > JAJFMA01 > JAJFMA01. The sequence continues at coordinate 19 of JAJFMA010000066.1, forward strand.
GGTAGCACCTGCCAGTCCAGCTAAGGCCATATCTAGAATTTCAAACTCAATCATAATGGAATATGGGGTGAACTTCGCACTATAGATTCTAGCGAAATAAAGCTCAACGCAGAGCTTAGCGCCTTAGAATCTCTGCCTCGGCTCTCGACATTAGTTACCGGCCATTGTCCAGATAAGAAGATCGTGAATAGCCTTTTTCCTCATGGGGCTGTTGTGACAGAGGTGAGGAAAAATATTCTCATTGATAACCAGTAATTTAACGTATCGATAGACATCTCAGCATGTAACATGCGCCTGCCTGGTTCTGAGGCCCATTGGGCCTTATGATGGGACTCACTGCGTTTGAGAAGAAGTGTTCTAAGCTCTCGAAGGCGCGACACAAGGCAGCTCAATCGATAATGCTGTGCACTCAAACTTGAAAATGGATTTCTGTCGTTCTTTCAGAGCTAAATAGTTACCACACACTACCTAGCCCTCACGGGCTAGGCTGTAAAGCTGTCGGAGCTTCGCTCCTCAGAATGCCTCAATTTAAGGTGGAGTCGGGTCTATGCACCTTCGGTGGTTTTGCCGGATTCGATAGGTTTGAGCCAAACGCTTTCAACCATGCGTTCGTTAGAATTTAGAACTTCGAGCTCAAAATTGTCGCGGTGTATGAGGAAACCCTGTTCTGGGATAGATCCTGAACAATGGAATACAAACCCTGCAAGGGTGTCGTAGTCGCCCTCTTGTGGGACGTCGACATCGAGTTTTTCCTCGACATCCAAAAGGCTCATGCGTGCATCTACAACCCAGCCGCCTTCGGGCTTGATGACGAACATCGCCTCTTCTTCGTCGTACTCGTCGGCGATTTCTCCGACAATTTGCTCGAGGATATCTTCGATAGTGATGATGCCGTCAGTGCCGCCGTATTCATCGACAACGACGGCAAGGTGCACCTGCTTTTGGCGGAATTCTTGCAAGAGTAGTGAGATTTTTTTTGTCTCCGGAGTGAATAGAACTTTCTTCAGCAGTGTCTCGCAGGGCGCGTCGAGGATCTCCTTTTTGCGTGTGATCTCGGCTTCCATATACTTTTGCATCACGTCCTTGTGCATAAGGACCCCAACGATATCGTCGATGGTGCTGCCATACACGGGTGTGCGGCTGTAGCCCTGGTCCTGAAGTAGGTGGGCAGCTTGACGTATAGACGTTTTGGCTTGCAGGCTGAAGACGTCGACACGCGGGACCATGACTTCTCTAGCAAGCTGATGACGGAAGGTGACGACGGACTCTATTAATTGCTTGTCGTGCGTTTCCAGCTTCGGGCTGACTTCGAGCTCCTGGATAATTTCCAGGATTTCCGCGACAATTTCTCCTCCGGGAAGCTGGAAGGGGTCAAGCTGCCGCGTAGGGACAAAGGCTTGGACAAGCTTTACCAGCGGCCAGCACAAAGGTAGGCACACGCCAAGGTAGATGAGCGCTAGAGGTGACGAGGTCTTAAAAACTTTTTGCGGGTGTTTGAGGCCCATTTGACGAGGAATGATCTCGCCCAAAACAAAGGTCGTCGAGAAATAAAGGGCCCCCATGCCAAAGCTCAGAAACCACGAAGCGTCCATAGCATGATTCAGCCCAAACGGTGGCAGCTGCGTCCTCCACAGCCAGCCCAAGGAGCTAATAATATAGCTGAAACGACACAAACTTTGAGCGCATAGGGCAACCACTAGGGTGTTGGCGCAGCTCTTGCGCGAGGCACAGAGGTGCCTGAGTGATTTTGGCCAAACTAAGAGGCCTGCGACTTTCTCCCACTCAGTTTTACGCAGGCAAAGCTGGCGTAAGCTGTGGCTGAATGCGGTTAATACACAGGTTCCAAGTAGCAGAAATAGCGTGACTAAAAACAGACTCGCAGCCGTCAAAATATCTCCCTGTCCCTATAACACCAATTATTCATCTTGTGACTTAAGTGCCAAGTCCTCTCTGACCAAATGCTCCATGTGCCGCGCTTCCGCCTCCCGCATCTTAGCTCGGTCGACATCGTCAATGTCGTCGTAGCCCATCAAGTGTAGCAAGCTGTGCACAATATATAATGTGGTCTCAATATACGGATCGCCTCCATTCTCAGTTACGTATTTGCAAGCCGTTTCAGGGCACACAAAAACCTCGCCAAGCACGCGATAGGCTGCGTCCTCATCGTCCATGGGTAGAGAAATGGTGTCTGTAGGGGAAGGATCCTGGAAAAACTGTTCGTGGAGATCGCAAATTGTCGATGTGTCCACCAGGTAGACGCCGACCTCGTCGCAGCGTTGACCTTCAAAATGCACAACAGCCTCAGCAATGCGTTGTACATTCTGAGGCTCTATGTTCAGCGTCTTTTGACGATTGAATACGTGGATGTTCACTCTGATTAGCGACTAAGTCGTATGACGACTTAGTTAGTCGGAGTCTTAGGAAGGCCTGTAACGCGCTTCCGCTCTTCGTCCCAACGACCGAGTTTCTTGAGCTTGTCAACACGCTCAAAACGCTTCAGTACGTTGCGCTTAGCTCCACCTTTATTCGCTTTTCCGTAGCTTGGATGCCTGGACATGATAGTATAACTCTCTCTTGAAACTAGCGTGCTTTACCTACAAAGATCCCTAGAGCAGCGTCGCCTTCAACAGCGTTGCCATGCTCTCGGTATCCAAGGGAAAGATTGTCTTTCTTAGAACCCGTCTTTGTCGCAGCAGCTTTGTGCTTGCGCGGACAATTTTTGAGTCTCGATTTTTTGCTGATTCTTGTCATTGCCTGATATCTCCGTACTCGATACGCATGTAGTATAATACCAAGGAATTATTGTTGCAAGTGTTATCAGCATATAAGCATTCCGCTCCTGCCTTTGCCCGTGCCCGTGCCCGTGTGCGTGCCCGACTCTAAAATTCGAAAAACCATGGAGGACATGAAGATCCGCATGGATGTCATGGAGGGACTAGCCGTTCAGAAGGTGTGCTACATTAACCCGAGGGTAGAGCAGTATATAGGCGATTATCCAAGGTGCGTTTTCTGGAGTGAAGACCACAAAAGCCCTGCATCGTCCCTCCATGCTCCTCCCTCCATGCCCTCCATGCCCTCCATGGTTTTCCGAGGTCCGACCCATCGAGGTCTAAAAATCAGAGAATAGTACGAATGGCTGGGTGCTTGTTCCTGTTTTTTCCCCTTCCTATGCCTCGATTTGGAGTTGTAGTCGGTGTTAATTTCGTGAGTGGATTGTAATAAAAATTGTTTTTATGTATAATATATAGTGAGAATAAGTATTTTATAGAGAGTGCTGTAGTAGTATATGTTTAAATAATTTGTACATTGTCAGAAATGTTTATCTGACCTAGACTTGCAGCCTCCCATACATGAATTAACAACCAACTCGGTAGACGATGTCGGTCACAGACACCTTAACAAGTCATGGTAGCGACCCCAGAGCACAGCTCGAAGATTACTGGTCTTCGATGCTCGATGCTACGTCGAATAAGCCTATCGAGCATGAGCCGGTTCATCGGCATAAGCCTTCACGAACAGGCTGGTCGCCTGAAGACAGAATGGTGCGTGCTGCGAATGATCCCACTTATACTGTCATGCATAATGGGGATTCACTTGACATGCATCCCGATCGCAAGCCAAAGCAGGGGCCGCAACCCGCTCTCAATACGGGCGGGGTTACTGTACCTTTGGGAGAGGATCAGTTTGGCCATCCTATATATGCAACACAGGAACCGTTTGCTGTGTTAGCGCTTTCGGGCCGTGATACGAGATCAACCATGGATGTCAATGCGGCAAAGCGCACGACAGACATGCGGCATGATGTTGCGAAAGCGCAAAAGAAAGATGCTCCAGAGTATGTCGACGCGGCAGATATGATCTATGAAATGACCCGACGCGTTATCCACGGGCCACTTTTGCGTGCTGCGCGTGCTTTGTATAAACCCACAGATTTTGTGATTACCTATCTTCTTGTAAAGCCCCTCACACCAGTTTTTCAGGCAGGTGGAGCTGTCGTGCGTGGGGTTAACAACGCCGTGAAAACATCCGCGCGTTTTGTGAAGCGCACAGTAGTGGATCCTGTCATGAGGCCAGTGACGGCTGCGGCAACGTGGATAGGGCGTCAGACCTCTCGAGTCTTGGATGCCGTCCTCGTAAAAGCTCCCAATGCTGTAATAGACACGATGGTTCGCGGAGCCAAGCGCTTGTATGCTTGGCTTGACTCAATTGTAAGAAGCTAGTTCTTAGCTTCGCTAAACACGTTCTTGCATAATTTCTTTGAATGCGCCATGTTGGTCGGTGCTGTTCGGCCTGGTGAAAGGACGACATGCCCACGTGATATAGAGCGTTAGCAAATCGTAGCCTTGAAAACTTAACTTAATCATAATAAACAACATCGGTTGATAACTACGGAGTAATCAGTTATAATTTTCCTCATACCGGTCTGACGGTCTTGGGAGCATAAAAGGGACTCTACACATGCTACATCAGAAGTCATCAAGCTCTAGCGCTTGGGTTATCGGCCTAGCGCTTTTTTCCATGTTTTTTGGTTCAGGAAACCTCATCTTCCCCATGGCTGTGGGGCAGGTTGCCCAAGAGCACTACATTGCGGGCTCTTTGGGCTTTTTGCTGACGGCGGTGCTTCTTCCCTTTGCCGGAGTTGTGACTATGGTGCTCTTTAAGGGCGACTACACCAAAGTGTTTGCCTGCATGGGCACTAAGCTTGGCCTGATAATCACCTTTTTGCTGTTGACGTTCTGGATTCCGTTGGGCTCAGGGCCACGCTGTATCACATTGGCGTACGCCGCCATCAAAAATCACATTGGCACTGTTCCACTGTGGACTTTCAGCGGCGTCTACACTGTGATCGTGTTTGCGCTCACTTTCCGTGAGAACAAAATCATCGGTATCCTGGGTAAGGTCTTAACACCGGTGCTGCTCTTATCGTTGGCATGCATAGTAGTTAAGGGGGTTTTTGCTAGCCCTGGCCTCGATGACATCGAACTTACTGCTGGACAGGTCTTCGTCACTGGTGTCACCGAAGGTTACTACACCCAAGATCTAATCGCGTCGTTCTTCTTCTCGTCGTCGATCATCATGATCTTAAGCCACTCACCAGGCCACGGACCACGTAAAGGGTATCTTGCGTTGGCGATGCGCTCTTGCTTAATCGGTATCGTGATTCTTGCTGTCGTCTACCTAGGCCTTCTCTATCTTGGCGCTGCCTACTCCGAATTGCTGGTGAATGTCTCCAAGGACGAGCTGCTCCCAACATTGGCGTTAGCGATACTTGGGCCGCATTTTGGCTTAGTGTCGGTACTTGCCGTTGCCATGGCCTGCATGACAACATCGGTAGCGCTCGCGTTGGTCTTCTCCAATTTCATTCATACAGTACTGCTCCATGGTCGCATCAGCCACGAAGCGGCATTGGCGATCACCGTCGGTAGTACCTTCTTGATGTCGATGCTAGGTTTCGAAGGCATTAGCAGTATCTTAGGTCCAGTGATGCAAATCTTCTATCCCGGCATCATTGCGCTGATTTTTGTGAATATGGTGAAGCTATACCGAAGACGTCGCCGCCGCGACCAACTTAACAAAGCCAATCACGAACATGAAGCTAGCGCATCCTCGGCAAGCTAGGGGGCTCAAAGCTCTGTGATCCCCTCTCTGATCAGGTCTATCGCCTCTGAGATGCTCATACGGGCATCAGGGTCTGGGTTTAGCAGTCCCTGTAGCGCCATTTGAATTGACATAGGAACGTTAATGTGAGTTTGCGCAATTGAGTCGCCGACCCAGTCAGCGGTCTCCATATTACCCATGGTTTGGGCAATGTCCATAATCGTTTGGGCGTTCACTGAGGGAAGCGGCGCCTTTAGTATGCCTTGTAGTGCCACAATTCCCATGGAGTACGCGTCCCACGACGGCTTAGTAGGGAAGTCGCCTTTGGCCCCTAAAAACATCAACCATGCTTCTGGCGGGAGGAAGTCGAGGCTTCCCCCTGGGATTGCAAGGGCATCCTCGTCAGCGCACAGCCCGAAATCTACAATACGCGGCTCGAATGCACCGTCCTTTCCGGTCTTAAGCATGATGTTAGCCGGTTTCAGATCGCGGTGGATAACCCCCTTTTTATGGATGCCGTCTACCCCTTCCAGAGCTTTGGCGAAAAATTCCCATTGTTCTGCCGGAGTCATTTTTTCGAAATTCTCACCTAAAATAGCCATATTGTCGTCGTCACTCCATACTCCCATATCGCCTCCATCACACATTTCGGAAACGATCGACAAATTAGGGGCGTCGCCTGGCCCTATTTCGCTGTAGTGATGTACTTGCATCACATAGGGTACGCCTTGAAGGCGTGTGGCAAATTCCGCCTCTTTCTTTTGGACATCTAAGTCCGTGTTCTCGGCGTCGAATCTAGGTACTTTTTGCGCGACAACTTCGGTCTTTGCTCCCGCCTTTGTGTGCGTGCCTAGTGCCTCGTGCAGGCTTTTCGTTACTTTTCCGAAGCCGCCGACTCCTAGTGCTTTGATTTTTTTTGTTCCCAGGTGCACGAAAATGGTCGCCAGACTGCGATTGTCTTCGGGTTTGGGACCGACCTCTAAATCACGGGGCATGTCGAAGTTGAAGTATCTAAGATGGGGGGTGCTTGGATCAACTTCCTGACCATAGATTAAGCCTTCGTCGCGCAGACCATCGACGGCCATCGCCACGGATCTCGCCTCAGAAGCTGTTAGCCCTGTTTTTGTTTCAGAGTACGTTGTCTCCAGGTGTTCGTCAGGAGTCAGGCGTGCACGGATAATCAACCCTTCGACGTCGCCAGAATAGAACGCTGCGTTGACTGCTTCGTCTGTTACGCCTAATGACTCCGCAAGTGCACTCGCACTTACGGTAACAGGCCCTACTTCGAGCTCTCCGTTTCCATTTATACGTTGGAGATAAACTACCAATTCATCGTCGCTTTCCACGTTGTCCTCAATGAGGACGCCTTCAAGAAATTTTGGGGTTACGGCGTTAGGTAGTATGTTGTCATCCCATACTTCCCATTCCTGTACCGCATCTTCCCAGTCTTGTGCCCTTTTACCCTTCGGTGCTTGAGATGTTTCTATAAAACGGGCGGAACTGGGCTGCCCTGTAGATTGCGCACTCGGCTTCATGGCTCTCCGCAAGGCATCTGAATCTACGGCTACGTGCTTAGTCTTTCCAGCTGTGTTCTTGCGCCAGAATCTTTTTTTTCTTCCGGTCGTGCTGATCTTGAGAACTGTTATGTTGCTCCCGTATTTTTTTTTGCCTCTAGTATTGAGTTGGCCAGTTTTTTTATCCAAATAGCGGCTTTTAATTGTCCGGGGTGGCAGTCCTAGTTTGTCTAACTCGGATTGTGTCTTAGGGGCTTCTGTCTCAAATGATTTATCTGTGTCAGTTGTACTTGGATCGATATATGATGAACGGTCCCTGGGAGTAATACTAGAATCATACATAATTAACCTTCTTATAAAAGCACTACTTTTTATTATAATATATAATTATATTTTTATAATAGTTTGTTTGTTTAAATATGGAGTTATTGAGATAATAAACCTGTGTCCGTTTTATGGAATGGACTGAATGTGGATCGTTCTTAGGATGACTTTAACCCTTTGAGGTTCTTGCAACAGGATTTGAGCTTCTTAGGATGGCGTTTCAGATAGTAGTGCCGGGAGATTCGACGAACATGAAATATATGGGTCATTCCTATGAGCCCCAAAGAGTTGTACGTTGTATCCCTGAGTGCGTCCTAATCTTGTGCTAGGATCCGTAATAGAATTCCCAGCACTCTTTGATGAACTGCCGCGGCTGTCGGAAAAATTGCAACATCCAGTGGTATGAATACGACGACACGCGGCACAAGGGCACCAGCGTTTCTTCCACGATAGCGATGGCTTCTTCGATACGTGCATTGTCCATGAGAGGCGGCTTGAAGTTGAGCGCCTTGATCTCTTTTGGAGTATCGATACCGAGAAATTTGCATAGCTTTTTGGTATCGGCAACTTCTTCTTTAATGCGCAGTTTGACGTCGACATAGTCTTCGTCGCCCTTCAGTGTGCGCGCAAGCTTGGTATTGAGGTCGAGTTTCTCCCCTTCCTGGTACTCTTTGGCTTCTTCTAGCATCGTCTTGAGGCGACGTTCTACACCCTCCCAACGATTGGCTTTAAGCTGCCAGAATAGCTCCAAGTCATCAATGAGGCTATGAAGAACCGCCATGTCCTGGATTTTATCGTGCCAAACCATACATATCCCCTGTTGGCATCAGCTTAGCGCGACGCCCCATTCCCGTCTATGCAGGGAAGCTATCCATTAGCTTCGGCTTCTCGAAGCTCTGCTACGCCCTCTTCTATGAGAGCGATGGCGTCTGGAATATTCATGCGTAGATCAGGGGATCCATGGAGCAGTCCTTTGATAGCGTCTACAATAGAAGATGAAAGGGCTTCAGACGCCAGATGAGCGACGACCCAGTCTGCGGGCTTACCATGAACATCGGCCATCTGCTGAATCAAGTCGAATTTACTGCTGCTAGCAAACCAAAAAAAAGGGGACTTGCCTATGATGCCCTCTAGGGCCAGCACCCCGGCGCTAAAAGCATCCCATTCTTTGGTTGCTGTGACGTCTTCATTAGTTAAAATTACTTCCGGAGGGGAGAACAGCAAAGAGCCTATGTAGGGACCTTTTGATCCAAGAGCTGCAGCAGATCCAAAATCCCCGATACGTGGTTCATAGGTCGTGCCATCTTCGCCGGTCTTTAACACAATATTGGGACCCTTTAGATCGCGGTGCACTAAATTCGTGTCGTGTATTCCCTGCACACCTCGCAGAATTTGAAGAAAAAAGCGCCATCGGCCAACGGCATCCATCGACCTAAGACGCGGATTGATTGTGGTGGTATGCGTTTTACCTATCCGGGTCGTGAGAGGGCCACCATCACCTAATTCCGTCACTATCCACAACTCATCTTCACGCTTGACGCCGTGAAGGATTTTCATCACGTAAGGCACATTTTGGACAGTCTTTAGGGCTCTAGCTTCTCGCCTTGCAGCTGCTTTATCTGCTCTAGTCTCTGTCGAGATGATTTTCTGCGCGACGAGGTCTGTAGATGCCGGAACCACAGTCTCCCTCAATGCCGTAAAGACAGTTCCAAACGCTCCTAATCCCAAAGCACACTCCTTTCCTCGATTGAAGTAGGTATAGAGATCCGGGTGCGCTGGTGTGTCTGCAGTGCGATGTATTTCTAGTGTTACGGGATGGCCGAGATGGACTTGAATGCTCTGCTTGGCACCTAGGGGCGTTCCGAGGAACGTGTTGCAATCTCGAATTTCGTTGGAGATAATGGCTAAAAAGCGCGCTTGCTCACTCGTTAATCCTGTTGCATCTGTTGGGTAGGCTTTTTCTAGATAGTCATTGGGAACCAAAAGAGCGCGTAGAATCAACTCTGGAATCATATCATCTAGGAACGCATCGTCGACCGAAGATTTTGGTACACCTAAGTACTTAGCTAGTTGGTTTGTATTTGCCCATAGCTGCGCACTTTCACGCTTCCCCCTGTTCATGCGTGTGACCTGTACTGGGGTCGAGGAGACGTCGGAATCCGACAACGGTAGCCCTCCAAGAAAATGTAGAGGAATGGAGTTCTCTGGAACAGAAGGCAATTGTTTCCAGGGGCTATTTTTCCGGGTCAGCAGCATTAAGGTAAGCTGTGCTAACAGTGCAGTGCCCAAAACCAAACTGCACCCGAGTAAAGCTCGTTTGGTCAGCTGTGTGTCGTCCGTGTACAAGCTTCTCGAAGCAACGCTTTCGATGGATTCAGAGATACAGGGTAGCTGTTCGATATTTGGGGCAGTGAACAATAGGCTCGTTGGATCCATTGTGAAAAGAGTCTTTAAGATTCTCAGCATCGGCTCGCGACCTTATCTAAGTGTTTGTCAAAGAGGTACTATCCATATGGAGCCACAAAATACGGGGTAGTAGGCCAGTATCTTTGAAGAGGGTGATCGTAGCCGACGCTCTTTCGTTTGGTCAACGGTAAGTCATAGAATTGTTGAACGCACTGTGCGGTCCCACCCGGCAGGGTGGGGTGAAGCATAAAAATTCCGGAGGTCTGTAACGCCGACTCATGACTCCAGAGGTATTTGTGAACCATGAGAAAGATTCCCTGCTTTAGTGACAAAACCAAAAGGTAAGACGCTTTTTAGATCTTTGCGAGAGCCTCAGGGGTTTAAGGTTAGGAATGCTTTGACTCCCAACTCAGTAGCAAGAGAATTGATGGTGACAGCAACGGGCTGGAACTTGCTGGCTTTTCAGATAGTTGCTCGGACCACATATGGTTAACTTACGGATGACGACTCACCCCGCAGCTCCGCTACGCCCTGTTCAATGAGAGCGATGGCATCAGGTATTTTCATGCGTTTCTCAGGATCGCCATGTAGTAGACCCTTAAGAGCTGTGACGATGTCATCTGGTAGATCTTCATTCTCTAGTAGTGCATCGACCCATTCAGAGGCATCGTCAAGTGGTGCCATCTGGTCTGCCAATTGGTCCATTGTACTGATGCTGCCACTAGAGAATCCTTTTTGCCAGAAGGTGGGCTTATTCAGAATACACTCTAGTCCGATTCCTCCCATGCTAAAGGCATCCCATTCCGGGGTTGCTTTAACGTTATTGTGAGGGTTCTCTCGGAAGGCTCTAAAGACTTCTGGTGGCGAGCTTAACGGGGTGCCTTTACGTTCTCCGAGGGCGCCTTTCTCTGTCGCAATACCAAAGTCTACGATGCGCGGTTCCAGGGTCTTTCCGTCTTTACCAGTTTTGATCATGATGTTCTCGCCCTTGAGATCACGGTGGACAAAACCCTTCTTGTGTATTCCGTCTACACCTTTCAGTGCATCTGCAAAAAATTGCCACCTATCCGCGGGTTCCATTTCGGTAAGCTTTGCATTGATCTCTACTTGGTTAGCATCGTTTGTGCTTGCGACATCGCCGCCGTCACAAATTTCGGAAACGATGGATAGATCGGTGCTATACCAATCACCTATCTCACTGTAATGATGGGTTTGTAAGACAAAAGGGACATCCTTTAATGCGACCCCTATATCCGCCTCTCGCTTTTGCTCAGCAAGAGTGGTACTTGCGTCTTGTCTGGGTACCTTTTGCGCAACCATCCCACGTTGGACGCCTGGTTGACTTTTCGTTCCTAAGGCTTCTCGTAAGCTCTTGGTGACCTGTCCGAAAGATCCTGTGCCTAGTGACGTCACTGCCCCTTCCCCAAGATGAACATAGATCACGGGTAACTCTCCTTCGGGAGTTTCTCCTTTTTCTATGTCGGCTGGTAACGCGAACTCATACCGATTCAAGTGGGTTTTAGTCTTGCCGACATCACTACCGAAAACGCGACTCTCATCTCTAAGCCCATCGACGGCAATAGCGATAGCCCGTGCTTCGTCTCTATCAAGACCTGTTTCGTCGGTCGAATACGTCTCGTCAAGATGCGCGTTTGGAGTTAGGCGTGCCCGGATAATAAGCCCGACTATGTCACCTTTATCATCCGCTTTTCGCACAGCGCGTTCAGTGACTCCGAGACCTTCAGCAAGCTTGTTTGCATCGATAGAGATCTGCCCTACCTCCGCTTTGCCACCCGCGTTGTATCGCATGATGGGGACAAGGACTTTGGTAGCGTCTGGATCGGTTGACTGCGAAACTCCGTCGAGAAAATCTGCTGATACGGCATCCGGGGCTTTAGTGGGATCTGTCCATTCTTTCCAATCAGAGACTCCGTCTTCCCACTGGGCTCTTCGTGAGGCATCTGCTGCACCTTCTTGTTTTCGGAGTGCTGCTGCAAGAGCTTGTGAGGAAACGGCTACATATTTAGTCTTGGCTGTCCGTCTCTGCCAAAACTTCCATTTCGATCCCCGGGACGTAACCTTCAAGATTTTCATGTTGGCATATTTTTGTTTGCCTTCATCGGTCAGCTTTTCGCTGTTGTCCAGGTAGCGCTTGTTTATTGTTTTGGACTTGATGTTTAGATCTTTCAACTCCCTTGATGTCGTTGGAGTTTGTGTCTCGGCAGCACCGAAAGAATCGCAAGGTTCTTCTGGAAAAGAAGGCGAATCAGGCCTAATACTTTCGGAACGGTCTAACATCGGAGTCTCTTTTTTAAATAGAGTGATTTTATTTAAAAGAATATATATATTAATTATACATAATATTATTTAATATTCAAATATCTATAAGTTTATTTAGTAACTAGTTTGTTTGACGAGAGGGTGTTGTATTCTTAAATTTCGTCGAGCGCACCAGGACTGTTAGACGTATGATGGTGAGATTTCCCAGGCTTACTCCAGCTTTTGACACTCTGTAGGGGATCGGCTACAGTAGTGATTTTGAAAATCGCAGCCCCGTAAATTATCGGAGTACAGTGCAATGCCGACAGACATCCGCAATTTCCTTCTTGTACTCACAGCTGGTGTCGTCGCGGCGTTCTTGCTAGCGTTTGTGATGGTACGCTACTACAGCCCGACGGGGAAGTATCTGGCGGAAAGTGTGCTGGTCTCTCCTGAAATGCTCTACAGGATGGGACAGGGAGAAGGCGGTTCTTACAGCTTAGACCGTATCGAATACCGCCACTTCAACAGTAGCAGCGGCCGCTGGGAAACCATCGATGTGTCGGAAACGCTATGGGGAAATTTCTACGCTCTAGTTCACGGTGATGAAAGCCCTGTCCAGGTCGAGCCTGAACTGATTTCCCAGTTTCATCAACAGAAGCTTCCTCATCTCACAGTGTGGGTGCGAAGAGATGGCAGCACCGGGGGGGAGCAGACTCTACAGCGTATAGACTTTGTTCCTCAGGTAGGGCTCTACCGTGTTGAACTCCTCGGTGACGCCAAAGACACCGAAGGGTGGGCATACTTTCGTCACACAGCCATTGCCCAGCGTGTACACGAACTTATTCTTCGCGGGCCCCAAACATGAGTGGCAAGTGTGTGTTTCTAGGTACTGGCGGATCGATGGGTATCCCCGTTATAGGATGCTCTTGTGATGTGTGCCACTCTGACAATCCCAAAAACCGTCGCCTACGCCCGTCTATTGTTGTCGAAATTGAAGGCAAGACTCTACTCGTAGATCCTGGTCCAGATGTGCGTCAGCAAGCTCTGCAGTTTGGTGTCGATGCCATCGATGGCGTGCTTATCACTCACGCCCACAATGACCATATTGCGGGCATCGACGAGCTGCGCGTTTACTATATGTGGCGCAAGCAGCCCATCCCTTTGCTAATGTCGCGCGAGAGCTATTATGACATCGCCCAGCGCTTCCCCTATATTTTTCACAAGGACGAGCGCAGTCAAGGTCTCATCGCCAATTTCGATGTTCAACTGATAGAAGGAGAACGAGGAACTGCCCGCTTCCTAGACCTCGATATCGGCTACTGCAGCTACGAGCAGGCCGGTATGAAGGTTAATGGCTTCCGCTTCGGTGATTTCGCTTACGTTTCCGATATTCGCGTGTTTCCTGAAACGATCTATGAGGACCTAAAGGGTGTCGCAAATCTCGTGGTCTCAGCGTTGAGATTCTCTCCGTCACCGCTGCATTTTAGCGTCGACGAAGCCATCGCATTCGCGGATCGCGTAGGAGCCAAGCGCGCGTGGCTGACACACATCGCCCATGAGCTCGAGCATGACAGTGCCAGCGCCAAACTCCCCGACCACGTGCGCATCGCCTACGATGGACTTGAAGTACCGTTTTAAACTCTCATGAAGCCACAAGAGAGGCAACTGTGACCTTGTCTCTATTTTCGATATTTTGATCATAAGAACAAGTATTTTAGTGAGTTAGATCTTTAGCCCGTTTGTGGTGGACATCGAAAATTGGACAGGCCTCTTTGTGCCTTTTGCTCTTTGCGTCTTTGCGTTTCTTTTCACGGGTGTTGTGAGCCGTCTGGCATGTGGTCTATTTGAGGGGTACGAAAGGAAACGCAAAGAGCAAAAGGCGCTAAGAAGCGAGGGGAGTTCGGTAACATAGGTGACACTTGTGATAGTCAAGGGGTTTGACTCACAAAGGTGGATACGGCACACTTTCCTTCACGAAAACCTAGGAATACTATGTCACGAGATGAGACGCAG
>JAJFMA010000067.1 GCA_021772415.1 Chlamydiota bacterium
GGATTAAGGCGACGCAGACCATCTTACCCAACGCAATAGGAGAGGAAAATTGTCTTCTTCTCTGGACCCATGAATCGGGGTCACAAGCCGCCCCAAGAGGGGCTCAGATTGATTACATATCGCTCCCCACCCTCACGGGTGTGGCTAACATAAGATGGCCCTTCGGGCCTCATGAGGGAATTCTCAGTATCTTGGATAATCACGTGTTGATTGGGTGACCTACGATGTTGACTTACTGTACGCGATGACTAAGGTATCGAAAGTCGAGTCTGTGCCTCGTTGGTGTTTTTTCGATTCCAAAGATGAATACCCCCTCTTGCCTTTAGCACCGCTACCCGCTAAGCTTGCGAAATCGTACAAACAGAGATTTAGACATGCAGACCTCCTCGACAAGCGTTGTCATCGTCACACACAACAGCGAACGCTTCATTCACAAAAATGTGGAAGCGCTTACGAAGCAGACGCTGCCAGCGCAGCGCATCGTCATCGTCGACAGTGGAAGCCGATCTACCAGCTACCTAGACCCCTACCGCGCTCGCGACGACATTGTCGTTGTCGAAGATCAAAAGGACATAGGTTTTTGCGCAGGCAACAATAGTGGCATGAAACATATCCACCCCGATAGCCATTATGTGCTTTTTCTCAATCCCGACGCCTTCCTACAACCCAATTTCCTTGAGCGCGCTCAAAGCATCATCAACACCCCGGAAAACAATACCGTCGGTTGCTTGTCAGGTCCCCTTCTTGGCTTTGACATCGACAAAGACACCCCGACGGGTCGCTATGATTCAACAGGCGTCTACCGTACGTGGTATGGCAAGTGGTACGACCGAGATCAAGGCCACCCCACGGACAGCGCCACCAATACACATACCGAGCATCCTACCGCCATTTGTGGAGCACTCATGTTCTGTAGACGCGAAGCACTCCAGGACATACTCCTACGCGGCACAGAAGTGTGGGATAGCACCTTTTACATGTACAAAGATGACATAGACCTATCCCTGCGTCTAAAAAAATCAGGATGGAAGCTACTTTTTGTTCCTGATCTCCCCACATATCATTGTAGGGGGTGGAATACCGATAGAAAGTGCATGCCACGCGAATTTCGCCTCATGTCCGCCCGCAACGAGCTACGCATCAATGCCCGCCACTGCCTCCCCGGCCTCCTCTACTCTTCCATAAAATATTGTGCTGTGAGATTTGCAAATATATGACGGTAGAAATTAACAGCCCTAATTTGCAGCCGCATATTATATCCAACACTATCCCTCATCTGGATGGCAAAGCTACCCGGCGCCTGCTATCCCCATCGGGGCCCGCATTCGCATTTGTCGTTCCTTGGATCATCGTGCTGCTACTGCACCCTATTGCCCCTTGCCAATATATTTCGCCAGGATTTTCTAGATTTACAGCTCTAATCATGGCGAACATAATTAGCGCCTTAGTCATCGCCTTGACCGTAAACAGCTATCGGCCACAGCGGGAAACATCTACCCGTATGCCTGCAATATCTCGAAAAGAGAAACAGTGCATCGCGATACTCACCGCTACCTATGTCATCTGTCAGATTGCCCAGATCATCCACTTCAAGGGCTTTCCATTAATGTGGCTATTCACAGGAGATAAACGAACCTATTTTGACTTTGGGATCAAATCCGTTAACGGGCTTTTGAATGCTATGTATCTACTAGCGGTCACTGGACACGTGATGGCCTATATGGCCAACCGCAATAAAACACGTGCCCTGACCATAGGTTTACTTCTTCTATTCCCAGTATTTGTATTGAGTCGGCAACTGTTAATTTCAGCCTTCCTCCAAGGAACCTGCGCTATACTCCTATTTCGGCCTCGTCTGCTTCGTCGCGCCATGTATGTCCTCGTCATCCTTTTTACCGTATTCATCATCATGGGTAATTTCCGCACAGGGCTTGGTCAACTCATCAAGCTTAGCCAACCTAAAGAATGGGTTCCGGAACGTGCCTATCCATTAATATGGATCTACAACTATGTTGTTGCGCCCTACAATAATGTCCATAAGACAATTGGCGACACAGAGCCCTTGTACTATCCCTATCATGAAATCCAGGGATTGATCCCAACAGCATTTCGAGCTGGGTGGCAAGAAGAACACTCTAACATGGGAGCGTTGTATCAGATCGCACATCCAGAGGTCAGCACCGTTAACACTTTCTATTGGGATCTCCTCAACGACTTTGGAGTACTTTACGCCTTCCTCTTCACCGCTACGCTACAATTAGCCGCCACCATCGCCTATCGATCAGTGCGTCGTGCGCCATCGCTGACGCATACAGCTACCTATAGTGTGCTCTATTCGATCCTGGCACTATCCATTTTCAGTAATCATTTGCTGTATCTTCCTGTGTCGTTTCAACTCGCTATGATTGGACTTACCAGCGCATACAAAATGCTACGCTTTTCATCGCCATCCTACACCCAATGCGTGCAAACATAGCCCTGAGCCCCAGATTACTACCCATCTGCCACACTCAAATCAGCGAGCCTGCGCGCTACCTTGGGATTGACAATTAATCGTCTAGCCATCGATATTCTGCACAGTACAGAAGACGTAACTCAAGAACATTTACGACAGTTACTCTGAACATGACCTGTCGATCTGTTAGAACGATCATATGATCACGAGCAAGTTTAAGGAAGTTGCATATGCGAAACCGATTTTATAGCGTGTTGATATACCTAGCACTATCAGTGAGTTTTTTTTCGCAACTCAGTGCATACAAATACGAGTTAGCCGTTTGCGCCATCTTTCAAAATGAGGCTGATTATCTCAAGGAGTGGATTGAATTTCATAAACTTCTAGGCGTTGAGCATTTCTATCTATTTGAAAACAGATCGAACGATCAATATGCATCAGTATTAGCCCCCTACATCAATCGCGGTGAAGTGACACTATGGCGCTGGCCTCACAACCACCAGGAATACGCACAAATCACTGCATACGATCACTGCGTAAAATGCACATCTGGACAGGCCAAGTGGGTTGCATTTATAGACATCGATGAATTTCTGTTCACGGTGGAGGACAATGATCTAAGAACTTTTCTCGTGAACTACGAACATGATCAGCAAGTTGGTGGACTTTGCGTTAACTGGCAAATGTACGGAACATCGTATCAGCCCTGCATTCCCCCTGGGGAGCTACTTATCGACACGTTGACGTACAAAGCGGAAGCAAATTACCATAAAAACCACCACATCAAGACCATCATTAGGCCTGATCGCACAATCTGTGCCATTGATCCTCACAGGTTTAAATATAAACCTGGCATTAAGGCAATTGACCCCAACGGAAATCAAATTACCAGTGCCTTTAATGGACGCGCTCCAATCGATAGGATCCGCCTCAACCACTATTATTGCAGAGCTGAAGATTGGGCCTATGGGGAGAAAGTCGACCGATTGTGTCGTTGCCACTTTTGGAGCAAGTCTGGAGCAAAGGCTCGCATAGACAATTTTAATAAGGTCGCTAACGATATCGAGGACAATGCTATTCAAGTCTATAGCCCAGACCTGCGCCACGTGATGGGGTTCCGCTAAGTATTTGAATGGGGCAACACTAAACCCCTGATTGTGTCCTAATCCATCAGTTAGCGAGGCAGACCGACTAAGATACAACCGGGGGAAGGTAAGCAATTTCTGACCGACAGCTGTAAACCAAATAGTGCTGCCGTCGTAGTTTAAACTTAAATGTCATATTTACAACCTCTGGCCTACGCGCACCTAGTTATCAACCGTGTGAGTTTTCATCCATGACAACACCGACACAACCAAAGATGCATTGGGCCACCTCTGACAATACCATCAGCCAATTGTTAGTCGATGGCATCGACCTCATCAAACCTTGGGGCATTGAGACTGCCGATTCATCGGCATTCTTTTCATTAGAAGATGGGTTTGGATATCGCTACACTGTCATTGAAGAAGACGGTATTAGTAGTGCACACCGATTTCAAAAGCGCATGGTAGTAGAGATGCGAGAGGGTCTGTGGGAGCTAACCCTAGACGACTGCATCGTGGAGCCTGGCCGCATTGCGCGACGGGCGCACTTGAGGTGTTTGCGCGATAGCTACTTTATGGATTTTGTGATGCGTTTCCGCTTTCGTAAGGAGCTTTTCACTCGCGCCACGATATCAAATAGGCACTTCGAACATCGTAACACGAATATCTATCACCAATACCCAGTAAACACAGCGTCGCTGCATGGAGAACATTTCTCCACCAACATAGACATCACCAATAGCCAGGTACCAACTGGCATGGAGCCGATGATGTATGTACGTGATCACGAAGATGAGTGGGTGGTGCATGCACGCATGCTGCCTACACGAGCGGATAAGGAAGTCATCAAGTTGTGCAACCCCTGGGCCAAAACACGCCCTATACCTCAAGTAGTGTCCCGCCCTCTACTCAAACTTCCCCTAGTTCGCGATGCGTTGTGGTATCGCGGTGAAAAAGGTCCTTTTTCTGGTAGGATCATGCGTCGCTTGAACCCTCTCGCTTGCCCTTTAGTGAAACTTCATGCTGGCGAAGAATTGGAGTGGAACGCGGAGTGTGTCTTAACCGCATCTGGGCTGCCACATGCGTAAGAAGATCATCTCAGCAATTCTCTCATCCTTGGTCGAAAGGGGCATATTTACGTTTTCTCAGCTCCTGGTGTCGATCATCGTCATCTACACACTGCCTATCGCAAGCTATGGCTTAATAGGAATTGTAGCTGGCTACTATGTGTTTATTCACTTCCTCAATGTTGCCACCGAGGTGATTATTCTTCGAGATCACAAATCGTATGGCGAGCGCATTAACAACGTGATGTACTCCCTGGTGGTTTTGAATTGCCTAAAAGCAGTTTGCTTGCTTGGCCTGCTAACCCTACTCATACCCCTTCTCGGTCGAGAGATAGATCGACATGAGGTGGCCTGGGCAGTGATGGCGTTTGGAATAGCACCGGTAGTTGACAGCGTCGTTGGCCCCTTCACAGTATATGCAGCTACCAAATTCAAGCAGAAGTTGGTGACAAAGTTAGCTGGAATCCGAGCGGGACTGAACATCACACTCTCTCTGGGGATGTTTGCGGTCCCATCTCTTGAGTATCTGGCACTTAAGGAAGTCTGCGTCAGTGCAATATATCTTGGATGTGCTTTCTACGCGATCACCCATAAGTTAGACCTATCTGTTTGGAAGTTGGGCAGGAAGGGAGGCGTTGACTGGAAATTTCTTCACAAATCGCTTTTTTCCTATGCAATATGGACCCATTGCGTAGGCATGGTCACCTTCTATATGTACCGCTCCGACACGTTTTTTTTATCACTTTTCGAAAGTCTCGAGACGATCGGATATTACAGCATCGCACTTGCAACAGCGAATGTTGCAAATGTGCTTCCCCAGCTCATCTCCTATCAAAACTCTGTGGCGTTGTCGCATGAAGATGACCATAGCAAAGCACTACGCATGACCAACAATTTCGTCCGACTATCTTTCTATGTGGGAGTGATAACTATTCTGGGATTCGTTCTGTTCGGTAAATCCTATCTCTACCTACTTAAGGGTGACGCTTGTCCTCCTGACACATACCTGCAGATGCTGTGTATTGTCGTTTCTCTGGTTATCGTAAAAACCGTCGCATCTCCTTATAATTCGTTCATCAACATCAAAGGATCAGTGTATCGCATGTTCCTAAGGGTTGTCCTACCAACTGGAATGATCGCAACCGGCCTATACTATACATCCGCAAAATGGTGGGGCCCCAACGGCATTGCCCTTGCCAATATCGTCACAGCTATCGTCTGGCTAACCCTGCAAATCATAGAAGTAAGGCGATATAACTATCGTGTAGACGGCCTCTTTGACGTCAAAAGAGACCTACGAGTAATACGAGCTGCGTGGCACCGATAGAAAGAGCTGAAGAGCAGCAATGAACACGCCGCATCATTCACTGTCTGGCAACAATCGAACGAGTTTATAGTCACCATTTTCAAACAGCACTTGTAGATTAGATTGAGTCTCAGCATAAAGTACAGCATGTGTGGCCGCGTACTGCTCATGAAGCTGGCGCAGCTTGTCATCAGTGATCGATAAATACGCATTTTTTGCATCCTGGCGATCTAGCGATTGCCTCCCCCACACTGCCTGCGCACGCTCATACCAGGGTAGGAAATGTCTATCCAAAAAAGGAAAATTATGGCTTGCCACCAAAGCCCTTGGTCCCTGTGTACGTAGAACTTCTCCCTCTAACGGCGTCACCAAAACAGCATCTTCAGGAGTCAGTCTCTTTACAGCCAAAACAACGGGTAGGAATCTTCGTCCTTCATTACTCCAATAGTGGCCAGGAGCATGCACAGTCTGCCAAACAAGAAGACACGCCAAAACGCCAGAACTAGCCTTTAAGACCCATGGATGAATCGAAAGAGTGATTATACTCACAGCCACGGACCATCCGATCACACTTGAAATATCAGGATGTCTAAACATGGCTCTGATGCCAGCTAAAAGCGCTAATCCTAACACAATTTTCGCCGAGATCGGGTAGCGTTGAAATACATGCCAAACCAAAAGAAGAACAAAAAGCACTAGAGGACTGTGGGTCAAAAAGACAGCCGTCAACAGAGCCACGACAAGCCAAATTCCCTCCCTTCCTTTCTGGAGATGCAGAGAGCAATACTTAGCTAAGATCAGCAAGTAGACAAAGTAAACATAAATACTGTAGCGAAAGCCAACCAGGGTGGTACCAAGGCGGGTTGGGAAGACCTCAACAAAGACATATCCTACCACCATAAGGCCCAAGAAGCAACTTAGCGTAATCATCATTTGACGATTAATGAGAGCGCGTACTTCCGAACTGAGCAGACAGATCACAATGGCTAAGGTAGTCCACAAAAAGTGCAAAAAGTGATGCGGATTCCAGGAAGACGGAATGTAATGCATCGGGTGACGATACTTCGCGATTATTTCAATAAATGTAGAGGTATCTAGGCTCATAGCCTGGTAGCTTAACAACGCTGGTATTATGTTCGGAAGCATCAGCACGACAAGCAGCACTAAAGCAAGCAAGCATTTTTTTGCGTTCTCCAAAGATGCAATGAGACATACGGCACCGACAGTTCCGCCTAATAATGGATGAAATAAAGCAGCTAAGCCGGCGGCAGCCACGGATAAATAGATGCGCCCTTGCCAACACCACAGCAACGCCAGAATCAGAAGAGGCTGCACCATGATCCATGGCCTTGCGAACGGCAACAGCAAAGACCATCCTCCCAAGACAAACAGTGGAGGAGTCACTGACAATAACACCACTCCAATCAGTGGAAACAGTCTATCTGTCGGATCCAGCTCACGACATGCGTAGTAAGCGGCACAAAAGGTGAGCGCAAGGTTAAACAAGGCCACCCACGAGAGAGCGTGTTCCGGAGACAACGAAAATAGAGCTGCCATGCGTCCCACGAAATGCCCGAAATAGAACTGATGGTGAAAGCCATCCACAGTTTGCATATAGAAATCGTGTGCAAGGAAATCAGGGTTTTGTGCACTAACAACCGCTTCAAGACACTCCGTAGGCATAAATCGGGGTTGAAAAGAACATATAAACAAAGAAGCAAACAGAAGAGCACACAGTCTTTCCTTCACCTTAACACCATATCTACGAAGTGTTGCAAAGACCAGTTGCGCATAATCTCGTCTCTGGTCATTAAGACCCGGTTAGCGCCCTATTCGTAACGGACATAAGCGAGATCAGCACTTGACATCCTCAAGACACACCGGACCGTGAATATGTAAGCACCTGGCCCTTAATCCAGTGCCAGTCTTTCTTAAACGCGAAAACACCTTTAAAGTGATATCCATAGCGCCGCATTTCAAGAAGCTGTAGCCCCAACCAAATAAGGGCGGCAAAGATGTTTGCCAAGGCAATTCCTTGTGTTCCATAAAATCGCGCTGCAAAATAGTACAAAACAGCTGTCGAAGCTCCGGTTGGAAGAATCACGCGCACAAACATTCCTGAAACCGATCCTTTAATGCTCAAATATGCGTTGTATGGAGAAACGCATGTTTTCGCCAACACCAAACCCGTGACGATACATAGTAGATTTCTATAAGTCTCCTCTGGCACCCCAAAGCCCACCTGTAGCCAGAGATAAGGCTTACCCAACACAACGAAGCCCAACAACGTTGCTGCCCCAATGTAGATGGAAAAGCGCACGAACATATTCGTCATACGTATCATAACTTCACGATTTTTAAGACGAGACAAAGCTACATGATTTTGCTGGGCTAGAATTTGAGGCATGAGGTTAGCAATCATCGCACAGTTGAGTGCTACCGTGTAGTAACCAATGCTCTCCATCGAAACAAAAAACGACAAAAAGAAAGTGTCGGCGCGATAGATAAAGAAAACCACTACACTAATGCTGTGGGTCCACATGGAATAGGATAGGAACGTACGTTTTAAAAACGTCCAATCCACCGTAAGATCTGAAAATGATAGGTGGAGTTTGCGTCGCATCACGTACTGAGCCACCACCACGTAGATGATGTTGACTACGACTTCTTTAAAAAGAACGTAAGGAAGCGTAGGCCAAACGAACAAGCCTAACATCAGTATAAGATTTAATCCATTTCGCCACGCTATTAGCATTGTCGAGAGCTTTTGCTGGAAAAGGACTGCCGCATAGACGGTGAAGGGTCCCACCAAGCAGTCAGCGAGCACTGGAGTAATGATAATCCCGACGGCCCAATAGACGTGGTACGTGTTCACTTGTACGGCAGCGAGATAACTGAATGAAATGAAGGCCGAGAGCAGCAAAAAGGCCTTAAAAACATTGATTACAACCAAAGAAAATATGTAGCGATCGATCTTGCCCTTAAAGTCCCGAAACTTTCGAAATAAGATGGGCTCCATTGCGACGTTGATGAAGTTCACGAACACGAAATACCCCATCGCTATGCCTATCAAGGAATATTCTGTGATAGGCAGCGAGCGCACAAGAATCAGTGACGTGATGAACTGATTTCCGATCTGAAGCGAATTCTCGGCAAGAGAGTACATGCCGTTACGGAGGAGCTGTTTCTTCACAAACCTACTGCCTATATTCGGCTGTTCGATTGTTGATACATAAGCCCCGTGACACCCCTATGGAGTGGCAACTTTGGAGAGTAACGCATCGCAATAATCAAATCCCGCTTTAATGCATGTGTCCATATTGTAGTATTTCCATTCCGCAAAACGCCCCACGAGGCCTATGTCCATTTCCCTAAAGTAGTCGGTAATAATGGCCATATTGGCCTCAAATGACAGGTCATATACCGGATAGCCGTAATGCGTCCAACTTTTGGCAATGAAATCACTGGGAGAGATCTCATCAAAACCCTTCGTGAGGTCACTAACTTCCCAAGTCCCGGTCTTTTCTAGGGCCACACATCCAGGCAGTTCATCGGAGAGATTCCCCTGACAGACCATTCGGTGGGCTCCCTTATCTTTGGATGGATAATACACCCAAGAAACCTTGCTTTTTTCGTATTTGAACAGTGCTGTGGTAATGGAGTTAAACTGTAGACGCTCGATTGCAGTCCTGACTTGGATTGGCAGGTCCACCACAATCTTCGCCAGCTCGGGAAGAGGGATTGTGGAAATCACGTGATCGAAAGACTCACCGTCAACAAGATAGCTGTCACCTCTTATTTCCACCTTTTCAATGGTGTATGAGGCTACTTTATTCGAAACCTGGCTCTCAATGGCATCGATAAGCACCTGAATCCCCCCACACTTTGGATAGTAAAACGTGGAGTGAGGCATATTTTTCTCCTTGAATTGAGGGTCCAAAATAGACATCACCAGATCCTCATCACTTGGAAGTGGCATCTTTCCATCCACCCAACAAATGCTAATCTCGGAGAGATCCCGATTCCAGATCTTCTCATTGTACGGAACGAGGTAGCGGTCTGCGATCCCTTTGCCAAACATCCAATAGAGCCAATTCCTAAAATCCTGAGGCTTTGATTCAGGTTTTCGCGAACACGCAAGAAAATCAAGAATACACTGCGTAGCATCCTTGTGAGGAAGCTCTGAAAGCGAAAGCTCAAACGGATAGGAGATGAAATTACCATCAAACTCAATCCGTCCGACTCGACTAGAAAACTGCCAATTTTCTTCGGGGAGCAAGTCAAACACCCATTTTTTTACCTCTGGGTGCTTTGAATTGAATACATGTCCTCCATGCCGATCAAACACGTATGAACCAATCGTGTCCGTCTTGCACAGCCCGCCAAAGCGTTCGTTTTTTTCGAAGAGCCTTACATCACAACCGGAGCTTTGCAATTTCGCAGCCGTGGCGAGTCCTGAAATTCCCCCACCAATCACAGCAATTTTCATTTAGATGCCTTCCTTCTATGTGAAAACTAGATTCTTCAACCTGTCTAGCAATCCGTATTTCATACCAGATTGAGTTTCAATCTCGCGCACAAGGTCCCTCGACTCTGGGTTCCGCATTAGTCCTTTAAAATCGTACCTTAAGAAGACTTCCGGATGCCCCTTATTGAAGGGAACTTTCTTGCATTTCAACATGTAGTCCTGATGTCGAGTCGACGCCTTAAATCCCGCATAGTGGTGTATGCCTATCGTGCGTACCCGCTGCGTAGGGCTTTCCTTGGGATGCCAAATTGAAACGGTTTTTCCATCGGCATCAAACCACGCTTCATCATAAAAAGTCTCATTGCCTCCCTTATCACAATGTGCAGCATGAATACCGTGTCCATTTTTAATCATGATAGTAGCAAACGTATGGTTCTCTCCAATTGGCACCATGGTCTCAATATCGTTAACAAAAAAGTAGTAAGGCCACCCCACACTCAGAACATCGTCTCGAATTCGACCATCTACAATATAGCCACGAACCTTTTTGGCGTTATCATCACTATAGACTTCATCACCTTCAAGCCTCAAAATCCATTTGCCTTTGCACACTGCGACCATGTCATTTCTGACATGAATCAGCTGATTTTTAGGTCTGAGATCTTCCCAGAAGGTTATTTTTTTATCGACGTCAAGGGTGTTCATCACATACTCGATGATATCACGAGTCCCATCACCGCTACCGCCGTCTACCACTACAATCTCATCCACATGGGGATACATCGCCATAAGGGTGTACCCGATGAACTCTTCCTCATTCTTGATCATTGTAATCGCAGAAAGGAGCATAAAATAACCTCTAGTACGCTATCTTAATTACTGTAGACAACCACGTTTCATATAGCTAATTGCGTTAGTAAACCTCGACAACATCATGTCATCGCAATTAACGATAAAATAACCTAATGACCTCCGTATCAATACGGAAATATGCACCTACATCCATTATTTGGAAACACATTTGACTCGAAGCTCAAGTCTAAGACAAACGGGACCACTACTTTCAAAGCAAAAAAAGCATTTAAGCCCCTGATAGGATTCCAACCAGGGGTTTAGGCAATCCCCTCGAGACCATTGTCACTCACCTGACAATGTCTCAGCAAGACTTCGTTCTGCTTGAGTTCCATTAGTGGTTTTATCATTTGGAGATTCGTAGTATGTGAGCACCAGGTGATCAGGATCCGTCCATTTTTCGCGATAGCCATAGTCTCTAAGCCGCTGCAGCACGCGGTCAAAACGCTGTTGTCCATAGAAAGCTACGTGATGTTCGAAGATCACCTTAGGCCTGATGCCGAGCTGTATCATCTGATCAAACACCTCAAGCTCACCACCCTCGATATCCATGAAGATGACATCAGGCATAAATCCTATCTTTGCAATGATCTGTTCTAGTGGAGCTGTTCGCATCTGCATTTCTTCTGGCACTCTCGACTGATTTCCATCACATGCATATTCTATGGAGTTGATCTCAGAGAGCATCTCGTAGTGTGTTTTGGTAGAATCAAAACAAAATGTTTCGTCTTTTGCTCCTGCAGCCAAATTTAGAAACTGAAGTCGATTCCGGTAACGGCGATTTTTCGACCAAACTCGGCGTAGATGGGAAAAGTAATTTTGACATGGCTCTAAACCAGCCACTTTTCCTTGATCCCCAACTAGCTCAGCAAGTGCTATAGAAAAATAACCAAGGCAGCTCCCTAGCTCAAGAACCTTGTCTCCTGGCCTGATTTCTTTGGGTAGTCCATAACACACATACGGCTCCCAGCAATCGAAACGCCGAAACCAGCCGCTAAGGCGTTGATTAGGAGAAAGATACAGGTATCCATTCCGAGTTTTAAAGAATCCCGCTCGCTTCCAGAACAAGGACAAGACACCCACCGTGTCCAAAAAACTCAAAATCCGCGCTTTCACTGCACGCGAACCAATGAATAGAACTCGTTTAATTCGTTGCAATTAAAAAGCTCCCGTATTCCAAGGCACAAGAATTGTTAAGTGGATGAGATGCTACCTGCGACCAATAAACTTGTCAAATGACTCTGCCCTTGTTGGTTTCATCCAACCTTCGACCACCCTACCCGACACACTCGTATCTCAGCAGCTTCTCTCTTGACAGCGGAGGTAACGATGCTAAGTCCTACCCAAGGTTTAGGTGGCCATCCTGATCAGAAGCATCCCAATTGATATTAGAAACACCTTTAGGCTACTATGGCTATAGAGCACTCTTCTAACGACTCTGTGCGATTCGACTAAAAATAGGCACCAACAACAGCATGAATACAGTGGGTCAACTAAACGAGACATGTCGTGGTATAGCCATCAAAATAGGCAACTATCTCAAGTCTCAACTGGCACGCCACAAGGGTTTTGGTGAGCGGTCGTTCTATGGCGAAGCCTTTAGTCTTGCTCTCCTAGCAGTGCTAAAGGAGTTAGATTCCGCAACACTCCAAACTCTCACATCTTGCTTTCGAACCTTGGACACCAAGCACCCCGAGTTCCATTGGGAGTTCAACCGCTATGCGCTTTACCACTACGCACAACTTACTGGAGATCATCATTTTGATGACATTGTCTATGACGGGACGTTTAAAGGAACCCGCTGTACGAATTGGAGCTTGCTCCGCTGTGCCACGCGTCTCCACCTAAATCCGCGTGATCACGCTGCTCTGGATGAAGCTACCCAAATCACCCACCGGGCTCAATCGAGGAGTGGTTTGATCTTGGATGAACCACACGTCAAATCCTTCCAGTATCACTGCTTCTCACTTGCTATGTTAGTGGAGATTTTTGCGATCACTTCTGATCCCAGCATTTTGGCGAGTTTCGATCGTGGAATGTGCTTCATTCGACACTTCATCCTTTCTGAAGGGGAAAGCCTATATGTCGGTCGCGGGCAAGAGCAGTCCTTTGGATACGGCGCTTTGGCCTATTGTCTGGCCACAGCGTACCGATTGCAGAAGGATTCCGACGTTCTTTCGGACCTAAAAAGAGTGCTCACGTATCTACGAGGGTTTCAAAGACCTAACGGCAGTTTCCCTCTGGTCTTGAATCATGAAGAACCGTCCGGTATTACGTATGAAGATTTACCCCCTCCTGGGTGGTACTCCTACAACAACTTCTTCGACTACCTTCCTTTCTTTGGTTACTTTGTCGCTAAAGCAGCAGAGCAACTCTCTTTATGCCCTGACACAGATTTCGTTCCTGAGGAAAATGTGCTTCGTGACTACAGAGACGAGAATTATCTCGTCATTCATCGGCCCTACTATGAAGCTGTGGTCGCACGTCCTGGTGGAGCCACTCCTAATGATCTAGCCATGCCATACCTCGTTGCTAAAGGACGGCCCATTCTTCCTTGTTATGGAGGAGAGCAAGAATTAGATAATCGCTATGCCCTTTGGAATTTACCCCTACCGCGCTTTCCTCATTTCCAAAAAACCATACGTCAAAAGGCCATCGCAAAGCTAACCGCTAACGGCCTCATTATGGCCTCACCACTCGGAGCTATGCGTAGACGCTACCAATTTGATTCCGATAAGATCACCGTTCACACCAGGGTCTTCAGTCCATTTGTATGCGAGCATCCTATTGCCATTTTCAGTGACGTGAAACAAATATCGCCACGGCGTTTCATTGGAGATGGCTACGAAATCGAATGCAATAGATCGTTATCACCCGCAGGAACAACACTATGTGCTAAGGGTGTGCTCAATCTGTTCTCCACGAAAAGCAGATCCTTAATGGTTACAATCAAAATCACCCCATGAAAATAAGCGTCGTCATTCCCACATACCAGCGTCCAGAACTCCTTAGGCGTCTTTTGCACTCCGTTCAGGGGCAAACCTATCGCAATTTCGAGGTCATTGTCGTTGATGACCATTCCAATGACCAGGAAAGCTATGAAAGAGTAGTCGCAGAATTCTCCAAAACGCTACCTCAACTCTCATACCTGCGAAATGACCGAAATCTGGGCGCACCCCATTCTCGTAATCGAGGAATTAAACAAGCCTCAGGCGAGTGGATTGCACTCGTCGACGATGACGATGAATGGCTTCCCGAGAAACTCGCTAAACAAGTAAACGTGGTAGTAACAAACCCGTCGTCACTCGGACTCGTTTACACCTGGGCAAAAGCAATCGAAAATGAGCAAGTTGTCTGGATCTACGAATCGGACATTGAAGGTGATGTGCGCTCACAAATTCTTCTAGACTGCTTTATTCCATCTCCATCAGTCCTAGCAAAGCGAGAAGCTCTGCTAAAAGCAGGCCTCTTCGATGAGAAGCTGCCTAGTTGTCAGGATTGGGATATGTGGACACGACTGCTTCATGCAGGATATACCAGCGCTGTTGTGCGCGATTTCCTTGCCATCTACCACAA
>JAJFMA010000068.1 GCA_021772415.1 Chlamydiota bacterium
AACGCAAGCGTTTGGGTTCTTTTTCTTTGCCGTCTTCCCCTAGTCTTCATCCCCTGAGGTCCTAAGAAGCAAGCCACCAGGACCAGCAGGACACAGGAAAAAACTTCATCCTGACTCTCCTGGTACTCCTGGCTTCCCTGCAAAAAACAAGACACCGTGCCTTTTGTCTCACTTGGGTAAAATCAACTCTTTAGTTACAAGGAGGAAGATGCAATACCCTAAGAGGCTTAACTTATGATGTGGCGTATTCTACTGTGCTTAACGTGCGTATGCACCGCCTACGGGGCCGAGTTACCTACCGTTGTCATCGTTGCGACGGGAGGCACCATCGCCGAGAAGGTAGACCCCAAAACTGGGGGAGCCGTGCCTGCCCTGACGGGGCAAGATCTCATCGAAGCTGTGCCGCAACTGTCTAAGCTCGCCAAAATTAAGATGGTGAATTTCTCAAATATCGACAGTTCCCAGATGACACCTGCGATCTGGAGCAAACTTAGTCATATCGTAGACAAAGAGCTAAGTGATTCATCTGTTGTTGGAGCTGTGGTCACACACGGCACCGACACTATGGCTGAAGGTGCCTTCTTCCTTGATCTCACTCTACAATCCAAGAAACCCGTAACATTCGTTGGAGCTATGAGAGATGCTTCCGATCCGTCGCCAGACGGTCCCGTAAACATTCTCAATGCCGTAAAGCTCGTCACCTCCCCTCAAGCCAAATCCTGGGGTGTCACGGTAGCTCTGAACCAATACATCAACTCCGCCCGCGATGTCAGAAAGACCAACACTACTAACGTACAGACCTTTGACTCAGGGCAAAGAGGCTATCTTGGCTACATCGTCGGAGAAAAAGTGCTTCTGTACCATACGGGGAGAAAGGTTCCAAAATTTCACCTGCCCAAAGCACTGGTAAAAGTGGCGTTGATTTCCACGTACGCAGGAGACGATGGCGCCTTCGTGCGGTACGCTGCGGCACAGGGAGTGAAAGGTATTGTCATTGAAGGGGTCGGTGCAGGCAACGTCAACAGCGCTGTCAATACAGCTATCAAAGATGCACTCCAGCAAGGTATTCACGTTGTCATCACCTCCAGAGTCGCGCATGGGGGCGTATTCCCCGTCTATGGTGACGAAGGGGGAGGTAAGACGTTGCAGAGAGAAGGTGTTATACTCGGCGGAGACTATACTGGACCCAAGGCGCGTATCCTTCTCCAGCTTGCCCTTTCCAGTGGAGAGAATGAATTTAAGAAACTGCAGTCCTACTTTACCTATTGAGGTTACGATGAAAGCACAAGAAGAAAGACGCTACGAAGCCATCAGTCCGTTTGAGCTAAAAAACAAGCTGATCGAATTGGCAGAAAGGCGTAGTGAATCCATGATGCTGAATGCAGGACGAGGCAACCCTAATTGGGTTGCCACAGAGCCACGGCATGCCTTTTTCCAGTTCGGCCATTTTAGCTTAGCGGAATCTGAGGCACAAGCTATCCGCCCTGGATTTGGAGGCCCTCCTCTTAAAACAGGCGGCGCCCAGCGGCTACGTACATTTTTGGAGACGCATCGCGGCGAGCCAGGCATTGAATTCCTGCAACGCAGCCTAGACTACGCACGTAACACGCTATCGATGGATGAAGATGCCTTCGTCTGGGAGCTCACCGATGCCATCCTTGGTGACCACTACCCCATGCCAGACAGAATTTTAGACTTCACCGACAAGATGCTGAAGAAGTTCATCGATCAGGAAATGTGTGCTGGTGAGCCCCCACAAGGGAACTTCGACCTCTTCGCTGTCGAAGGTGGCACTGCGGCAATGGACTACATTTTCAATACATTGATAGAGAACAAAGTTCTGCACAAGGGCGATAAGATTGCCCTCGGTGTGCCAATTTTTACACCTTATCTCGAAATCCCACAACTGAACGACTATCAATTTGTTGAATTAGAGATCGTCCAAGATGAAAATGGAGATTGGCAGTACCCTGACAGCGAGCTCGAAAAGCTTAAAGACCCTTCGATCAAGGCGCTGTTCACCGTAAATCCGTCGAATCCTACATCGGTGAGCATGAGTCACGAATCACTGAAGACGCTAGCGTCTCTTGTCCAAAACGAACGTAAGGACCTCTTTGTCATCACCGACGACGTCTACGGCACCTTTGTTAATGGGTTTAAGTCCATTGCTGCAATAATCCCCCACAACACCATCTTGGTCTATTCCTTCTCCAAGTACTTCGGAGCAACAGGTTGGCGCTTGGGAGTCATTGCCATCCATGAAGACAACATCCTCGATAAAAAAATCGCCACCTTACCAGAGACTGATAAAAAAGCTCTACACAAACGCTACGGAGTCGTCGCTCTGGAGCCGGAGAAGATGAAGCTCATCGAACGCATGGTCGCTGACAGCCGCTCAGTAGCACTGCACCACACTGCTGGTTTATCTACACCGCAGCAGGTCATGATGGCATTTTTTGCCCTGCATGCTCTCCTAGACAGTCAAGGTGAGTACAAGAAGCAGGCTCAAGATATCGTTTCTACTCGCTACGAAACCCTCTACAGGGCTTTGGGTAGTGAACATCCCAACACTCCATACGATGCCCGCTACTATACCACCATCGACATCCCCCAATTGGCACAGCAGCGCTACGGGGAAGAGTTTGCAAAACACCTTACTATCCACTACGAACCTATTGACTTCGTTGTGCAGTTAGCCGAGAAAAAAGGCGTTGTACTCATGGACGGGGGAGGCTTTGACTCACCCAACATGTCTGTACGGGTATCCCTCGCCAATCTTCCTGACGACGCCTACGCAGAAATCGGCACAGCCATCAGCGACCTACTCAGTGAATACCATGCTATCTGGGAGAAAATACAGCCATGATCGAGCTACTACGCACCTACCCTCAGCTTGCTGTCTTTGCTGCCATCGGCATTGGCTACTGGCTTGGTCAGCTCAAATTCTTCGGGTTTGCCCTGGGGTCAACAGCGTCCGTGCTGCTCGCCGCTTTGGTGATAGGGCAGCTCAACGTCCCTGTTCCCGATCTACTCAAAAACGTCAGCTTCGCCCTATTCATCTTCACTATAGGCTATAAGGTTGGACCGCAGTTCTTTGGCTCACTCAAAAAGGAAGGTATCAAGTACGTTGTGCTTTCGGTGTTTTTCTCTATCGTGGCCCTAGTGACGGCATATCTTCTTGCAAAAGCCTTTGCCTTCGATGCAGGCACTGCCGCCGGCATTTTAGGTGGTGCTCTCACACAGTCTAGTGTTCTTGGCACCGCCGACGGCGCCATCCACCACCTGGCAGCCTCAGCAGCTGAGCAGAAGACCATGGAAAGCCATGTTGCCATCGCCTACGCCATCACCTACCTTTTCGGCACTGCGGGGTTGATCCTATTCTTCAAGCTCCTGCCACGTCTTGTCGGAGTGGATGTCAAAGCCGAGGCGGCAAAGCTCGCCAAGGAGATGTCCGCGGAAGGAGATGCACCTGCAGAACTATTCTACTGGTCTAATCGCCTCAACCTGCGTACCTACCTCATCACAGACGAAACGCTGGTTGGTCAGAGTATTAACGCAGTGGAATCCAAACACGACAATGCCATCGAGATCAAGCAAATAAAACGGGACGGCCGCATATTCGACGCGGAACAAGACACGGTCCTTGCTGTCAATGACACGGTGTCTGTCATTGCCCCTGCAGAGACGCTAGCGAAAATATCCCTAGGCCGCGAAATCGATGAAAAGTCACTGCGTCAACAGACGGGAGAAATCTTGGATGTCTGCATCATCAACAAAGAGCTTGTGGGGCAGACACTAGGTACTCTCAGCAGCACCATTGGCCGAGGCATATTCTTGAAGAGGATCACACGCCAAGGGCATGAGCTGCCTCTAACAAAAAAAACCATCATCCACAAGTGCGACATC
>JAJFMA010000069.1 GCA_021772415.1 Chlamydiota bacterium
CGACCGCCCTGAATGGACGATCTCTCCAAGGAAGATGAATCTACGCCCTAGAAACTCGAAATCGCAGCAGACGACGTCCTGAGCAGGATTCGCAATACTACTTATGCAAGCAATTTACACGCACATATCTACTCATATCTATACATAAATACTCGTATCTACCCGACTGTCTCTTGAATTTACCCACAAGCGCTAGAAGAAATCTTTGTAATCCCAAACGTCCTAACGAAGTCACGCGAGACAGTGGAGCGTAGCGACACTAAGTAAGTGTCACTTTATCAGGCCAGCGCGCAGCCAGCGTAGCTACCCCTTGCGCGGCTCTATTTTTTAACACTCTCGTAGGACCTGAGCTTTTGCTCAAGGACGGACAGTCCTTCGAGAGTAAAAAATGCTACCCGAACTGTTCGCTTCGTCAACTCCGCTATCAAGGAAATGATGTCTCTGTTCCTGTTCTTCCTGGTACTCCTGGTGTCTTGCTGCCTTTTTTAATCAGGGAGACCAGGAGTAGCAGGAAGAACAGGAAAAAATCTCACACAGCTCGAACACAGGACCTTATTGCCTCCTGCAACAAGAGCGCCATCATAGATTTATTCAGACAAAGTCCAAAAACATGGAAATTACATAAATTACTTAATATTAGTGTTTTACAACAACTATCCAAAAGAAACCATATGTTTCCATATGCCAGCAGCACCGCACACATCAAATAATTAAATAACTAAAAATCAATGATTTATGAATTTTTTATTTGATGAAATAAATAGAACCTCCCTAAAATAAATATAGAAGTGACTGTGTTTTAGATACTTAACATTAATAACACGTAAGTGATTAGGAGGTTTTTATGAATA
Source organism: Chlamydiota bacterium (assembly GCA_021772415.1). Classification (GTDB taxonomy): domain Bacteria; phylum Chlamydiota; class Chlamydiia; order Chlamydiales; family JAJFMA01; genus JAJFMA01. The sequence continues at coordinate 852 of JAJFMA010000069.1, forward strand.
GGTTTACGAAGAGACTGCCGCAAGGGTTCTTTGCCCTATTGGCAGTCGCTGCGATGAGTTTTGCCCCGTGGCAGGCTCACGCAAGTTTAATTGGAGACACCATCGAGGGCACGCTGCACTTGAACGGTTTCCCTCAGAACTACTTTGACACAACAACTCCTCTGGGAGTGGCTCCTGTCAACGCTGTGGTCACGGACCCTGGTGTTGAGTTCACCAGCTTTCAGCCTGGCACGGTGTTCAATATATCGGCAGATTTTGATAGCGATGAACTTTGGTTAACATTCCAGAATCCTTTAGCTGGATCATTTACCAGCCTACCAATGAATTTCTGGTTTGAGGACCTAGATTGGGTGCCCAATCCTGGCATTATCGTGGGATTGGTCAATACTGGAGGCCTTGCCCCAAGTTCACTCAATCATACCGCGGATGATATCCATATTAGTTTTGATCCACTGCTGTTGACTGCAGGACAGACCGTTATGTCTCACTTTGAGATCATCACCATCCACGTTCCAGAGCCATCGACTTATCTGATGCTTGGAACTATGGCCGGATTTGCAATCCTAGTGGCGCACCGTAGAAAAAAAGTGCGCGCATAGGACGCAGAACAATTTAATCACACTGCCCTGTGGAGTCTAGGACCTCCACAGGGCATTTTATTGCATCGACAACAGGCATCGTGTAGGCTGGAGCCTTCCTAAACACCTGGGACACCGCATGCATAAGAACATAGCCGCATACTTACTCTGTATACTTGCCCTTAGTGCTCAACTTGCTTGTGACGAGCCGTGGGGTCGCGACTGTGAGCTAGCGCAACGCCGCTGTGAACCTTATTGCTACTGCATCCATGACGATCCTATGGTTAAGCTCACTCGTGCACTTTTCTGCTTCCATAAAGGTGTCGTTTCACCGGCCGATGGGCCACGTAGCCATTTTAAACCTAGTAGCTCCGAATATATGATGGGATCGATAGAAAAATATGGCTTTGTTCAGGGCTTTGCCCTCGGGTGCGACCGCCTGATGCGCGAAAATAGCGATCCTTGGATCTATCGCACTTTTGTGAACGAAGACAACTTGGAAACTAAGTGCGACCCCGTTCCTTGAGCTAACTCATCAGCATTCGGAAGGTTCTCTCCGCACAATTTACGCGCCCGATGCAATGCTTCGGCCTCGCAGACCCGTGAGGGCTTGCCAATAAGAGTGTAGATTTTATCCATACCTATTTCATCAGCGACGCCAGAATTCTTCAGCACAAGCCAAGCCGCTCTTGGTACACTACAGAGCAGCAGCGACACCCCACGACCTTCGAGGTAGCCATGTAGATGCCTCAGAGCTAGACATGCTGTAGCGTCGAGGTCTCGGGCGTGCTTAAGGCGCAAGACGATAACCTTCACCTTGCCCTCGTCGTTAGCAATTGTCCGCAACGTCGCTTGAAATAGGTCTGCAGCCCCAAAAAACAGCTCTCCATGAACATCGATTACACGCACTGTAGCCCCTGAAACAGGCATATCGACCGGCTCAAGCTCGCGTAACAACGGTACAGCAGCTCTGTTGAGATAGAAAATAATCGACAGGACTATTCCGATGTAGAACGCTGTGTCCACACTAAAGAAGAAACACGATGCCAAGGTAATGGCAAAGACAAAAGCATCAGATCCCGTGGCCTTAACGCACGTCATTATCTGGGGAATGTTAACCAAACTCACCGACGTAACCAACAGCAAAGCTGCCAATGCTGCCAACGGAATGAAGCTGATGTAATAGCCCATCCCGAATACAATTAAGCCCACAAAGATACCACTAGAAAGTGCCGCGAAACGCGAATCTGCCTTGCTTGCATAGTTCAAAGCGCTTCGGGATGGACTTCCCGCTGACGGCATGGCTCCAAAAAAAGCTGAGCAAATATTACCAAATCCCAGACCCAGAATCTCCTGATTAGTCGACAGCATCTGTCCCGATTTGCTCGCAAGGGATTTGGCTACTGAGCTGGTCTCAAGCATGCCCAGCAATGCGATCGCAAACGCCAAGGGAACCAGCTTGCTCAAAATCGCTAGGTCAAAGTACGGAAGGGCAAGTCGTGGAATAATACCATGCACTGTTCCGGTGCTAGCCACGAGCTGAACAGGCTGCACATAGCCCTCTGCAAAAGGATCCAGCAGTTCTTTATCCGGATACGGTGAAAGACCAAAGGCATACACTGCTATAGCAGCGAGTAAAAGCATCAGTGCCGCTGAAGGAATTTTCATTTTGAAACGTCTAAACAGCAAGAGAGAAACTAAACTCACAAACCCTATAGCTAACGTCGGAACATGTATCCCATCTATATGCAACAGCAGATAGTGAGCTTTTTGAAACAACGACAACACACCTTCTGGGAGCCCTAAGCCTAGAAAAATAAAAGATTGGTTTACAACGACCGCTAAAGCTGTCCCCGTCATGTACGCAATAATCACAGTTTGGCTAACAAACTGACTCAGACGCCCCAAGCGAAAGAGCGCTCCTAAAAGCTGAAATACCCCCACCAGGAGCACAAGCTGCGTCACTATTTGCACCGCAATCACGTCCCGCTCGGCACCTGTTACACCGCGATAGAACGTATATATAATCTCGCTTGTTCCCGCCTGCACCAAAATAGCGATTGCATTGGTCGGACCCACCACCACATGACGGGACGAGCCAAACAGAGCAGCCATTATCGTGGCAAAGACACCCGCAAACAAACCACATGTAAGGGGCAAGCCCGCCACCAAAGCGTACGCCATCGCTTGGGGAATCGTAAGCAACGCCACCGAGAGTCCGGCATTTAGATCTCGTCCGAGACCTATTCGCGTCAGGGAACGCAAATCCTTCCAAAAAGGACATAGTGAAAGTTCATGAAAAAGGCGTTGTTCTGTCATGTCACCTCGATAGACATAGTCGGCTTGCATCAAATTCTGCGTAAGAGGCCACGAACTCCCTTAAATTTATTTCATGTGTTTTTATCCTCTAGTAGCTTATGATAATCTTTCGGAACATATTTTACTTTAGATTTCAGCTCAAATGATTGCTATAGATGACAAACGCCTGAAGCTTGCTATCGTCGGCCGACCCAATGTTGGTAAGTCGGCGCTGTTTAACTGTATATGCAAAAAACGCATCGCTATCGTCGATGAAGCGGAAGGGGTCACCCGCGATCGCATCTATGCTGAGTCCGACCTGTTTGGCATGCCTTTCGTTGTCGTCGACACCGGAGGCATCAACAGCCGAGACCCCGGGGAGTACAGCGACCACATACGCAGCCAGGCTGAAATTGCTATCCGCGAAGCAGACGCCATCGTCATGGTCGTCGACGCAAGAATTGGTGTGACAGACCTAGACCTAGATCTAGTCAAACTGCTGCATCGCACTGATAAACCCGTCACTTTAGCTGTTAATAAGCTCGATAACAACGACGACGACGCCGCAATGCACGACTTTCACTGCCTGGGAATCGAGCGGATGATTCCAACGTCTGCTACGCAACGCCGCAATATTGCCGAGCTTTTAGAAATGGCCTTCGAAGGTGCAGAAGCAAAAAAGACAGACAACCAGCCCCCCCCACAGACCATCGGCGTAGCTATCGTAGGACGCCCCAATGTCGGCAAGTCCTCGCTCGTCAATTTCCTGCTGCAAGAAGAGCGCTGCATCGTCAGCCCCATCCCTGGGACGACTCGAGACAGTATCGACGTAGCATTCAACTATGGAGGTCAAAGCTATAACCTCATCGATACTGCCGGTATCCGCAGGAAAAATGCTGAGCACGAAGTTGTCGACAAATTTGCCGCCATCCGCAGTCAACGTGCCATCGATAGAGCAGATGTTTGCCTTCTGATGATCGATGCCCGTGAAGGCATCACCACGCGAGACAAGAAGATCGCCAACATGATCGAAGAGTCCAAAAAGGGCTGTATCCTGCTGCTGAACAAGTGGGATCTAGTAAAAAACTTCCGTATGGAACACTGCTTGCGTGGCATATGGGAAGAAGTTCCATTTCTGCGCCACTGCCCCACATTGTGTATGTCTGCGAAGACCGGACGCAACGTGGAGAAGATTTTCCCCTTTATCCTAAACGTCGATGCCGCGTGCCGACAGCGTGTAGGAACTCACGAACTCAATACTTTTATCGAACGTGCCATGCAGGTCACCCCTCCACCACGCATCATGGGCAAACGCTTGCGCGTCTACTACATGACGCAGGTCACCGTGCAACCACCCACATTTGTGATGTTTATCAACTATCCTAATTTGATGACGGGATCGTATAAACGTTACCTCTACAACCGCTTTAGGGAGAAGTATCCCTTCCTAGGAGCACCTGTCATTTTCCACCTTAAGCGACGCTCGCGCAAAGATCTCAACGTCACCAATTAGTGTGTGAGCTTGCTCTCGTCTCATCGCAGGTAGGATAGGATAGCTGTCTGAGGGCATTCGGTGAATTTAACTAACGACAGAATCTACCGCCGACCGCGCCGACAGGTTCGTTTTGGCATGGTGTTGGTGTGGGTGACGGATTCCTTTTTGACGCAGACCACGCAGACAAACCGCAGACAGGCTCGCTTGGTGTGGGGCCATGAAGCATAGGTATCATGTCCCTCTTCAGCGCTATGTAAAACGATGTATCTGCGACTCGTGGCGCAGAAAGCTGCGGGAGTGAGAACACGCTCCATATCTCCCGTGCAGCGGGAGGAATGGGGCTTGTTCTCGCTGGCTGCCTGAACATAGCGCCAATTCGAACACACTTCGCCCTAACACACCTGTCTGCGTGGTCTGCGTCAAAAAGGAACCCGCATCCCACACACACCTAATGGCAAACGAGCCTGTCGGCGCGGTCGGCGGTGGTCGGCGCGGTCGGCGGTAAATTCTGTCATTAGTTGAGCTTACCTCATGCCAACACAAAACATTCCTATCCCACCTGCGACGATCTGTGTGGATCTGTGACTAAAACTCGGAATCAGCGATGGGGTCATCACTCTGAAGAATATCCTCGACATCCTGTAGAAGCTCTACAAGCTGATCACGGTCGAGGCACTTAATTACATCTTGGTCGTCGGTGCCGATGACATCCTCCATCAAAGCACCTTTGGCGCTAATGAGAGCGTCAATACGCTCCTCAAAAGTCCCTTTAGTGACCAGCTTAAAGACCTGTACGCCGCGCGTTTGTCCCATTCTATGTACTCGGTCGGTAGCTTGGTTCTCACGCGCTGCGTTCCACCACCGGTCGTAGTGGATCACTACTGATGCAGCAGTCAAATCTACGCCTAAACCTACGGCCTGCAAAGATCCCAAAAAGACCTCGCACTCAGGATCCTGGTTGAATTTACGCAATTGTTCTCCACGTTTCTGAGTAGAACCACGAATAGATGCGTATTGAATCCCCTGCTCACTGAGATACTGCTCAAAGATATCCAGCATCGTAAGGTACTGCGAGAAGATCACCACCTTCTGACCACTATCACGAGCCTCGCTAAGCAGCTCTACGAACAGATCCCACTTTCCAGAACTGTGGCTACGATAAGCACTCGGTTCCTTCAAAAAAGCCGCCGGGTGGTTACAGATCCTTTTAAGCTGCGACAAGATCGCAAAGATATGTATATAAGGCACCGAGCGCCCGCCTTCATGAAGGTCATCCATGACCTGTTTGCGGGTCTTACTCAGAACTTCCTGATAGAGAATTCTCTGCTCCTCCGAAAGATGACAGTGAAAGATCTCCTCGGTTTTTTCCGGAAGGTCTTTAAGAACATCCTCTTTCTTACGACGCAAAAGAAACGGGTCCACAAGCCGAATAAGGAGCTGCTTACGCTGCCTGTTGTACTCCTTTTCAATAGGCTTGAGGAAGAAATCCCGGTACTCGCGCTCTCCAGGCATATAGGATGGAAGAACCACATCAAAAAGAGCCTTCAGCTCTAGAAGATGATTTTCTATCGGCGTTCCCGTTAACCCCAAGCGCATGCTGGCATTAACTTTTTTTAGGGCGCCGTGGAGACGAGACGATGTGTTTTTGGCAGCTTGTATCTCATCAAAGATGGCGAGTTCAAATGGATATTTCTTCAAATTCTCCTGTTCACGACGCCAAATTCCATAGGAAGTAAGGAGAACATCGCAATCCTCATCAAAGGGCTCAAGAGTGCGGTCTAGACCATAAAAGATGTGTACTCGTAAATTCGGGAGAAACTCCAGAAGCTTCTCCTCCCAATGGTAAATCACAGAAGTGGGACAGACGACAAGAAATTTAGGTTTCTTAGTTTTCTTTTTAGCAACAAATTCACTACGAATCGCCGCCATCAAAGCCATGGACTGGTGCGTTTTACCAAGTCCCATATCGTCACACAGCAGGCCCGAGAGCCCATGTTGATAGAGAAACCACAGCCATTGAACACCGCTTTCCTGATAGGGACGCAAGGTGCTATTGAGTTCATCCAAATGTGGTACCGATGGATGTTGAAATGAAGTGAGTTCCTTTAGGAGAGTACGGGTGTTTTGCGCTTCAACACCTTTACCTGTAGGAGGGTGTATCTGTTCCAACACGTGTAGGCGCACAAGCTCAAGAGTTGACAGAGTGACCACACCTTTGCGTAAATCGACACGTTTTTTAGCTAGCCCCTGAAACCATCCATATCGAGTTTCTTGAAGATCAAACAATCCAGCGTCGGAAAAAACAAATCGCTCACCAGATACCGAAGATTTCCATAGGCGTGCAGCGGAGATACTACCACGGTCCGTACCATACTTTAGGCGCAGGGCGTACCACCCCCGCCCTAAGCTGCTCTCTGTAATTCCATCGGCTATCAAACGCATATGAGTGGGGCGTCGCAGTCGTGAGTCAAGATGAGCAATAAAAGGTTTGAGCTTCTCCAGCTCATAGCCAAGAAAGAGTGACTCGTTCTCAGGTTCAACAACTACAGGTTGTCGATAGTTTTCGGGGAGTCTACGATCTGCCGGAAGCTCCGTGAATCCCTCACCTGGGCTGTACACGTACTCGCCAAAGAAGCTGAGCTTCTCTTGATCATACTCTGGAAGCAGCTCATAAGTGGGTGTTACCAAAATTTCGTCGGACTCACTGAGTTCCACTCGTAGTTCAGAGCTGATTACAGGGCATCGATCGTTGACAAAGCCTGAAACGAGCTGCAACTCATCTCGGTGAGATCGAATAAACGGAGCCACAGCCTCCTCTGGAATCGCTACACCAGCATACACTGACATACCCGTCTGTGAGCCGCGTTTAGAGAAAAAGCCCTGCTCGGCAATATACACCCAAGGGCCAAAATCCCGATGCTTTCCAGCCTCTTCATCAACGGCGGTGAAGCTGTGGAATGTCAAGTTGTCCTCGTGATCGACCTCATAGCTAATATCTGCTTCCACATTGGCTAAATGAGGACTAAAGCCCTCTTGGCTGCTCAGCCAGACTCTCTGTTGGGTGACGAAATCTCCAACTTCACTAGCAGGAATCACAGTTTCTAACCCAGAAAAGCGCATACCCTTCACTTGATATAGGCCGTCTGCTTGCACATAAACCCAGTTACCAAATTTCCGTGACCGAGGCCTCAAGAGGTCGCCGACCTCCTTAACGTAGTATTGGATATGCAGGTTCCATTCACTGTCAAACAACAGGTGATGGGAAACTTCGACTCGCTCATCATACAACTTAGCATCTTTCAGCCGGTTCTTTAACAAAGGATAGTAGCGAGTCAAAAACTGGCTCACACTATCCCCAGTAATTTCTGCGCGACCCAACAGACCGCCTTGGTCTTGGTGAACGAATCCCAAGCTAGGACAGTAACTCCATTCACCCGATTGCCACGTGCACTGCTCGCTACACACTTCTCGTTGACTATCCTCTCCTATGCCTTCGTGCTCAACACGAAAGCCCCCAAGCTCTTCATCGTAGTAGATCGCTGTAATGGTATCTTCGGAATGGTGGCGCACAGGTATTGGAGAATTGATTGACGAGAGAGAAGGTATGATGTGCTCTAACAGCACTTCGGGCAAATAGAACTCGACGCTACCTGCTGCGAAGGTAGCTTTAAGCCTATTTGGTATGCCTTTTGGCGACATGCCGAATTTGATCTCATAAGGGGCTCCCGACTCCTGAAGCAGCATCAGCCACCGAGCTAGGTCATTCCAAAACGAGAGATGATACAGCAGGCGCAGGCTTGGACGCCCCTCCCGCCATAGCTGTATTTCATCCTGAGAGAGATCAGAGAACTTTAGTGAGGTCTCTTCAGTTTCTTCACTGCGATGTTCAATGAGATTTTCCAGGTGCTGTGAATTGCCCTTAGTCCCAGAGCTAACCTTAAAAAGACACTTGCCTGTCGGAGAAAAACTGCTATAGCAGCCGTCAGATTCCTTTTGTAGGACATCGGCATCATAGCCGAGCTTTTCAGCATAGTGCCTACAAAGGAGATTCCACACTGAGTCTTCAAAGAGCTGGTGCAAAGGAATAGCATTGTCGCCAAAGATCCTTAGATAAGCTGTTGCCAAGTGGACACAACCTCCCTGATCATCAGCTTGCTCGCAACCACAAAAACTGTCCTTAAGCTCCCCTCCAGCACCAAGCTGGAGAAAGGCCCAATGACCTTCTGTGTCACCAGAATCGGGGGCAACAAGCACCTGGTAGGTGGAGCCCGAAAACTCAACCTCCTCGACACGTCCCGAGCTCAATAGCTGGTGCGCTCGATCGCCATAAGGGCCCAATACCCCAGGAAGCCTCACCATAACTCCTCTAAAAACTCCTTCAATCCGCACACGTCCGTAAACAAGTATATTATATTATAAAATCATTAAAATTTCAATTAAGTTTAGTTTTAATGATTTGCAAAACACACCGTTTAAATCTACTTAAGACTATCACTTTAAGCAAATAATCAATTAAATACAACGTCTTAATTAATAATATCTTAAGTTTACTCATTTTATTAAAATACGCACAGGCATAACCAAGCCACCAAGAGTATCACCTTCCGCGCGAATCCCCTACAAAAAAGTGAGAAAATATTTTCTTAGTGCCCCACAAAGGCGTCTTAACCAAGAATCGAAGGGTGTAAATCAGGACTCAGTCATGCGCTGTCGAGAATGTAAAAACCCCTCAATATGTTCATTTTCTTGAGCCCGAAGGGCTCAGATGCTACAGCCCAGGGGCAACGCCCTGGGTAAAGGTGAAAAACGATTTGCACCCTGAAGGGGTGCGATATGATTAGAGGAAGCAATGCCATAAAACTAAAAATGAACTCCTCACCAGGAGGTTGTGGGAGCTCATGTTCGGTTATCGTGTCCGTTTCGGTCGCACCCCTTCAGGGTGCAATTATATGATACGTTGCTTCCCAGGGCTGTGCCCTGGGCTATAGTATCTGAGCCCGTTGGGCTCTTCAGATACGTGATCGGTGATCGGTGATCGGTGCCGGTTCTTGTGATCGGTGCCGGTTCTTGTGATCGGTGCCGGTTCTTGCATATGTGCATAACTTTGATCGGTGATCGGTGCCGGTTCTTGTGATCGGTGCCGGTTCTTGTGATCGGTGCCGGTTCTTGCATATGTGCATAACTTTTGATCGGTGCCGAAGCGATGTTCTGTTATTTGCAGGAAGCCGGAGAAGCAAGAACACAGTGAGAGGGGTCAGCCCTTGAAAGCACCGACTAAAGCCGGCACTAGTTCTTGCTTAGTTCGAGATGCAAGCCGATAGGAAGGCTTTCTCCAAAGAGAGCCTCTTGATTATGGCTATCGATATCCGTACCTTCTTTGGCCAAACGACACAAGCGATCGCCATCTGGGTGGCTAGACAGTGCGTTTAGAACTTTGTCGAACATGCTATTTGAGATATTGAGCTCGTGATAGGAAGTGTGTTGTGCCATCTGAACTAGTGGCATTGCTAGCCACTGTGAAGACATTTTGCCATCTCTAAGCAACACTTCGATCCATTGAGAGCATATGTCTGCGGGCACCACATCGGCGGTGGAGGCATAGAGCAGTTGGCGGGAACCCAGATGCCCCATAGCCCATAGGTCATGTTGCGTAGCTACTCCGGAGCGGATACGCTGCAGGATATAGTCAGCAATGCGCCGTTTCAGCTTAAGTCCGAGATACTCTAGTGACGCGAGGCTGCGCACGAGCTCAGTTTGTTTATAGGTGTCGGCTCCCTTCCCTTTGCCCTTTTTTCGTTTGTTATCTTGTGGTGCCGCCAAATGAGCAAGCAGCTGGTTGGCAATCTGTGTCTGTTGCCCTTTGTTTAGGCCGGCGCTGATTCGTCGTACAAATATCCACTTCTGCAGCAGCACCTCATCGGAGGCATCTTCCCGGGGCCAGGCGAGAATCAGCTTCCAAACTGCTTGCATCCTAAAATCGTCTAGCGGCGCTCCGGCTCCGGGGCGCATACAGAAGCCGACAAGATTCCACCAGCGACGTTCTAGGTCTTGCGAATTCTTGCGGCTATCAGCATTATCGATGGCAACATCGGCCAGGTTACGCAGTAGGGACAGGGACCACTGCTTGCGCTTTTTACCCACAGTCTCCTCTAGGCGTTCCATCAGTTTCCCTCTGGGAATAGTGCTGGACGGTCTAAGAGCATCACGCACTAGCACTTTAGTATCTTCTAAAGCAGCTACATCGAAAGCTTCATCTTCCCGAACGTCTGCAAGAGCCGCAAGACTGTCGTGTTCACCAGAGGCCTTCCTTACCTGGAAGTGTAGCTCCCATTTGTGTCCTGTGTCAGGCGCTATCACCCAGAGCTGAATGGTTCCTAGAGGCGTCAGAGAAGCTTCAATGCACACAGGTAGGGGGTTATGCTCCTGAGACGCTCTACCAAATTTAAGCACGGTGTGAAGAGGAGACAGCGTTTGCATCTCCTCTTCGTGTATCGAAATCAGCTGGCCTTGCTCGTCTTCAAAACGTGCTTGCGAGCTCAGCAGCACAAAAGCTACGGGAGTATTGGCTAATGCCGTGAAGGTATGCTTTGGAGAAAAACTACTCCCTTCTTCGGTACCCTTAGGAAGGAGTGTGAGAGCCTTTGACCCATCATCTGTTTCAATCTGAAGGTAATAAGTACGAGGCAACCCGCTACGTATACGGACACCGGCACCTCTGCGTGTAAGTCCATAGTATGCGGCACCGTAGGCGACACTAAGGTCGAGGCTACGCGACGGCAGGACTTTAAGTGGACCGAACTCAGGGTACCAACGTGCAACGGTATTGACGATAGCCTCCTGAAACGCTACAGGTTTCATGGTACCGCCATTAAAGAGAATGTGAGAAGGGCGAGCCAGCTCGATTCCCTGTCCGAAAAGGAAATGGGCAATATGTTTGGTGATGGAAGGCTCCGATTCGAAAGGCAACCCCACTCCCTTCAAGCCACTTTTAGGCTGCAAAATCAGAGCACCTTCGCGGTCATAGCTACCAAAGAAGCCGTTCAACAACCACGTGCGTACGTCATCAGCGCTAAGATCAACAGAGATGCTACCACCGACAACCTTTGATCCAGAGCCTTGCAGACTCACTCTATAGGTAGACTTTTCATCAGCACCTAAAAGCACTTCCTTGGCGGCACGTGCGGCGTGTACCAGCTGCATCCATTGCGAAGATGCCAGCTCATGGTACCCCGATTCTGTGAGGCGTTCCTTGAGTTTATGAGCGATAAGCGCATCGATGTTGTCCCCACCCAAAAGTAGGTGCTCTCCGACATGAATGCGTTCGAATCCACGCTCACCCTTGACTTCGCTAACGCGGATGAGGCTAAAGTCAGTCGTACCTCCACCGACGTCACACACAAGTACTGTGTCACCAGGCGCCAGCGACTCCTCCCAGGCACTTTCATGATCACGGATCCAGCTGTAGAAAGCAGCCTGAGGTTCCTCTAGTAGCGTAACGCGTAGAAAACCGGCGTCTTTGGCAGCTTCTGCAGTCAACGTACGTGCTACTTCATCAAAAGATGCGGGCACAGTAAGCACGACCTCTTGCTGCTGCAGCTCCCTGTCGGGATCATCCTTTGCCATGATGTGGTTCCACGCATCTCGCAGATGCGTTAGGTAGCGTCGGGTAGCCTCTACTGGGCTGATACGTAGATCTTCGTCGGCGGTAGGAGGTAGGATGCGTGCTCTGCGATCTGCCGAAGCATTACACAACCAACTTTTTGCCGAAGACACCAGGCGTGTGGGAGTGATACTTCCAATTTCCTTAGCGAATTCACCTACATGATATCCCTTGGACGAGGGCCATGGGAGCTTTGCACTGTCAGCAGATACTTCGTCTTCGAGCTCTTGGTAGCAAAACGAGGGTAACGTCGGCTTAGGCTGTACAAAGCCATTTTGAGTAAACTGTGTAATTTGCAGTAACTTCACCGCACGTGGGCCACCGGACTTGGTGTCGACGTATGCTAGAGCGCTATTTGTCGTACCTAGGTCGATCCCAATAACATACTGTGTTTGGGGCAGGGTCATGCGAGGTCTAAAGCCTCCTCAGGGGGAGTGTAAGCATGTCCTAGATCTTCGGCAACGGGGCCATTAGTTACACGCCCTAAGCAGACATTAAGCCCTTGAAGTAAACCGATGTCAGTCTGAAGTGCTTTCCGATAACCATGGTCGGCAAGAGCTACGACATAGTGCCCTGTCACGTTAGTAAGAGCCTGTGTTGCGGTAAACGAACACGTTCCAGGCATATTGGTTACGCAGTAGTGGATAACTCCCTCTTCTATGTAGGTGGGATCATCATGAGTAGTAGGACGTGAGGTTTCACAGCATCCTCCTTGGTCGATGGCAATATCCACAATAACAGAACCCGGTGTCATTGTTGAGATCATCTTGCGGGTGACAAGTCTAGGGGCTTTCTTACCGGCAACAAGCACAGCACCTATAAGAAGGTCTGCTGTAGGCAGCAGCCGCTCCAAGGCGTGTTCGTTCGAAAAGCACGTAGAGAATTTGTCACCGAAATCAACGTCAAGCTCTCGAAGGCGTATGTGGTTGTTCTCTAGCACCGTTACCCTAGCTCCAAGTCCTGCCGCCATGCGTGCCGCTTCCGTTCCTGCCATACCTCCACCGAGGACAACAACATGACCTGATTGGACACCTGGAACACCTCCGAGAAGCACACCTTTTCCACCATTATTCATCTGCAGTGCGGTGGCACCCACTTGAATGGATACACGTCCAGCGATTTCACTCATGGGTACAAGTAGAGGCAAGCGCCCTCTGTTGTCGGTGACAGTTTCGTAGGCTATAGCCACACAGCCGCTTTCGATAAGTCCTTTGGTGAGATCCGCTTCAGCAGCTAGATGTAGGTAGCAAAATAATATTTGTTCTTCGCGCAAGTACTGCACTTCGCTAGCTTGCGGCTCTTTAACTTTGACGACTAAGTCGGCGCTATACGCTTCAGCTGCAGTCGCTACGATTGTCGCTCCTGCATTCACATAGTCTTCGTCACTATGCCCTATGGCGGTTCCAGCCTTCGTTTGCACAAAAACTTCATGACCGTGAGCAACAAGAACATGTACCAATGCCGGAGTCGCTCCAACACGGTATTCGTGAACTTTTATTTCTTTAGGAATTCCAACACGCATCCAACAACCTCCCTTGGAACCAACGGACGATCTACTCACCCATCAAGTTATAACTATTCCTGCGTCGCGAGCTCCATTTCACTGCGAGCGAAGTCTAATGATAGTACCTTAGAGACTCCTTTTTCCTGCATCGAAACTCCGACGAGGACATCTGCAGCTGACATGGTTCCCTTGTTATGGGTGATGACGATAAACTGACAGCGATCGCGGAAGTGCTTGATCATATCCACAAAGCGGTCGACATTGCTGTCATCGAGTGGAGCGTCGATTTCATCCAAAATGCAAAACGGTGCAGGCTTAACTTCAAACAATGCAAACAGCAGCGCCAGCGCCGTTAGGCACTTTTCTCCACCGGACATCAGGTTTATTGAACGCATCTGCTTACCTGGGGGCTTCGCAACGATTTCAATACCCGCATCCAAAACATCACTAGCTTCCGTTAGCTTAAGGTCTGCTTCGCCTCCACGGAATAGGAGCTTGAAGACCTCTTGAAATTTGCTGCGTATAGTCTCAAACGTATCGGCAAAGCGCTGACGGCTTTCGTCATCGAGTTCAGCGATGATACGCAGGAGCTCTTCTTTTGAGCCTTCAAGGTCTTTTAGCTGTAGCTCCAGCTGTTCCTGACGTTTCCGCTCGCTTTCATGATCTTCGATAGAAGTCATGTTAACATCAGCGTTTTCTTCTAGCTGCCGACGTAGTTGACGCAGGTTCTTTTCTGCTTGCCCAAGAGGCATATCGAGATTCGGGCGCTCCTGAGTGCTATGTACATCGAAACCGTGGTGCTCGGCAAGCTCTAGTGCCAGCGCTTCGGCGCCGGCTCGCAGCTCCGCCTGTTTAACACCTAGTAGGCGCCTCTGCTCTTCCATTTGGGATTTCTTCGACGTTTCGTCGTCAATCACCTTTTGTAGATCCTGAATGCCTCGTTGTGCGGCAGTAATTTCTTGTTCGGCAGTCTGTCGCGCTTCCAATAGTCGCGACTGGCGTACTTCAGCAGCTTCAAGGCCCTCTGAGTGTTCGGTAAGTTCTAGCTCTAGGTTACGTTGCTGTTTGTGAGCCCGCTCTAGCTCAGCACGCAAGCGATTTTCTTGGGCCTGCGTTTCATGCTCTTTCACGGCATTTAGGCTCAAGGCATGCGATAGCGTACGGTACTCTTCATCGTAAGTGTGAAAAGCCCTCTCCGCTTCCGCGAGCGCCTTTTGAGCTGAGCCTTGCGCTTCCACCCTGCTCTCTAGCGCCGTTTCCACACCTTTGCTGCGTTCAGCATCGCTTTGAAGCTGTGCTTCGATCTGTTGATGCCTTTCAAGGATAGCATCCAACTTTTGGCGTCGCTCGGCAATTTCAGCTTTCAAGCGCTGTGCTTCGTCTTCGACCTGAGAGCAATCGGCGATGGCCTTGTCTCGATCTGTACGCGCCCGATTACAACGGTGCTGGGCTTCAACCAGCGCGAGTTCATGCTTGCGCAGCAGTGCGTCACCCTGCTGGCACTGCTGCTCCAGTGTGGTACGCGCTGCGGTAGTTTCAGCCAGCTCTTGCTTAAGCTTAGATACGGTCTCTTCGCTACTTTGAATGACCTCAGTAACATTCTTGAGCTCATGCTCTCGCGAGAATACATTGCTACTACCAGCGTCAACAAGAGTAAGCACTTCGAAAGCATCAACAACCCAAGCGTCACTAAATCTCGCTGTAAATGCGGGCTTCGCATCGAAGGCTTTTCGTACATTGTCTTGCTTTTCGAGGCGTCGCGCAAAGTGTGCAGTGAGTTTGTCTCCCAATGATCCTTCAGAGCCACTATCCACAGCATCAGCACATAGTAATGAAATACCCTTCAACTTGCGGTTACTGCAGTATTCAACAACGCGCTCCAGCTGGTCAAAGGTCTCTACAACCAGCGTCTGAGCATAGGGTCCTAGGGCCGTCGATAGCGCCGAAGACACTACAGGGTCTTCTAATGAGACTAACTCGTATAGAGGGCGCAAAACGCCATACATGGGACTATCGGGCTTTTGAGAATCTTTAAGGAGTGTCTGCGTGCCACGTGAGAGCCCTTCACCATCCTTTTTCAGGCGCTCCAAAAGCTCGCGCCTAGTGTGTGCTTGTGCCAATACGCGATCTGCTTCGTTAACTTCACGTCGCAGATTTTCTTGCAGCTCACGTTTTTGCTTGAGCTGTCCTCGAGCCTCTTCGAGCTCTCCACGAACTGTTTCGATTTGCTCGGTGTGTTGCTGTTGAGCCTTCTCACTTTCCTCAGCTTGGACACTGAGGGATTCACTAGAGCTCTTTAGTGCCACGCAACGCTCTTCAGCGCGCACACGAGCGGTCTCTGCGGCTTCCATACGCACCTGATGATCCGTCACCTCATTTCTAAGGCGTGCCCCAGCTTCCACGCGTTCTAAGCGCTCGCGCTGTACCTGCTCCTGCTTTTGGCGAAGGTCTGTGACATTGTTGCCCACTTCAAGGTGGTGTGTGCGTGCTGCCTCAAGAGCCTTTTCGGCTTCAAGGAGGAGCGTTTTAATCTCATTGCGTCTCTGTTCATTGGCGGCGACTTCTTGCTTGCGCGCCAAACGCGTGGTCTCAAGCTCGGCGAGCTCCCGCTCGCAGCGTTTGTGACCAGCAATAGCTTCTTGCATCTGCTCACTGTTACGCCTACGATCTCTGGTGCCATGCTCAATTGTTGCCTGGACTTTAGCCATTTCTTCACGCTGCACAGTCAAGCGCTGATGAAGCTGTGATAGACTGTGCCGCGCCTGCTGAAGCTCGCTTTGCATCTCAACAATACGTACTCGTGTTTCCTCAGACTGCTTCTCAAGCTCTTTCTCGCCAGTCTGTGACTCTCCTGATGCCGCGTGCTGCTTTCCCCATCGTGTCCATAGAAACGCTAAGTGCAGCGCCTCGTACTCGGCCTTGAGGGTCTTATACCCGCGGGCAACTACCGCCTGCGCAGCGAGAATTTCAACGCGCTGTCCGACTTCTCCGCACAAGTCCAGTAGGCGATTCATGTTGCGCTCAACCTCTTCAAGCTTACGCAAGGCTTCACGCTTTCTTTGTAGGAAGCGCAATATTCCAGCGGCTTCCTCAAATAAGTAGCGACGTTCAAATGGAGAAAGATTGATGATCTGATCTATTTTGCCCTGCTCAAAAATGGAAAAGGCGTTACGCCCAATGCCACTATCGAGAAAGAGCCCATGGATCTCTTTGAGACGTACAGGGTGCCGATTGATGAAATACTCAGACTCTCCAGTACGGTGACAACGGCGTGTCACCGTCACTTCATCGTAGTCAATCGGAAGAAAACCACGTACATCAGTAAATGTCAGACTGACCTCGGCAAAATTCACCGGCTTACGCTTCGAAGTACCTGCAAAGATGATGTCGGGCATGCGTGCCCCACGGAGCGATTTCGCA
>JAJFMA010000070.1 GCA_021772415.1 Chlamydiota bacterium
GGCCCCGATTCATGGCTCCGGAAAAGAACGTGCCACGCGTCACTAATAGCATTGGATAAACGCTCTGTGTCGGTCTAATCCGCTGGGGCCACAAGCCGCCCCTAATAGGGCTCAGAGTGCTTTTTTGCATTACCCCACCCTCACGGGTGGGGCTATCGTAAGCTGGCCCGTTGGGCCTCATGATGGAACTCACTGCGTTTGATTGAGGATATGAAAAGAACCGTAGTTCGAACATTTATTTACAAATTTTGGGTAATGACAAGCCTCCCGGGTGGGGCTACAATGAGACGGTCCTTCGGACCTCATGAGAATCTAAAGGTGTTGCAATCAGTCGTGAGATTTCTTGGCACTCTCTTTGGGTCTAAAATTGGGTGAAGGTTGCTTGACAATCCAGGTGGAATACCCAAAAAATTATTGAGTCCATTGAGTCCATTGAGTCCATTGAGTCTATTGAGTCTATTGAGTCCATTGAGTCCATTGTCCTTTTACGGCCGCATGCCAAACATGCCGATGGAGCCTCCCGAAGTGGGCTGGGACTCTACAAGTGGCACTTCTCCTGTGCTAATGGCCTCCTGCCACTTAAGCGCTTTTTCCGCTAAGGGAGCCAGTGTGAATGCCACCTGCTCTCCGTTGAGCTGTTGTGCGGGAAGCGACTCAAAGAGCACCACATGTCCGTTTGTTTCACTGAAGGCAAAAACTCCAAGACGTGGTGGAGGAAAGCCATTGGAACGAAGAGCCTCCTTGAAAAGCTGCTCACGGTACTGTCCTGGAGGGACTGGTCCCAGGTCGACGCCAACGATGAAGTTGTTTCCTGTGCGGTCCATTTCGAGTTGCACTTCCAGGCCGCTTTCGAGTTTTACAAGACAGCTGTTGTTGCTATCGGGGTATAGGCTAACTCCTAAAATGCCTCCTACCTCTTCCAGCAGTGTCTCGTAGAGTGCATGTACCATAGCTGCCTCCTGGCCTAGTAGGCCTCGTCCTCGTCTTCTTCGTCGTCTTGTTCGTATTCTTCCTCTGCCTGGCGCTCTAGAAGCTCTTCAAGCTCGTCTTCGAGGTCTTCGAGAGCTTCTATCAAAGCCATGTAGCAGTCGTCTCGGTGCTGCAGTGACTTGAATATCTTACCCATAGCCACTTCACGGATGGCATCACGCAGCTGACTTAACGCGATGATTTTTGCTGCAATCCACTTGTCGATACCCAGACGTCCTGCAGACTGCATGGCTTTATCCGATGAAGGGTAGCGGTCCCCCACAAAACTCATGAACTCTTTAGCCATCTTCTCAAAATCTAAATTCCCCGGCATCTTAAGGCCAAATTTGGCAAACTGCTTGCCCATCAGGCCCATGCGTCCTTTAAAGAATTTGTAGACCCCGAGAATAGCTTGTAGGGTACGCGCCTCGCTCATTAACCTGTGCAAGAGCCCACGAGGTATCGACGGCCCCGTGGATTTGAGGTCAGCACCGAGCGAGTGCATGAGGAATTTAATGACTTTATTGAGCTCTTTATATGCCCACTTGTCCGAAAGCTCGCTAAAGAGTGCGTTGGCCTCGCGCGGTGTTCCTGTGATGTCGCGGTAGAGGTCTCGTAGGCTCGTAGGCTCTCCCAATCCAGAGTCAGCAGCCTCTCGTGCCATGGCCCCCATGTTGCGGCCGGCACGAACTTCACGTCCATGTGTTTGGTTGAGATCCTCTTTGGCTAGCTTCATGTTGACGTTGGTTTGGCCTTCGGAGGTCTCTTCTAAGAACTCCAACGCCTCGTCGGCAAGCGCGACGTCGTCATAGAACTCTTGAACCTTGCGCAATATGTCTTCGGGGGAGTCATCGGGTTTGACATACTCACGCAGCAGCATGAGCATTTTTCCCTTAAGTTCAGGATTACGCTGTTCGTATTTTTGAGCGGTATTGCGGACCTGCTTGAGCGGCATCATCCGCTTGGCCTTCTCAGTAGCCATCATCGACTTCTGGACCTTGGCAAAGCGCGCTTTAGCACTCTTACGACCTTTAGACATCTTGGAGGCAAAGGGGTTGCCGGTCTTCTGCATTTGGGCCATGAAGCCCTCTTTGCTTGTCATGCGCTCGGCGCCCAACTCCTTAGCGGTATCCTGTTGGACGTCGCGCATGGCTTCGAGAGTGACATTCTCTCGTGGCCCCTGTACGCCTCCTCCACCTGCTAAGCCCATAAACTCCCCCAAGTCTATTTCGGTGCTCTGGCGCTTAGCCACTCATGAGAGCACCGCGGTTGTTAAGATATCTGTATCCTCCCTAATGGCTGGATACGAATTTCCGGTACGATTTCCTGATAGGAAACTACCGAGACGTCCGGGAACTCCATTTCGATTAGTTTTCTCACAAAACGCCTGACGTCAATAGCAGTAAGCATCACTGGCGGCTGGCCTCCGGGTGGTGGTGGTGCTACAGTGCCACGGATGGCCTGTAATATAAGCTGCACCGAGTCCGGGTCTAGGGCCAGGTATGAGCCTGCGGATGTCTGCTTGATGGCACCTCGTACCATGTCTTCAATTTCAGGATCTAGGATGTACACTGAGAGCACTGACTGCCCTTGTGAGTATTTGTAGCTGATATAGCGTTTTAGCGATGAGCGCACATATTCTGTTAACAGTACGGTATCTTTTTCTGTCTGCGCCCATTCTGCGAGTGCTTCCAAGATAGTTCTTAGGTCTTTGACGGAAATCTGCTCCTGAATCAATCGCTTGAAAATGTCAGTGAGTTTCTGTAGCGGAATAAGTCGGGTGACCTCTTTAACTAGATCCGGGAAGGACTTCTCCATGAATTCCAACATGGACTTTACTTCCTGGATGCCCAAGAATTCGTTGGCATAGTGTCGGAAGAAGTACGACAGATGAAGGATGATGACCTCTAGGGACTTCCAGTACTTGATACCTGCCTTTTGTAGGAGCTCTTCATATTGAGACTCCACCCACAGCGACGGTAGTCCCAGAGAGTTTTTGTAGCTAGTAAACGGTAGGTTGTAGCGCTTGAGATTATCTTCGCTTTCGTTCGTCAATAAGTAGTTCTCCAGCAGCTTGCCACGTATCACCGGTACTTCGTTAAGGTGGATACTGTACTCGTCGTCTTCGAGATTCGGTGCGTCGGTACGTACGTGCACACCTGGATAGCGCACGCCCAGGTCGGAATACAGCGCTTGACGCATCTTCGGGATCATTTCGTCGACAAAACTGCGGCCCTGCTGCGCTTCGCGAATTTCATCGCTTAGACCCACTCCTGTCTCCAAAATGACGGGAAGTGTCAGCGCATAGCTGTCGACGCCGCCTCCTGTAACAGCTGAGTGTCCTTGAACTTTTGTGTCGACACTTGACGTCATCGTCGACGCGGCACCACCTCCGCCACCGCCACCGCCGCCACCGCCACGGGCCCTTGAAGCGACATCCACTTGCTCTGTGGACCAGAGTGCATATCCTATGAAAAAGACCAAAACACCCAATACAAAAAAGGGCGTCGGTGGAAAGCCGGGAATTATCCCCATTCCAAACAAGACACCCGATGCAATCATCAACGCTTTAGGCTGCTTAAGCATCTGTCCTGAAATCTCACGGCCGAGGTTGGAGTCCGTGGATTCACTCGTCACACGCGTCGTCACAATACCGGCGCAAATGGAAATCAAGAGGGCGGGGATCTGTGAGACCAAGCCGTCACCAATGGACAGCAAAGAATAGAGCTGGGCGGCTTCTCCCATGGTCATGCCATGCATCGTTGAACCGATGATCAGGCCACCCACGATGTTGATGAGGGTGATGACAATACCTGCGATGGCATCACCCTTAACGAATTTCATGGCACCGTCCATGGCACCGTAGAGCTGACTCTCTTTCTGGATCGCCAGTCGCTTTTCTCGGGCCTGGTCCTGGTCGATGACACCGGCGCGCAGGTCGGCGTCGATACTCATCTGCTTACCTGGCATGGCGTCCAAGGTAAAACGCGCGGCAACTTCGGCAACACGCTCGGCACCCTTAGTGATAACCAAGAACTGCACGAGGGTGATGATCAAGAAGATCACACCACCGACAACCATGTTACCGCCGACAACGAAATTACCAAATCCGAAGATGATCTCACCGGCGTTAGCCTGTAGAAGGATCTGTCGGGTGGTAGAGATGTTCAAACCTAGGCGATACAGGGTCGTGATCAGAAGTAGTGATGGAAAGATCGACAGGTGCACAGCACCCGGAATGTAAAGGGCCACCATCAGCAAGACAATCGAGATGGTCAGGTTGCCCGCGATCAGATAGTCGATAAGCATCGGAGGCAGCGGAATGATCATCATGCTCAAAATGCCAATCAGTAGGACGGCAAGCGCAATGTCACTGGCACGAGAAATGTTGGCGGCGGTCTCTCTACCGCCTAAACGGTCAGTGATTCCGTCTAATATCTTGAGTATCAAATTCATTAACTAAAGTCCTCAAATTCGCTTTCCTCACCGGCTTCCAAAGATGCAAGCCACCTGAGGATCTCCGCGATCGCTTCGTATGTGTCTTCCGGTACGTATTCGTAGAGCTCTCCACTTTCCCATAATTCGTGCGCGAGCTCAACATTTTGCAGCACGGGGACGTCCCATTTCTTCGCTAACTTGAGGATG
>JAJFMA010000008.1 GCA_021772415.1 Chlamydiota bacterium
CCATGGAGGTTGACCCACCACGAACTCATAGCATCGAAGTAGCGACGCCCTTGCGTGTCATAGAGGTACGCGCCTTCGGCACGTGCAATAGGTATAGGCGGTGCTGCTGTGCCTTCCTGCGTGTAGGGGCGCCAGATACTGCGCTGGTCGCTGTCGGCTAGCTGGCTGACTGATGTTCTACGAGCGGACTTTTCCATAGTTCTGCGTACCTCTTAATTACGTCTTTATCGATACAGCACTCGTCGTGGATATGCCCCAGGCAAGGGAGCCCTGTATGCGTCAAAATAGCTTCTTCACTATGTGGATTGGGCTTACCATTGAACACTATACCCCAAATAGGGAGCTTTCGTCTTTGAAGAGTTTCTACCGTCGCAAGTGTGTGGTTAATGCTCCCGAGGTAGTGCTTAGACACTATAACCCAGCGTGTGACCTCTGGTGAGAGAATATCGAGTAGTGTAGCCTTTCCATCGACGGGAACTAAGATCCCCCCTGCCATCTCCACAACAAGAGGTCCGTTGGTGCTGGGGAATTTAATAGATTGCGGGTCAAGTACACGCCCTTCTGCATGTGCCGCCTCCTGTGGGGCTAGTGGACTTGCAAGAGCATGTGCTTCGCGATGAAACTTGATGTCTTGGCGTGAGACAAGGTTCTGGACAGACATTGTGTCGGTCTGCTGCAATTCCCCGCACTGTATCGGTTTCCAGTAGTCGGCGCCTAGGGCTTCGACAAGAATCGACGAAACAACGGTTTTACCCACCTCGGTGCCGATGCCGGCGACACCGATAATATCGCGTGTAGTGGACATCGCTGTTGCATATGTCTGTGGTGCCCACAAATGTTTTAGTGTTGAAACGAGGTGACTAAGCTCTTCTTTAGTATTGAAAGCGTGGAGACAGATGCGCAGGCACTCTTGGCCGCGTCGTACCGTAGGTCTTGTGATTGCGCGCACGTCCAATCCCTCTTTGGCCAAAGCCTCCGAGAATCTCTTTGCCTTGTCAGCATCCCCCACACGAATCGATTGAATGGGCGTTTGTGTTGTGACTACAGGTAGATCGCTGTCTTTAACAAGGCGGTGGAAGTATTGAATTAAAGACTGTAGCTGCTGCTGAGCTCTGTCAGCATGTTTGAGATGTTCATAGGCGCATTGAATGGATACCTGCGTGTGCAGAGGGAACGCTGTTGTGTAAATGAGGGGACGCGAGAAGTTAATCAGGTAGTCACGTAGTGTTTTACTCCCTAAGACGATAGCTCCATGCGTGCCTAATGCTTTGCCAAAGGTGTGCACGCGCGCGAAGATTTTGTCTTCGAGATCATTGGCACAGACAATACCTCGGCCCTGCTCTCCAAAGATCCCCGTAGCATGCGCCTCGTCGACAATAAGGTAGGCGCCGTGCTTGGTACATACGTCAACGATGTCTTTCAAAGGGGCAATGTCTCCACTCATGGAGTAGAGCGATTCTATGCATACAAAACAGCGCCCAGACGCCTTTTTCAGCTGCTTGTCTAGATGTTTGGGGTCGTTGTGGCGAAAAAGCATCTGACGTGCGCCAGACAGGCGCGCACCTTCCCATGTGGAGGCGTGTACCTGCGCGTCTAAAATGATGGTATCGCTATATTTGATACATGTGCCTAAAAGGCCTAGGTTAGCGACGTATCCGGAGTTGAACAGGATACCAGCTTCGGCGCCGTGAAAGCTCGCTATATAGCTTTCGAGGTTTTCGATATAGGCGCTGTTTCCAGTAAGTAGACGCGATCCTGTAGCGCCAACCAGAGGGCGAATGCCGCCATCTTCGGAAAGGTCTTCAAAGCGGTCGTGGACCTCTTGCGCGAGCTCTTTGCTGCGAGCAAAGCCCAGGTAGTCGTTAGATGTTAAATCTACAAGCTCTTCTGTGTGGCGCAAGTGACGCAAGTTGCTTTGCTTACTGCGTTTGTTGAGCTCTTGCTCCATATCGAGTGAAAGAGGATCCAGCGTGTGATCGTCGCTAGTGATCGTCGTGGGTTTAAAGGCTGGGCGTTCCTTCAAACCGAGCGTACGTAGCATTTCGGTGTCGACATCATGCTCTGGATTGGGAACAGTGAGAAGCTTGTTGCCAACATGTAGGGAATTGGCGCCGGCAATGAAGCACAGGGCCTGCTGTGATACCGCCATGTTACGACGACCCGCAGACAGACGAACCATGCTCTTTGGTAGCACGATACGTGTCGTTGCGATCATGCGCAAAAATTCCCAAAAGGAAATCTTTGGACGGCCCTCCATAGGCGTTCCAGGGATGGGCTCTAGCTGATTGATAGGGACGGAGTCGGGAACCGGGTCCATCTGTGAGATGGTCAGTAACATAGATAGGCGATCATTGACAGACTCTCCCATCCCTATGATACCCCCACAGCACTGGGAAACGCCGGCCTTGCGGACACGCTCAAGGGTGTCTAGGCGGTCTTGAAATGAACGTGTAGTAATGATCTTGTCGTAGTTCTCACCCGAGGTGTCGATGTTGTGGTTGATGGCATAGATGCCCGCTTCCTTGAGTTTGGCAATCTGCGCATCACTCATCATCCCTAAAGTACAGCAGACTTCTAGGTCCATGCCACGTACGACACCTACCATCTCGACAATGCGATCGAAGGCTGCACCATCGCGGGGCTGTCTCCATGCCGCCGACAGACAAATACGCGTGCAGCCGTTAGCTTTGGCCTCTTCGGCCATCTTCTTGACTTCGTCAAGGGGCATCATGGGCTGGGCACCAACATTGGTATGGTAGCGCGCTGCCTGCGCGCAGTAGTGACAGTCTTCGGAGCAGCCCCCGGTCTTCACTGAGATAAGCTTGGCACAGTGTATCTCAGATGGGTCATGGTGCTGACGGTGTACGTCTTGAGCTTTAAGGACAAGCTCCATCAAAGGAAGATCGTATACTGCGCGGATACCTTCGCGGGTCCAGGACTCTTTGGACATATTCCCCTCCTTGCCGGTAGATGCAAGGTCCGAGGATACGGCGATTGCAGCATTCAGAGCAAGTTTGAGCGGTCTGTCCTGTTTTAGCGGGGAAACCAGGAAAGCCAGGGCTGTTTGGAGAATTCTGTAACTAGATACGGCCCGGATTGTCTTTGTGTTAAAGCAACAACCCGGACCGCCTTGAACAAGATTAGCTGAGTGTGTCGATGATGTTATCCGTCACTTTGTATCCAGCAAACACTCCGTTATAGATTGCTCCTACCATAGGGATGGGAGTAGCCGCGAGCAGCGCGATATTGAGTGTAGTATAGTTTTTTACTCGAGCGCTAACTTTGCCGTACCCGCCGATCATTCGATTGGCGACTGTGCCAATTGTCGATTCGAAGACACGAAACATTGCCCCGAGAGAGCTTGTGACGCAAAGCATCCCGCCGGTGGCTGGTATCAACTTTTCTGCAACGACTTGGCCATATCTAATTACTCCCGGGTCACACATGCACAGGGTGAAAGCTGTTGCGGTTACCGCGAGTACAACTGCCAGTACTATGTTTCGGATGTTGGACTTATCCTTGTAGAAAGGGTTGTCCATCATAAACCAGCTTTTGCGAGTTAGTAGAGAAGAGCAAGCTTTTTTGGCGCCATAGCCCAAGCCCGCTAAAGCGCCCAAAGCTGCCGCGCCTACCGCCACCTGTTCTGTGGTGGATGCGTTTGGCAAATCTTGTACGTAGCCGGTGACATCGCCCTAGTCTGGCATTTTTGGTAGTTGCCCGTATAGATCTGGTACTGAAAATGTGAAGTTATAGTTGTTGACGTTAGCGTCCATGGTATAAATCCCCCTTTTTGTTTTTGATGGTGAGCGAGAGGGATCGGCGACTACGCCAGCCTATTTTGTATCGATTCTCCTCACGCTTTTTTTTGTTGACGGTTGTTCATAACGAACTGTGTATAAGTTAGATATGTTTGAAGTAAATAAAGGGAATGCAGGCTGTCGGTAAAGATCAACGAGGATCTGCTCTGACAACAGTCACGTACTTGTCATTATCCCACATGAGTTTGTACATTTTCCGGCGGCCTGAAAGGCCAGCAATCTGTATAGCCCCGGGTGTAGCCCGGGGAAGGTTCAAAATACACTCTGAGTGCTGTAAGTGCGACATATGCACGCGTTCATCTGCCGCCCTTGCCGGAGTGTAAAGAAATAGCACAAGGATATAAATCACGATAAATTGTTCATAAGGCCCGAAGGGTCGACTCATTGTAGCCCCACCCGGGAGGGTGGGGTGAAGCATAGAAAATTCCGGAGCGCTGTAAGTGCGACTCATGGCTCCAGAGGTCTTTGTAAAGCATGAGTCGGCCTTACAGGCCTCGATAGATAACCCGATATTACCCCACCCTCCCGGGTGGGGATACAATGAGGCGCCCCTTCGGGTATCATGAAAAATCAACGATTTCTCAATCGATCTCGGGATTTCTTGACACTCTCTTCAGGGCTCAAAATTCTCTTCTCCGCCTACCTGGGGCTACACCCCAGGCTATACAGGTGGCCAGCCCTTCGGGCCTCAACAGGGAACCATGTTTTGCCAGAGAGAAATTCCGGACATATGCCTTCGAGACGATTTTTGAACTGATACGCAATGGCAGCTAATCCTCCGATGGCGATGGTTCCTATAGCGAATTGTTTCGTGCATGTGGCGTCAGTAAGTCCGGGGAGGCAGCTCGTTGTGTCCTCCCATGAAGGAATGATGTTTCAGGATGATTCCGCAGGTGGGCAGGTACATGTTAGTGCTTGGTTGTCCATTTGAATGTGTCCTCTTTTGATTGATTTGGTTTGATGGGTTTCTCTAAAAGGCTACTGGTTTCAGGCGCTGTCTAGATATGATGTGACGATGTCGAAGAGCTCATCGGTGAATTTGAAGCCGAGGTTAAAGGTGCTATAGCAGCTACCAAACAGTGGGCTTGGGACTGCTGCTACGTCGCGTAGTTTTTTGGAAAATTCTTTCCCTTGAAATAGCGGTGTGTATCCGAGCAGTTCCGTTGCAGTGTCTCCAATCCCCATCAGTATGCGTGTCGCTACCCCGAGGATTGCCGCCGTTGTATCGCAGATTTCTCCTCGGGCCATAAGTGCAAAAGTGGCTGTCACGCTAAAGGGGTGTGGGCTGATGCTAAGAGCTGCTATGACGGCTGCTATGGTAGCGATGACAATAGAGACTCTTATGTGCGCCTTTGTGGTATCACTCTTATAGAATGGATTGTTGATGACGCCCCAGCTTTTTAAAGAGAGGACCTTGGATCCTAGCTTTCTTGTTGCCAGCCCTACAGTGGCAAGGGCTCCAACGGCGGCGGCGCCGACGATAAGTTGTTGAGAGGAAATGGCGGGCAGGACGGAGCGGCAGTCATCATGCGGAAAGTTTTGCATGACGGTGCTAGCTATTGGTTGAATTTGGTTGTTCATTCAGACTGTCTCCCTCAAGTCTTGGGCGTTGCCCTAAGTACACTATTCTAAGTGGGTTGTGTTGTCGCAGGATAAGCGGAGTGTTAAGTTTCGGTGAAGCGACCGAAAGGAAGTCGTACCTACCCTTTGATTGACATAGGGCGCGGGGGTGATATAATGCTTATATCATTGGAAACAAAGGCCTAATAAACTCGATGAAACGCATTGCTATTCTCGGAAGCACAGGCTCGATTGGAGAGAGTACCTTAAAGGTTGCACGTCACCTCAGCAGTGAGTTTGAGGTGCATGGCCTTGCTGTACGCCAAAATATCGATGCGCTTGAAGAGCAGATACGTGAGTTCAATCCGCGTGTTGTCGCCGTGCACGACGAAGGGCGCGCCGAGGAGTTGCGCAAGCGTTCTCCTGGATGCGAAGTGCTGTCGGGACTTGAAGGAGTTCAGGAAGTTGCAGCTCTATCAAGCGTCGATATCGTCGTTTCTGCGATGACGGGTTCGGTCGGGATATTGCCAACCCTCGCCGCTATCGAAGCCGGCCATGATGTTGCCCTAGCGAATAAAGAGGTCATGGTTACTGCCGGTGAAATTGTCACAAGAGAAGCGCGCCGATACGGCGTTAAGCTAATTCCTGTCGACAGTGAGCACAGTGCAATTTTCCAGTGTTTGAATGGTGAAAATCCAAAAGAAATTCGGCGCATCATCTTGACGGCTTCGGGCGGTGCTTTCCGCGACTATAGCGATGCCGAACTAGACGCTGTCAAACCTGAAGCGGCTCTAAAACATCCCAATTGGGATATGGGTCCAAAAGTAACTGTGGATAGCTCTACCCTAATGAATAAGGGGCTAGAGGTATTGGAAGCACACTGGCTCTTTGACGTGGCGCTAGAGCAGATCGAGGTTGTTGTCCATCCACAGAGCATCATCCACAGTATGGTGGAGTTTGTCGATGGCTCCATTATGGCGCAGATGGGCACTCCCGATATGGTGACACCGATTCAGTACGCCCTCACCTACCCGGAGCGACGTCCTGGAACCCTGCGTCCCTTTGATTTTCGAGAGTGCTCAACACTCACCTTTGAGACCCCCAATTACGACCGCTTTCGCTGCTTGAGGCTCGCCTATGAGGCGGGTAAAAAAGGCGGCACCCTCCCTGGATATATGAATGCCGCCAACGAAGTGCTTGTTGAGCGTTTCCTTGCGGGTAAGGTGGCCTGGAAGGGTATTGCTACAAAGTTAGAACAGCTGATGGGTCAGCACGGCGTTGTTGAAGACCCTAACTTAAATAGAATTTTGGAGGCGGATGTCCAAGCGCGACATGACGCCTGCCTAGTATAAGGATGTCATTACCATGTTAGGAAGCCTCCTCTACCTTATTGTTGCCGTCGTCATGATTGGCTTTTTGATCTTCATCCATGAGCTCGGCCACTATTTTATGGCGCGGCACGTGGGAATGAAGGTCGAAGCTTTTGGAATAGGCTTTGGTAAGCCTATCTACAAATGGATGCGTGATGGAGTGGAATGGCGCCTAAATTGGATGCCCTTTGGTGGCTATGTCAAAATTAAAGGTGCCGAAGAGGAAGGTGATGGTGACCCCTACGAGGTTCCCGATAGCTTTTTTGGAAGGCCTCCGCTCGATCGCATTAAAGTGTCTTTAGCTGGTCCTTTAGCCAACTTGGTTTTTGCTGTTATTGCCTTTTCCCTTCTGTGGGCCTTGGGTGGACGAGTTAAAGATTACTCGGAGTTCTCTCCAAAAATTGGATGGCTCGATACGGAGTCACAGCTTTATCAAGCAGGGATACGTCCTGGAGATGAAATTACTCATTATGGCAACCACGCCTACGCTAGTGGCAAGGATCATCTGTATGGCCCTCTGACTGCCGACGAAAAATTACGTGTTCGTGGTGTACAGATCGATTACATGCGCGGGGCCATTCGTAAGCCTTTCGACATTGAAATCAATGTCTACCCCCATCCTTTAGCTATAGGAAAGGATTTGGACACAGCAGGCATTCTTGGCTCTGCTGACTATCTCATCTATGACGACGAGAGTCCCCTCAAAGAAGGCATTGTCCGTAAGTTAACCGAAGGATCTCCGCTTCATGATAGTGGCATTCAGAATGGGGACCGCGTCGTGTGGGCTAACGGGGAAGTGATTTTCTCTCAGGCTCAGATGGGACATCTCATTAACGACGACAGAGCGCTTGTTACTGTGCAGCGCGGCAATAAGACTATCCTGCGTCGAGTGCCACGCGTCCGTGTTGAAGAGCTGCGTGTGACTCCTGACTTTAAAGAAGAACTTGCCGACTGGCAGTATGAAGCGGGCCTCCAGCGTCGCAACGTGGGGCAGCTGTTGGCTATTCCGTATAATCTTACCAACGATGTTGTCGTTGAAGAGCTCATCGATTTCATCGACGCCGATAGCCAACAAGAGGCGTTTCCAGAATACCCTTACTCCGTACTTGAGGAGCCCCTTGCTGTGGGAGACAGGATTATTGCTGTAGATGGCAAAGCTATCGATTTGGCTTATGAGCTCATTGCCAACGTCCAAGAGTCCAAAGTGACCATGATCGTTTTACGCGACGGCGCCAAAACGGAAGGTCCTACTGACTTGACTTCTGCCAACACGGATTTTGTGCAGGATGTCGAATGGGACGAATTGCAAAAATTTGTGAATACTATAGGCCTTGCTGATGCCGCCCACTCGGTGGGAAATTTGTACCTTTTAGAGACTATAACGCCCAAGAAGCACTTGGACTTTGTCGAAGATGAAGAGGTGCGCAACGAATACTCCAGTCGTCTCAAAGAAAATCAGAAAGAGATAGAAGCTATAAAAGACCCTGAGCACCGTGCGGCCTTGCAAGAACTTCTGGCTAAGAGTGAAGATCGTCTTCACTTAGGGCCTCCATACTTCCAGGATCGTAAGATCGTCTATAATCCCGGACCTTTGGAGCTTTTTGGCACCGTCTTCACAGAGATCCGTAGAACTCTTAGTGCTCTGGTAACAGGGAATTTAAGCCCTAAGTGGGTCACCGGTCCCGTAGGTCTTATTCAAGTCGTTCAAAAAAATGGAGCGACCAGTGTGTTAGAGGGCTTATTCTGGCTTGGAACGATAAGCTTGAATTTGGGGGTTTTAAACCTTCTACCTATTCCTGTTCTCGACGGCGGATCTATCTGTTTTTCGCTGTTTGAACTCATCACACGTCGCCGTGTGAAGCCTAAAACAATGGAAAAATTTATCATTCCCTTTGCAGTGCTACTGCTGCTCTTTTTCATGTACCTCACCTACAACGATGTAGGTAGGATCATAAAGAGTCTTTTCGGATAGAGCCTATGGGGCCACAAGCCGCCCCGATGGGGCTCAGAGTGATTTTTTGCTATACCCCACCCTCACGGGTGGGGCTATCATAAGACGGTCCTCCGGACCTCAGAAGAGGCGTAAGGGGTCTTGACACCCTGCGCGGGATACCCAAAAATTCCCGTCCATTGCGTCCATTGCGTCCATTGCGTCCATTGCGTCCATTGCGTCCATTGCGTCCATTGCGTCCATTGCGTCCATTGCGTCCATTGCGTCCATTGAGTCCATTGAGTGCATTGCGTGCATTGCGTCTATT
>JAJFMA010000071.1 GCA_021772415.1 Chlamydiota bacterium
AGTTTTACAATCACAACACAGCGCAGGGTGTCGCCAGCAAGGTCTACGCCCTCCCAAAACGAGTAGGTAGCAAAGAGTACCGAATAATCCGTCTCTCGGAACTGCTCTAGAAGGCGGTGACGCGCGCTATCGCCCTGCTTAAAGGCGTGGAAACGACGCTCAGCCAAACGCTTTACCAGCGCGTCGTAGGCCTTCCTAAGCATCCCATAGCTAGTGAAAAGAATTAGAGCATTACCTCGGCTGGCACACACCGATTCCCAGATACGCTCACAGGCCGCATCAAAGAACTTTTCGCTAGTAGGGGCCGGCATATCCGTAGGGATAGCGAGCAACGCCTGCTTATCATAGTCGAACGGCGATGAAAAGGCCGTTTCGGTTAGCTTTTTTTGGAGTTTGCCTTGGTCTTCGAGCCCTAGACGCTGCTTGTAGAAGCTGAAATCGCTCTTAGTCGCCAAGGTGGCACTACAGAGAACAATAGACTTAAATTTATTGAACAGGTGCTCACGAAGTTTGGGGGCAATATCGAGTCTAGCACCCACTAAGGTGCAGTTAGCTGTCCCAGCGCGGCTGTACTGCACTTCGAGCCAGCGGACACTGTCGGGCTCCTCTTTGCTCGCGACAAGGCTTTTGAGCTTCATACGAATTTCTGCAAGCCGCCCATTTAGTGCGCCAATATCGTGAAAAATGCCTTGTGCCTGCTCAACAAAATCCTCTGGGAGGTCTTTTGCATCGACAAGCATCATCGCTATGCCAGACGAGTATTTCGCTAAATTGCTCGCTAGCTTGTCGACAAGAGGGATGATTTCGCACGCCCATGTTGGGCTTTCAAGGTGCTCAGGACGTAGTCGCAGCTTAATTTCGCCTCGCGGCGCACCTTGCCCATCACGCTGTACCTGATGATGCTCAGTGAACGTTGTGAGGGCATCAAAGAGATCTCCAAACTGCTGCACATAGTGGCGTCGCAGCGATGGAAGATCATGAAGGAGACGATCCCGGATTCCAGCAGCTATTGGTGGCTGCTCTTTTTTTGAACGAGAGAAATGCTCTGTGAGTTTGCGCTTAAAATCTGTGAGCTTGCCTGTTCTCTCGGAGCTTAGCCGCGCCACAAGCCTTGAGGCCTCGGAGCGCGTTACTCTCGATGCAAAATACTCGGCGGCGACATCTTCGATATTATGCGCTTCGTCGATGATAAGGTGGTCGTACTCGGGGAGGATCGCAGCCTTGTCGTAGTTGTCCTCTTGAGCACGCCGCACAAGGTCAGCAAAAAGCAGGTGGTGGTTAACCACGAGGATCTGGGCGTCTTCGGCCTGCTTACGTGCCTGGAAGAAGAAGCACTTATTGTAGTGGCTACACTTGCGGAAATTGCAGGTGTCGGGTTCGGCGCCGACAAGCTCCCAGACATTGTACGAAGGTATCATCGACATGTCCGAACGCGAGCCATCGCGCGTGACTTCGGCCCATTGCGACAGCTGCGCCAGCTGCTCGCGTTCGGCATCGGGACGCGCCTCGGCGCTGGGAAGGGTGTCGTCGAATTTACGCTTGCAAAGGTAGTTACCCATCCCTTTGACAAGGCAGACTTTAAGATCGAGCCCCAGCGCGTGCATGAGCATAGGGATGTCTTTTCTAACGAGCTGCTCCTGAAGGGTGATAGTCCCTGTAGCTATAACCGTGCGCTTCTTTTGCGTTGCTGCGTGGACCAGGGCCGGAATGAGGTAGGCAAGGCTCTTTCCCGTGCCGGTGCCAGCTTCAATGAGCGCTATTTCCGAATTGCTATAGGCTCCTGCAACCTGGCGCAGCATGTCCTGCTGCTGAGGGCGTGCTTCAAAGCCTTTGAGGAACAGCGAGACGCGCCCTCCCGGCTCAATCAACTTAACCAAAGCGTCGGCAGAGGTAGGCGCAAGTGTCTCAGGTGCTGTCATGTGTCATCACAGGCGGATAGGGTCTATTCAGATTCCAGCAGGTCTAGGAAGGCTTTTAGCTGCTTAGAACGCGTCGGGTGGCGCATCTTACGCAGGGCTTTGGCTTCGATCTGGCGAATCCTTTCGCGTGTAACGCTGAATTGCAGACCCACCTCTTCAAGAGTCTTAGGCTTGCCATCCATAAGGCCAAAGCGTTGAATGAGAACCTTGCGCTCACGATCCGTGAGAGTCTCTAGGACCTCATTCATCTTATCTTTGAGAATAGAGTAGCCTGTCGCTTCAGCAGGAGAGTCGACCGAAGTATCTTCGAGGAAGTCTCCGAACTGGCTCTCGCCGCCATCTCCGACCTCTGCCTGCAGAGAAATTGGATGCTGAGCAATTTTGTAAATCTCGCGGATACGCTCCGCCGTCATCCCTAGCTCATTGGCGAGCTCTTCTGGAGTAGGCTCTCGCCCTGTTTCCATCATGAGCTTCTTCGCGCCACGTAAGACCTTGTTGATGGTCTCGATCATATGCACAGGAATACGGATGGTACGCGCCTGGTCAGCGATGGCACGCGTGACAGCCTGACGGATCCACCATGTAGCGTATGTGGAGAACTTGTAGCCGCGGCGGTATTCGAACTTCTCGACAGCTTTCATCAAGCCCATGTTCCCCTCTTGGATAAGATCCAAGAACGACAAACCACGGTTGGTGTACTTCTTCGCTATCGAAATCACAAGGCGGAGGTTGGACTCCACCATCTCACGCTTGGCTTCTTGGCTCTTGTCCATCCAGCGCTGCAGCATGCGGACGTCTTTCTTGAACTCGTCGAGGTTACGCCCTGCAGCAAGTTCGCGCTTGTGCAGCTTGCGCTGCGCGGCCATCAGCTTGCTCTTAGCGTACTTGTTGCGCTCAGCACGCGGCTGGAGGTCGCGGATCTCCCGCTCTAGCTCAAGGAAACGGTCGTAAGCTCCGAGGATGACCTCGCCGAAGTCTTCGATGACATTCTGACGGAAGTGGAACAGCCTCAGGTACGCCTGCGAGCGGATGCGGCACTTTTCAATTTCATCCTGAATGCGGACTTTGTCGGCTTTCTTAATCTTGGGGGCTTCAAGCTGCTGTAGTAGGTCATCGAGGATATTATCCTCCTCACGAAGCAGCTGACAGAGCTTTGGCAACAAGCTAATGAAGTGCGCTTTGTTGGGGATTTCTTTTTCCGTGACGATCTTGTCAAAGCGCTCTTTGTTCTGGATCAGGTACTGCGCAATAGAAATCGTTTCCTGCGTCGAAAAACGGAAACGCATGATGATGCGCTCAATCTGAATCTGCGCCTTCTCAATACGCTTGGAGATCTCAACTTCTTCCTCACGGCTAAGCAACGGGACGCTGCCCATCTCCTTGAGGTACATACGCACAGGGTCGTCAGGAGCGCCTTCAGAGCGCCTAGGCATGCCCTCGAGCTCTTTAGCTTCCTTCTTGCGCTCACGCTGACGCTCAACCTCGGATTGGTTGAGGATCTGAATATCCATCCCACTGAGGAACATCAAGACCTGGTCTATCTGCTCTGCCGAGTCAAAAGACATCGGCAAGACCTCGTTGATCTCTTCGTAGGTGATAAAACCTTGGTCTTTCGCGATCCCGACCAGCTCGTCGATTTTCTGCTGGTGCTGTGGAGCGAAGCTCTCTTTAACAGTAGATTTAGCCATTTTTTTGCTTGCTAACCCTTTATCTGCGTTCGACATACCCGGATTGTGTCGACGCGCCTACTATTTGCTTGTGTTGGGAACCAGATCATCCGTCCTTGTCAGCGCTAATGGTGATTCTATAAAAATTACGAATACCTAAATAGGAGCCACTTAAGGATTTATAGCATCGGCATTGTCCGGCACCCACACAGTTTTTGTCAAGGGGACAGCCCTTGGGACATATATATGCCCCTGTCTCAAGATTATAGTCGTTACTTTTTTGTAGAAAACACCACATTAAATCACAAGGGCTCACTTTAAAGTCCGTAGAAAAAGGAGACAAGTAGCCAATCATCAGGGCAGCGATCCCCCATCCAAACTCTACACCTCCGTCTCTACTTTCGGTGTTACTATCATTATTTATTGCATGTTAATAGCTTGCGTCATCGAATCCACACGTGACTAAGTAAGACACCTAGATCTTCCTCATAATGCCCAGAAGGAGTGTCAGGAAACCGCAGCGTGCTATTCATCCGAAGAGCCCCACGGGCTCAGATATCATAGCCCAGGGCACAGCCCTTGTCATTACCCAGAATTTGTAAATAAATACTCGAATTTAGGTTCTTTTCATATCCTCCATCAAACGCAGCGAGTTCCATCATGAGGCCCAACGGGCCAGCTTATGATAGCCCCACCCGTGAGGGTAAGGCAAAAAAGCGCCCTGAGCCCCCTTAGGGGCGCCTTGTGGCCCCAGCGGATAAAACCGACACAGAGCGTTTCATCCAGTGCCATGAGTAATGCGAAGCACGTTCTTCTCCGGATCCATGAATCGGGGCCACAAGCCGCCCCAAGAGGGGCTCAAATTCATATTCCACTTTACCCCACCCTCACGGGTGGGGCTATCATAAGACGACCCGTTGGGTCTCATGAAAATCCATGGCGATTTAGGCTATATCTATGTTTCTTGACACTCTCTACAGCGCTCCAGAGATTAATACGCCTTCCTGGGGCTACACCCCAGGCCATACAGGTGCCCAGCCCTTCGGGCCTTAAAAAAGGAACCTTGTGCCTATTTTTTACACTCGCTTCAGGCCTTAAACCCCTGATTGTGTCCTAATCCGCCTGCAAGCGCGCCAGATGAAGTTGAGATTTGGTGGATTCTGACGAGGGCATGTCTCCGACATGCGTGAGGAGGAAGACGCCAAAGATCAGCTTTATCTGGTGATGCTTGCAGGCGC
>JAJFMA010000072.1 GCA_021772415.1 Chlamydiota bacterium
TACTCATGAACCGCTTATGGAGCCACGAGTCGGCCTTACAGGCCTCAGATTTCTTTCGAATCTTACCCCACCCTCCCGGGTGGGGCTACAATGAGTCGTCCCTTCGGGCCTTATGAACAATTTATCGTGATTTATATCCTTGTGCTATTTCTTTACACTCTCTTCAGGGCTGAATATCATTTTATGCATACCCCGGGTTTCACCCGGGGCTATACATCTCGTCAGCCCTTCGGGCTTCAAAAAAAGGAGCATTTGGATATTTCTTTACACTCTCATCGGGGTTCAGGGTGCTTTTATGCCTTACCCCACCCTCACGAGTGAACCTACAAGAACCCCTCAAGGCCAGGGTTAGCACATTGCTGACCTGAAAGTGTGAGATGCTGACTGCGCAATTTAATATACTTGTTCTCGTCAACCATATGCGCCTTCTGAGCGTCCCAGAGTGCCTCTTCAACCTTCCAATGTTCCATCTGTGCAGCCTTGTACACCATGTCGGCTTCCATATGGCGAATACTTGTACGGAACCACGTGACAAGGTCTCCAGCGAAACCAAAAATGAGCCCGAAGGTAGCGTCGACAACTTTCCTAGAAACGTCGACAGCTTTGTCACCCATATCGGCGGCGAAATCATGAATATCTTCATAAGGCTCTAACTTACCGTCAGCATCAGGTTTGCCCCTTGAGTACATCCACACTCCAGCCGCGACAGCAGCAACACCGGTCGCTGCCCACCAGTAACGCGTCACGATATTAGTGACACGATCAATCAGCGATGGCCCTGGCATGGGAGCTCCCAGCTGCAAAACCTTGCAGCGCTCCATAGCGGTCTCCGGAGACAAGACTCCAGCAAACAGTGTCGAACCACCAAAAGCCACAAATGACCACGCCTGCCCAGCATGGTGTGCGACCCGTTCGAAACAAAAAAGCTGTTTCATCACGTCATTAGCACGGAGGGCATACGCCCAGAAACGTATACCTAAAAACAGGTGATCCGCAGCCATCACTCGGCGCTCCATCCAGTGATCCCACGCAATGCGGATACCCCTGGAAAAGATGACAACGTTGATGATAATGCGGCGAATCCAGACACGAATATCAAAAGAGATGGCGTTGCCGTAGATCCAACCCCAGGTTCCACCTAGGATTCCCCCTACAGTACGGAGAACGGTACGCACAGTAGCCCGCAGGACCATGCCCGCCGACGTCCCGACAGCCGCTAAGGCGTGAGCCAAGGCTTCCAGAGCCGCAGCCCCGACCGCAGCTACGCACGCCGAACGCGCAAGCACTTGGTTCTTGAACCAGCCAGCATCTTCCTTACGCCATTCTTCGACACAGCGCATCAGCGAAACCGTAGGACTTCCATAGACCGGCACCCAGGCTGCCGCCCCCTTGTAGTCCATCGCGAACGAAGTACCCAGCATGCACCCTCCTTAAGCAAAATGGGGGTACGATGCTAACATATCTGCCAATTGCTGGCATCTTTGTTATTACCGGGAGTGCTTAGCTATCAAAAAGCTGGGATATCGGCACAGCGGGACACCTATCCTCAGTACCCTCAACAAGCTGCTGTAGCAGACGGTTCCTCTCGGCGGTGAGTTGGTTATTAGCAACAAGTGCATTCGCTATATCAATAAGGGCATGCAGCGCGTTGGCAACAGCAGAGATCGGCCCCTTCCACATACTCCACGCAGTTCCAACAGTGTGGTTGAAGACCCATGGAACCACTTCACATCCAACACCAATGCTACCAGCGGTCACGTGACGGGCTTTAGTCGCGATCGTCTCGCCCCATTCGCCTCGAGTCTCGTAGCCCTCACAATTATAATGGAGCAAGGCAGCGCCAGCGACAGCCGCACAAATACCTATTAGGCCCTTATGGCCCTGTACCCATTCGGCACAACGATCGTCAAAGTTCCGTGGCCAAGGAATTACCTTGTCGAATCCGTCAATAACTTTTTTAGGATCTAACCACGCCTGGCTACTGGATTTGCACGCAAACCAAGTCAGCTTACCGGCGCGCCCAATATGGTGACGCGCATGCTCCCAGCCAGCCCAGCGTTCAACGAAGGCATCGAGGGCATAGGCGTCATCAGCCATTTTATTGGCATAGGTCCCCAATCCTTTAAACATATCCTTCCATTGAGCCCACTGTGCTGACCAGCCTCTTGGGCTGGCACGCAATAGAATGACCTGAAGCAGTGTAAACTGAACCCAACGCACAACACTCTTAGTCAGCAGCTTATCCGCAACCCAAAGAGAGAACACCCAAGTCCCGAGGAAGCCGGCGCGTAGCCCAAGAACAATAGGTGTTTTGATAATGGCTAGAGGAATCGTAGCTCCCGCCAGAAGCGCATGCCCAAGCGCCTCAAAAACCGCCATCGCCGTTGCTGACATCGCCAATACGCGCGAGCCCACGACAGAGCCAATCATATCATCGCAAGTACGCAGCTCTTCAGCGGATTGTAACAGCGCTTGTGTGGGACTGTCCCACAACGTTGGAAGGCCAAAAGGCAGAGTCTGCACCGCCATAGTATATCCTCTAAGATTACTCATTATGAGCCTCTTAGAATAGATGATTCACGTGAACACAGGTTTAAGGCAGCAATAAGATCGCGTAGGCAGAAACTCACCACACTCTATCATGAGGCCCAGAGGGCCATATGAGAGACAACACATTGAATTTATAGTATTAATAAATGAAATATCGAAAGTCGAGCCTGAGCGTCTGCGTACATGTTCACGGGGTAGGCAAATCTACTCTCCCTATTCGAGTTTACAAGGAAAAAGTGGACCCATCTTCAGGGGCGAAGTCCCAACAGCTTTACAGCCTAGGGCGCAAGCCCTAGGTAGGTTGAAGAAGTGTTCTAAGCTCTGAAGGAGCGACAGAAAGCAACTCAATCAACAACACTGTGCACTCACACTTCAACCCCTGATTGTGTCCTAATCCGCCTGCAAGCGCGCCAGATGAAGTTGAGATTTGGTGGATTCTGACGAGGGCATGTCTCCGACATGCGTGAGGAGGAAGACGCCAAAGATCAGCTTTATCTGGTGATGCTTGCAGGCGC
>JAJFMA010000073.1 GCA_021772415.1 Chlamydiota bacterium
CATCAGGAAAGGTAATGACTCCCTTTCCGGACAGTGTGCCATCAAGTTGTCCGGTGTAGCTTGGGGTAACGCAAGAGCTGTTGGAGCCTGAACCCGACGATGCAGGTAGTATAGGTTCGCCTATAGCTATTGCTGGACGTTTGTCAGCAGGCTTTATACCGGAGAGTATTTGTGGCTGCACTTTGGACAGGTCATTTTTGTCTGCAGCCTCTACCGTTCTTCCCATCCAATAGTTGACAGGCTTACCAATGATATGAACGCATGCAGAGACTAGGTTTTCTGCAGTGCCAAGATTTAAAATATTGAATTCAGGTGTGTGAAACATAATGAACCTTTTTAGTTTATTTTTCTTTTTGGTTTTAAAATTTCAAATTTCTTTTTAAAATATATTGGGCTTGGAGACTTCTATCTTTCTTTTGAAAGCGTGGGCGTGGCTAGAGCGATCGAGTTTGTGTGAGGTTTCGATGTCAATACGGGTCTCATGTGTATTAGTGGAAGTCTAGAACTGACCTCCTTTACGAAACCGGTGGCTTGGAGACTTGCGAGACCAATTTTTGGCATAAGCCTCAAAATCCATCTGAGGCCACTTCTCTTTTCGAACTTGGTGTGTTTTTGTGGCTTCTGTTGCCTCGACTTTTGCTACAGGTTGGCCGCTTTCGTTGTACGTCAATACAAAGACCTTGCCATCAAGTTTCAGGAGTTCGACCTGTCCAACAAAATGCCCGTCGCTAAATGTGCCCTCAAACGAGTCTCCCCTTAGGAGAAGTTCTCCATAGCCATGAAACTTGCCTTCACTGAATTTGCCACAGTAGCACCCGTCGGACCACTCGAGTACTCCGATGCCGTTGTATGCACCGTTGCTGAACTCTCCAGAGTAGGAGTGGCCGTTGGTTAAATATTTCATTGTACCCGTGCCATGAGGCACTCCGTTTAGCACTTCCCCACTGTACTCTTTCCATATTTCGTTTTTCCCGTCCGGTTCATTCAGAACCGAGCCTTCTCTAGTATAGAAAAGAGTTCCCTGCTGCGGAAGTTCTTCGATGTGTTCTTCATAGGGGAGACTTAGTTCGCTTCTTTCTCCGCAAGAAATGGAGCCATTCGAATGAAACGTGAAGCCAAATCCTACAGGTTCTCCGCTTTCAAACGGCCCATAATAGACGTCGCCATTGGCGAAAGTGATTTGTCCGACACCGTTGTGGCTGTTGTAGTCGAGGATGGCCCCTAGGTACTTATTACCCTTGAATTCCATAGAGTCGAACAAGCCTACTTCCTCGCTATCATCATCGGCAGCTAGAGCATCCGTATGTTCCAGGAGCGTTGTCCAAACTAGGTTTAGGTTTTCCGCGTCGCTAGCGCACAGATTTTTTCGGATTGCCGCAGGTTTGGGACCGCAAAAAATCTTCTCCTCGTTCAAATATAGAGAGAAATCACCGATAATTTTTCCATCGGCATCTACAGAACATAGAAGGACCATGTCGTCAATTTTTATGGATAAGTCTAACAGCTCAACTTCCGTATAGTACCTTTTTTCTAGAACCACCTCATTATCGTAGGCCACTGTCACCTTAGTTTCATATCCGCCGACGTATTCTGTGCGCGTTACGCGCCCGTCCCGAAATGTTTGCACGGTTTCTCCGTCGAGTATTTCCCCGAAAGAAAACGTTGCTAGGGCGATGGAGTTGTTGGGGTAGTACAAAATACCGCGCCCATGTGGTTCTCCATTTTCTATCTGACCGTAGTACACCTGATCGTCTTCGAAAATAATCTGTCCGTCGCCTGTTAGTCTATCTCGGAGAAAGAGTCCTACGTATTTAGTGTCGTCGCACGACTCCTCGCGAAGTAGGTATTCCGACTCGTGCTCTTCGATTGACTCATCGCACTTTACTACATTCTCTCCTGGCCGTGGGATGGCACCCGCTTCTTGTTGTCTTTCGCTGATGTCTCTGCCATTCCACGAGACCGATGACCCTGAAGACGATCCGCCATCCCTTTGGTAGTCGTTGTTTGTTCGTTTGAGTTGTGAACCATCTATTCTTTCC
This sequence comes from Chlamydiota bacterium, assembly GCA_021772415.1. Taxonomy (GTDB): domain Bacteria; phylum Chlamydiota; class Chlamydiia; order Chlamydiales; family JAJFMA01; genus JAJFMA01. The sequence goes on from JAJFMA010000073.1 coordinate 2,040, forward strand.
ATAATAAAACCCTTTTGATCCTGTTTTGCTGTTTTGCGCTAATTATTTTATTAAAATCTAAAATAAAAGTAAATGAAATAATTTTATAATTTCTAAAAGTTATGTTTTATAATTCAAGCTCTAATAGAACGCAGTGCCAAGTGTATCGCCACCAATTAATTGGTGGCGATACACGAAATCGGTGATGGGGAGCTCACCACTTTATGCTTCTACAGCTTCGCCTGGGAGATATTTTTGTTTGCACGTTGCCGTCGCTTGCCTTCTGCCGATTTCATGGAGGTGGTGATCGATGAGCCCCTTTTCCATGCATGGGACGCCTGGACAAGTCCTTGCTGTCTTTCAAGTTTCTCGCGCTCATTGAGCTCCGTAGCTAATTGAATACTTCGTAGCAGTCGGTGTTTCTTTGAGGGCTCTGCCAGTTTCTTTGTTCCTTCTAGATAGCCTTCGTTGTTTCGCCTTGCAAGCCAAACGTCGTGGCCATTGATCGTGCGATCGCGATATGTCACAACCTCGAGTGTACCGGCGAAGTTTCCATGAATAAACCAACCCTCAAAGGAGGTCTGGTTTTTTAGCAATTCCCCTTGGCCGTGACGTTCCCCTTGCCAAAACTCGCCTTGGTAGATCCTGCCATCGGCATAAGTCATGGTGCCCGAAAAATGAGGAGATCCATTCATTACCGAACCATCGTAGATTTTCGAGAAAGCCTTTTCGCTATCGGTGACGTTACCCTCAGAATCCCAAATGATGTGATCTGTCGACGCACAACGCCACATGTCATGAGGTGGTCAGCATCGTCGAATCCTTTACAGCGGCAAAGACTGGCCCCGCAGAAGGGCCCAATGATGGGATCTGTCCACCCTTCGCCACATGTCCTGACGTAGTCACTATCGTCGAGCCCCGCACAGATCGACAGACCATACCCGGAGGGTTCCCCCTTTTCGAATGCTCCATAATAGAAGTAATGGCCACTGAATTTGGCTACACCAGTTCCGGTGCGCGCGTTGTCAAAATATCCTGTGTATTCTCTTCCCCTGAGCTTTATCTCTTGAAAGCCGGTAGAATTAGCTTTGCATTCTAGAATGTCTCCTTTATGCAAATTCCCTTCTCTGAAAAGGCCTCTGTAAATCGTATGAGTAATCCAATTCATGCACATGCCCCATCCATCTGCTAACCCGTCTTTTAACCCCTGATTGTGTCCTAATCCGCCTGCAAGCGCGCCAGATGAAGTTGAGATTTGGTGGATTCTGACGAGGGCATGTCTCCGACATGCGTGAGGAGGAAGACGCCAAAGATCAGCTTTATCTGGTGATGCTTGCAGGCGC